>CAKZUV010000230.1 GCA_937921555.1 uncultured Saprospiraceae bacterium
TTCCGCATTTTGGCAAGGGAATTTTGGTTCAAGATGAGGCAAAAAACGTAGACGATGCCATAGCATCGGCGAGGCTTTTTAACGAAATATTGGATCAAAAGGGCCAGCCATAAATCGGGAAGTTATTGTTTTACCATTACTTATTATTTATTTCATCAAAAAATAGTTAATAAAATTAAATTCACCAAAAAGTTAATACATTGATGTAGTTTTGATGTACATTTACGCCTGCAGACGTACGGATGATGTAGATGTTTTTTCTTCATTGTAGCCTAATCGCCTTACATTTGTTTACCAAATTCTTTCTAAAATTCTGGCCAAAAATAAATTCATGGTTTTACCGCTGACCAAAAATACTAAAAGTAAACAATCTTATAAATACCTGTTATTCCTGCTACTCTTTTTATGGAACACAGGTCACCTCGCCGGGCAGGATGCCATCACCGGACCACCTTCGGAACTGCTTCCAGATACTCCTGCCACTTTAGCCACTGATACGACCACTACAATAGCTACCGAGGAAGATCCGGTAGATATATCGGTCGTCGCCGGCATCCAGTATGATACGTCTTACGTAGGTAAAAAATTGCGGAAGAAAGGTCAGAAGATGACCATATTTGGCTATTACCGACTCTTTGGCTACGGACGGAATGTAACAGAACCGTACCCCAATCTGGCGCCTTTTGAAAAAGCCTACGGATTTGGAGATGGTTACCGTGAGCCTACTTTGTCCCTCAGTGTTTTTGGACGACCCAATGGAAAAACGGCCTTCGGAACAGAATTGTTTTTATTTGCTCCCTACACGGGCGGAGGTCAGGAAGAAAATGTCTTTACGATGAATCTGGGCATCAATTTTTACGGGAACTTCCGGACTAAACTGGGAAATTTTGGCGTACGGGCCGGTGGTATTCACTGGTATAATCTCAGTGACTTTACCATTGGTGTTTATCAGATTTTAGACCGGTTCAGTATTTTTGACCGTACTCCCTGGGAAGGCGTTACCGATAATCTGAAATACGACAGCTATTTCAGAACGGGAGCGACCAGTGCCGGAGATCTGCGCTGGAATAATCAGGCCTTTCAGGGCTTAATTGTCAACGGAGCAAAATTGCCGGGCAACGTTAGTTTTGATTTATTCTGGGGGAAAACCCAGCCTAACGGAAACTTAGCCAACTCGATCAACGATCCTGCCTTGTCTATTCCTCCCACGCGGGACGCAGGAAGTGTTCCCGGCTATTTGGGTTTTGCGGGGGACGGACGGAGAATAGATAATTTTATTACGGGTGGTAAAATTGGTAAGACTTTTGGCAATAAACGAAACACGATTTTTTACAACGCTATTTATAGTATAACCGCTCTGGATTCTATTGATAATATTGCCAGAAAATATCAGGTACACACTTTATCCATGAACTTAAATCTCGCCAAGGTAAAACTGCGCGGAGAACTGGGAGCGGGTAGCTACGAAAGTCCGACTTACGAACAAAAATGGGGAGAAGTGATGATGTTGCACGCTTTTTTTCCAAAAGAATATACTGTCCTTCCCATAGATGTACAATTATTTCAAATTAGTAAAGATTATTTCAATCAAAACGGAGCCATTGCTACCAACTCGAATCCCGATATCATCAAGGATTTTGGGGTGATCGCCGGAGTCAACGGCGTGGGAGGTCAACTGGCTCAGGTCGGTCAACTCGTACACAATCGTCGTGGATTAAATATCAACACAGAGTTGGATATTGGCAATCTGAGACTCAACTTCGGCTGGGGATGGTCGCAGGAACTGGAAGTCGCCTCTACACAGCTGACGTACGTGCACCGAATCAACGGGCTGGCCTTATCGCGAATTTACAATCCTTTCCCGGAAGGCGCCGTCAGTCCTACTGTGTTTGGCCCGTACAACCGGAAGATTTCTTTTTTTCGCGGAGTAACGGAAATCGTGCAAACCACCGACCTCGATCCGGCCACGGCTGAGGCCCGGAATAAAAAATATTTTAATGCCGTAGACATTCAGGCAAAATACAAAACCAAACTCGGGGATCGTTCGCTGTATCTTTTCTATTTGGGTTCGCTGGGTTCTGCCAGCCGGACAGGAGAAGCGTTGCCGGTTTTCAACGAGGAAAGTTATCTTTTTGTCCAATACCACGAATTTGACGCTTATCTGGAATTATTTCCCAAATTTTTACTCACTGGTTATTTAGGAATTGAAGACGCGCGCGGTGGTTCATTTACCCAATGGGACATTGAAACCCAGTTGCCGCTGGACCAGTTTGGTACCGGAATCGGAGTAGGTTTTGACTGGACGGTTTCAAAATCTACCGGTCTGTATTTCAGACACCGCTGGATGAAATTTGAGGATAAAAACTTTGGTCTGGACCGGTTCAAAGGCAGAGAGGTAACCGTAGAATTAAAGACTTTTTTCTAACAGTATAGCTATTGCTGACCGTTTTTCGATTGTTTTATCATTTAAAATAAAAGCAGCATTCCGTAATCTATGCTAAGCTTTATTATTGTTTTGTTAATTTTTAGTTTGTAATATTTATGAAAAACTTATTTACCAAAGTATTGTTATTGGTTGTTGTACTGTTATGGTCCGGATCGGTCCTTCTGGGACAGGATGGTGGTTCGGAGGCGACGGTTGCGGAAGAAGATAAAAGTAAGATTCGGTTTAATGGTCTGGGCCGGACGCTGATTAACCGGACGGGAATCGAAGGAGACGTGGTGCAGGCCGATACCAATACCATAGATCGGTTAACGGACGGAGAATTTTTACTGGATTTAGCGGTCAACGCTACGCCGAATAAAACTTCGGAAGTACAAACCATTATCAGACTGCGTAACGAATTTGGTGGATTCTTTGGTGCCGGGATGTCGGTCGAAGTCCGGGAACTCTGGGCCCGTGGAATTATCGCCGATTTCATTAAATACCGGGTAGGAGATATGGATGTGGTGATGTCACCTTATACTTTATTCAGTCCGGAAGAAGAAGGATTTGTAAACGAGCCAGCCGTTTTTCAACCGTTAAAACAAGTAATTGATTACGAACAATTTTATACCGACGAAAACACCAGACGATTACAGGGCGGGAAGATAGATTTTGGTCTGAATTTCGGAACGATACTCGAAGACATGGAGGTTTCTTCCTTCATTGCGCGGATTCGTGGCACAGACTTTTTTACCATTCCCAACCGTTTAATTGCGGGAGGAGAAATTGATTTTTCTACCGTTACCTTCGACGATTCGCTTGGAATTAAAGCGGATGTTGGTTTCAACCTGATTCATACTTTTGACGATCTGCAATCCGGCAACGCGGTAACGGGAATCAGAAATACCGTTTATTCGGTCGATTACGACGTCGCGATTCTGGATAAAAGTAACCTGTCATTGAACCTTTCGGGAGAATCCGGGCGTTCTGAGGTCATGCGGTCCGAACGGATTACCGACGTGGATGGGAAAGAAGAAAATGTGATGATAGAAGGTACCGACCAGGATGATACCTTTATGGACGTGGGACTGACTTTTAAATTAAAAAAACAAAAACTAACCATTTCCGCCGCTTACGTTGACGTTGGACCGGACTTTTTCAGCACAGGTGCACAAAGTAAGCGGGTAGAATTTGCAGACAATGAATTCCGGAACGGAAAAACGTTTTACGACCGGATCGGTACCGACCGGGAACTGCGTCGAGTATCTGTTTTTGATCTTTCGCGGGACCGGGAATTGTATACCTTCCGGACGTCGGACCAACTGATGGCCTACGATCCCCGTTACAGTAATACACTGCCATACGGTGATGCAACGCCCAACCGTCAGGGTTTTAAATTCGGGGTTCATTACGGAGCAGATACAGACAAGATCGAAGCGTGGGCAAACGGTGCTTTCCTTTCTGAAATCCGGGGACAAGGTACTTTTGAATTAAAAGATTTCAGTTTGATCAAAGCGGCTGCCAATATCAATGTTCATCAGTTTTTGGGTATAAAAAATATGATTCGCGCTACGCTCGGTGTTCAACTGGAATCAACCCAACGGGGCGGCGGAGAATTTGAAGAGGTAGACCTCAATTCCACGCTGGTTGACTTGGGACTGGAAGTAGAATTATTCCCGCAGTTCGATTTACTCTTCGGTGCCAAACTATTTAGTTCCGAGGGCCGGGATTACGTACCCGTTTTGACAGGGTTTAATGATATTCAGGATTTTCCGGCACCATTCATAGCGGATGATCAGGAAACGATGCTGGGGCTGGGTATTAAATATGAATTCAAGAAAGACATTTATATGACTTTACAATACAATCATTTCAGCGCTGAATTAGGCGCAGATAATCCAAACAATTACGAATTTCAGCAGTTCTTTGTTTTATATAACATGGAATTCTAAAAATAAAAAACATGAATAAATTAAATTTTCTATACGCATGTCTGACCGTTTTCACACTTCTGACCATCAGCGGTTGCGACCACGATACCGAAACATTTGACGGGCCGAGTCTCGTTGATCGGTTTGGACCTTTTACCGTTCTGACGGGACTAACGGCCAGTCAACCCACGGCGGATTTTGCGGCGGGAGAGACCATTGCTTTTAGCGCAGAATTTAATAAAAATGTAAACTGGGTGCTCGAAATTACTGGATCAGAAAGTGGATCGGTGAAGCGAATTGAAGGATTTTCCAGTGAACTGAATGCCAGCAATGCGACCTGGGATGGAGGTACCACCAGATTGCCTTTATTCAAAAACGAAACGGCCACCGCAGTACTGACCATACCGGAGGAAGACCAGTTTATGGACATGACCACCGTGGAGGCTTTATCAAGCAAACAGTACGAAGGACTGTTATTCTCAGACTTTGAAGAAGACTTTGGCGTGGATGGATTTGTCGGAAATTTTGAATTTGAATTTACGCCACAGACCGGACGGCAAACGGATATTCCGGCGCAGGGAGATTCATATTACCGTCTGGAAGGGACGGATAATGTAGTTCCTAATTTTTTCGTCGGTTTGGTAGATATTAAATCGGAGGTGACAGGAAGTGGTGTGCTGCAATTCCCCACGACCGTACCGGAAGATTTGTTTTTCAACTTTTTTATGTACTCGAATGGTGGTCCTCACGGAATTGCGATTATCGATTTTTTTGTGGATGGAAATGATACCGGCACTTACGAACTTGACCAGGATACACAGGCTTTTCGGGTTCCGGTGGACATTGATCTTGCTACTTTTGAAGGCTGGAAACAGATGGGATATCCCATGAGCGAAACGGGAATCACACAGGAGAATCTTAGCAAAGTGGTAGCAATTCGGTTACTGCTGATTTCTAATATGAACACCCAGCCAAACCCTCCGTTAGAGGTTGCTTTTGGCGTTGATTTTATGATCTTTACCGAGGGTGGACTACTGGAGTTATAAAACTTGTATCCAACTATTTCAACGACCTGTCATCCTTAACTGACAGGTGCAACAACAATTAAAATGAAATTTATAAAATATTTTTGTTTTGTCTTTGTTTGTCTGTTTATTTTTGGTTGTGTATCCTTGAAAAAGGCGACGTTGTACGACGGTGAAATTCCAGAGGAAAAAGTCATTTTACCCAATGATATTTCGGTAATTGTAGAACCGGAAATTTACGACGAAGATGCCACTGATGTTTGGGGATTAGAAAAAGATATTTGTCAGGAGGCAAGCGTTTCTGACGTGGCGTACAGTGGTAAAGAATCTCTGAAAATCACCTGGAACCGGGATGCGAAAGGTTGTGAATGGTCAGGAATTGGAATTGGTTGGGATAACTGGGCGGGAAAAGATCTTTCGCTGATTATGAGTTCGGTGGCGATTCAGATGTACGTCCGGACTCAGAAAGGAAAAGCTTTCGGACTGCCGTTTGTACTGACCCTGATTGACTATAGTGATGGAATGGGTTTTTTATATACTACCAATAAATATTTTGAGCGGTCCTCAATTGACGAAGAATGGCAAAAGGTGATCGTTCCCCTGAAAGATTTTGAAATCACCAAAGAGAATCTGGACCCTTCCAATATCAAACAATTACAGATTGAGTTGCAGCAGAGTGGAAGCGTATATCTGGATGATATTAGTCTTGTTTTTTACGAAGAACAAGAACAGACTCCGTGGATGGAAGAGGAAGAACGGGACAATCCGGTCGGGTTGCCAAAACTAATCTTTGATGATAATTTTATCAATGACAACGGCTGGGGATTGGTAAAAGATGATTGTAAGCAGATTGAGTGGTCGGAGAAGAATAGTTTTACGGGAGAAAAATCGCTGCACTTGCGCTGGAACGCAGAAGGAGAAAATTGCCGGTTGAATGCTTTTGGCGTTAGCTGGAACAAATGGTTTCCGGTTGATATTACTTCCATCCGGAATACGGCGTCTTTTGAATTTGACATTTTAACCGTCGGCGAAACGGTACAATCGCTGCCCATAAAAATTGGATTTGAAGATTATAACCGGGCGAAATCCTTTGCTTCGCTGACCGCTGATTTCGTGGAGGGCAGAGGATACGATACCAAATGGCGTAAAGTCCGGGTGCCGTTATCTGCCATCCCAAAAGGCATCGATTTTTCAAATGTCAAACAAGTTTATTTTACGATGACGGGGAAAGGAGAAGTGTTTATGGATAACTTTAGGTTGGTGGAGTAAATAAATAAGACGGGTTTTAATGATGATTTTTCGATTCGGAAGCGGGTAGAGAATTATGCTTTCGGGAGGTAAGGCCCGGTACTTTTTCTTGGATTCATGTTGTGAAAAATAATGCGACATCCTCCGGGGTCGGTCATCTAACGCCAATAAATTGGCTAACATAATATGACCACTCTGTGGTCAATAACCTTAGACAAGTTCTTAAAGTTGAACTTCGGTATCGCTTATCAATAAAAATTAAATCACCAATCATGTCCTTAAAATCGAATCTTCTTCTTTTGTTTGTCTTTGGGATGACTACTTTGATTTCCGCCCAAACCTTCCACGGCCCGGAAACTGAGATGGCCATAATCAAGAAAAACATCGCCAGCTTTTCCCAATTCTACATCAACGGTGAAACGGATAAACTCACTAACTGCTACACGACCGATGGTAAAATTTTTCCCAACGGAACAGATATTATCGCCGGACATGCAGCCATCAAAAAGAAGTGGACTTTGCCGGAAGGGGTGAAAATTCTAAGACATAAAATCACGCCCGAAGAAATCCGAATCGTCGATAATTATGCGTATGATTACGGCTATTATGCCGGTGCCACGCTGAGACGGAACGGATCCGAAAGTAGCTGGCAGGGCAAGTACGTCATCGTCTGGAAAAAGATCAAAGAGGACTGGAAAATTTATCTGGACATCTGGAATGATATCAGTGCTCCAAGAGCTGCTCCCGCAACGGTCAAACCATCTGCTCCCGCCGCCGTTCAGAACCATCCGGAATATACTTCCGTGCAAGCGGCCATCGAAGATTATGTTTTTGGACTTTATCTGGTAGACGCGCAGCGTATCGCTAACAGCGTGGATACAACGTTACACAAAACTGGTTTTTGGTTTAACAAAGAAACCATGACTTACGTCGATAATCTGAAAATGTCCTACACGCAGTTGTACGACCTGGCTGGAAAGTGGAACAAAAACGGCGATCAGGTCACCGCTATGTCTCCCAGCGAAATTACCATTTTTGATATTCAGGATAAAACGGCTTCCGCCAAATTGGTAGCTGCCTGGGGAATGGATTATTTTCATCTGGCCAAAGTCGATGGGCAGTGGAAAATCCGGAACGTGTTGTGGCAAAGTCTCCCCTCTGAGAAATAGCCGGTCTGGAATAGAGCTATTTTGGAAATATCGAAGATGGAGTAGAAGGGTAATTTTCATTCATTTTCATAAATACCGGTACTTTACCTCTTCCGAACCATACGTGGCCCGTATTTTGGACTGTAAATAGTCAGGACTTGACCTGTTGGAGCCTCTTAAATTCCACAAAACAAGTGAACAGATTGGCTGCCGTCCCTTAGAGCTTGTCTAAATTTGCCAATTGTAGCCAATTAATGGAAGTTTAAACAAGCTCTTAGATAGCTGCTCTAAAGTGCTAAATGACAAAAGTATCTTCTGAAAAAATACGGAATTGTCACGCACTCATGTCTCAAAAAATCAACTGATGAAAGCTATTTATGTGGTGTTTGTTTTGTTAACCGGATTATTTTTTTCGCAACTTTCCGCTCAGGATTTACAAAAATCAATTGCTGTTTTAGATCTCACCGAAAGGAATAATGAATCCAACGATGCCCGTCTTTTCTCGGTGGAACATATCGCCAAGGTGACCGGAATTCCCTTTATCAGAACGGACGATATTTCGGTGGCGACCAATTACGGAATGATTCTGAGCAGTTCTTTATTTGCAAATAATAAATTTACGAATGAAGAAATCAGTCAACTGGAAACCTATGTCAACGAAGGCGGATTGCTGGTGGCTCCGAGAATTGAGGAGTCTGACTTTTTTCCATTATTTGGAATTGAAGGTTTTGAAAACAGTAATAGCCGTTTTGTCATCCACTGGGATACTACGTTGACCGATGCTTCCTTAAAATATATTGACCAGCCCGAAGAGCAAACTTTGTCATTAGGACGCGATACCTACGACGCGATTTATAAAACAATCGGTTACACCACGAATACAGCCCGAACCCTGGCCTCTTTTACGGATGGTACATCGGCGGTAACGAAAAATAGTTTTGGAGAGGGAGCAGCCGTTTCGATTGGCGTATCCTGGAAGGAAGTCATTTTAAGAAATCAACTCAACCGGGACTACGAAGCGCACCGAGTCAGTTCGAATGGATTTGAACCAACATCAGATGTATTGGCATTGTTCGTCAGAGCATTGTTCGCAGAACATCATCCGTATGCCGTTTGGAAAAATACCAGTCCGGGAAATTCGGAAGCGACCCTGATGGTCACCCATGATATCGACAGTAAAACGGGCGTAGATACTTTATCCGTTTTTGTGGATTATGAAACTGCAAATAGCGTAGAGGCTACCTACAATATGACGGTTCGGTATTTTGATGATGAGTTAATGGGGCCCTATTATCTGGGCAGTCAGCCTACGTTGAATTATATTCTAAATCGTGGACATAATATTGGCTCGCATTCGGTGGGTCACTTCTTTGATTTTGCGGATGAAGATATTTTTCCAATTGGAAGTCCGGGAAATACACAGGCCAGCTATTTTCCTTTTAATGATGGAGATGTGACCATCGGTGGAACGATTTACGGAGAATGCGAGGTATCAAAAAATATATTGGAATCTGATATTCCGGGTTTATCCATTCGAACGTTCCGATCCGGTCATCTGGCGTACCCAAAGTATCTGGTCAATGTCCTGGACGAACTGGGATACCAATTTAACAGTTCTTATTCTGCGAGTGATGTTTTAAATAATTTTCCTTTTCAGAATAAAAAAGATCAGAGTTTCAGTGGAGAAAATTCCAGCGTATACGAATTTCCGGTAACGATTTCGGACGTGTATCACGACGATCCGATTTCAGCGGATAATATTTTTGATAAAGCAGACAACTGGCTTGAGGTGACCCGAAAAAATTCTGAAAACGGTGCGCCGACCGTGTTGCTGATTCACCCCAATCGACATTACAAACTGGACGGTTTAGCGTATTATATGGACCGGATTCCGGAGAAAGTCGCGATCATAGAAATGCAGCATTTCGGAGACTTCTGGCTGGCCAGAGAAGCCCAGGATTTTTATACAGAAATCAACAACGGACAAATGACGATCCAATTAACAACCGAATTTGATTTGTTGCAAAATATTAGTTTGGTAGTTTCTAACGGGCAAGCACTGATGTCTGTTACGGTCCTCGACGAACAGGGAAATCAACTCGATAAAATTATGGAAGACAGAGGAGCAGAAGATCTGGTGATTTATTTTCAGGATCAAGTTACGGGTATTAAAAATGAAATGAATCCACTGAATAAAATTGAAGTATTTCCAAATCCAACAGCAGGGGCGTTCAGTTTGCGGATGGACTGGCCGGATGCGGCTAACCTGGAGGTTGCGGTCTATGATCTTTATGGAAAAAAAATGACACCAATACTGGAAAGAATGTTACCGGCCGGTCCCGTAATCTTAGAGACTTCTTTACTTAACGAGGACTTTTCGTCCGGGCTGTATTTTTTAGTGGTGCGGAAGGATGGCGTAGTTTTTGGCCGGGAACGTGTTTTGATTGTTAAGTAGATTTGTAAGTTTTGTGGTTTAAGCGCTAAGTTTATTTAGAAAGGCTATTTGCGAGGGTGTTCAATCTCAATCTACCCTATGGACTTTGAAAATTTCTTCTTGCATTTTTTGGATCAAATTCGAACTTTTACAGCAATTATTCCGATAATAAATGCTTCCATTAGTGACCGAAACTGTTCCCGCTTGATGAATTTTCCGACCTTGAGTTTTTTTCCATTCGGTATATTAATAAAATATCTTAAAACGAATACTGTGTGAGCTGGACTGAAACTAAATCAAAAGTAAACAACTGATAATCAATGACTTAAAATTTAAAATCAGAACTCAAAAGCGAGTTTATTCGGTTTGATATTTTATTAGAAATGCCGAATTCGAAAAATGCGACAGGCGGCAGATTTTTTTGTTTCGTTTTTTTTTCTGCCAAAAAAAATGAACAGAAAGAAAAAGAAAAAACTAAAATTGCTGGAAAAGCTTAAATGAAAAAAATACGCTCATTTAGTCTTGTTAATTAAATACCCTAGTTGTTAGCTATTTGCTATTTGCTTCCCTTACACGACGGAAGAGAGCAAATAGCAAAAGGCAAACAGCAAAAAACTTACATCCCCAAATCCTTTATAATGCCCGCGATCTTTGCGTCGAGCGCCGCATCTACTTTTTCAAAATCAGCGGTGGAAGACAACGGCATATTGACACTCATATAATATTTGATCTTTGGTTCGGTACCACTCGGACGCAGGGCGACCCGGCTGCCATCTTCGGTGGTGTAAACCAGCACGTTCGACTTTGGAATATTAATCGGAGTGGTATTTCCAGTGGCGATATCTTTGGTCACGGATAGTTTATAATCGTCAATCTTAACTACCTTCGAACCATTTATTTCCGTCATCGGCGTAGCGCGTGCATCGGTCATCATTTGTTTGATTTCCTCCGCTCCGGAGATTCCTTTTTTGACCAGTGAAATCAGATGTTCTTTGTAAAAACCATGTTTGGTGTACAGTTCGATTAACGCTTCGTAAGCAGAACTGCCGCTGGCTTTGGCCTGTGCGACAATCTCGACTGCGAGCAGGGTAGAGGTGACCGCGTCTTTGTCGCGGACAAAATCTCCGACCATGTAGCCGAAGCTCTCTTCTCCACCTCCGATAAAATTCAGTTCGGGATGGTCTTTGATTAATTTGGCAATCCACTTAAATCCGGTCAGGACAATCTTGTTTTCTACGTCGTAGCTGGCGGCCAGATTGGTCAGCATCGGCGTGGAAACAATAGTGGTCGCAATAAATTCTTTTCCTTTAATTTTATTTTCTGCTTTCCATTGTTTGAGGAGGAAGTCGGTCATCAGTACCATGGTTTGATTTCCGTTCAGTAACTGCATTTCGTTCTTGTCATTGCGAACGGCAACGCCCAACCGGTCGCTGTCCGGGTCGGTACCGATAACGATATCCGCGTTTACTTTATCGGCCAGTTCGAGGGCCATTTTCAGGGCTGCGGGCTCTTCGGGATTCGGGGATTTTACCGTTGGGAAACTACCGTCGGGAACGCGTTGTTCTTCGACGATGTGGACGTTGTTATATCCTGCTCTTTTTAACGTTTCGGGGATCGCCGTAATGGAAGTACCGTGCAAGGAAGTAAAAACAATCGTCGTGTTATCCTTCGCTGATTGCGAGGCGCCCGTGCTGCCATTTTTTACTGAAGCGTCGATAAATACATCGTCCACGGACTTCCCGATTGTATGAATCAAATCCGGGTTTGCAGAAAATTTTATGTCCGAATAGTCCAGGCTGTCAATAACCGAAATCACGCCAGCGTCGTGGGGTGGAACGAGTTGACCACCATCCTGCCAGTACACTTTATAACCGTTGTATTCCGGTGGATTGTGCGAAGCTGTCAGAACGATTCCGCAGTGACAATTCAGGTGATTGACCGCAAAAGACAACTCCGGTGTGGTACGTAAATCTTCGAACAGATAAACTTCTATTCCGTTAGCGGAAAAAACATCCGCAACGACTTTGGCCAGGCTTTGACTATTGTGACGACAATCGAAAGCGATCACCGCTTTACATTGTTCTCCCGGAAAAGCTTTTTTAAGATAATTGCTGAGTCCCTGTGTACTTTTACCTAAAGTATACTTATTGATCCGGTTGGTTCCGATACCCATGATACCCCGCATACCACCGGTACCAAATTCCAGATTTTTATAAAAACTTTCCTGTAAATCTTCCGGATTATCCGTCATTCCTTTGCGAATGGCCGCCTGTGTTTCCTGATCGAAAACGGGAGAAAGCCAGGCTTTTGCTTTGTCTAGAATTTCGTTATTAAGCGTTGACATGATTTAAATTTTTAGGTGTTGAATGTTAGTTTTTTAATTTTAGTTTTATTTATTTGTAATGGTGAATTTTAATAATAATCGCTCACCAAATTCTTTCGTCTCTTCGAGGGTAAATCCATTCTCAATTATCTTGGTAATTACTTCGTTTTCGGGTAAAATATTTTTGCAAGTATCACTACTCAATTCAGTGGTTGGTTCGTTTAAATATAAAACACCATCCGCTTTCAGAGATTCCTTAATCGAATGCAGCATGTTCTTTTTATATTTAAAATGGTGAAATGAATTTCTAATAATAATCTTATCAAACTTGTTTAATGGAAAATTAGCGGATTTTTTGTTACCCAGAATAATTTTCACTTTCTTATCCGTTTGATTTTTGAACTTCTCTTCAATATACTGACTATTTTTTTTATTTATTTCATTGACAAATAATTCTATCTGTGGTTCAAGTGCAGATACCAATACTGAAAAATTTCCTAGTCCTGCTCCTATCTCTCCGACTATATCCGTTGAGTCTATTTTGTAAAAATAAAATTCATCAAAAAATGAAGTATTTACATCCAGTGAAAAAGGATACTTACGCTTCAAAACACCATCCAAAATTGATTCCATAATTTCACTGTTTTCAGATATTACTTCTATATCGTTCAGCGTCAATTCCTCCCTGAATTTTATGTTAGGAAAATCTTTTTTTAAAAACCGAAGGATAATTTCATTTGAATAATCGTATACCTTTTTATCCGCTATTAATTTATACAACATTTCCTTAAAGACTTCACTTTCAAAATCATTCAAAGATAATTTGTCAATAACTTTGTGAAATTCTTTTAACTCCTCCTGGCTGGATAGCAACAATTCACTTCTGTATTGTGCTAAATTTTGCAAATGAACTTTACCCGGACTGTTACCTTCCTGCGAAGCGACCGAGCAAGCAGAAAGATTTAAAATTAGTACGAATATAAAACTAAGGTTACTCAATTATATGTTTTTTAATTCAGTTGATCGTCTTAGGGATATTGCGGCAGTTTTTATGCCTTTACCATGGTTCAAAAGAAGTTATTATCCGAAAATTTCTTCAAAGTATAGATGGACAAGTTACGAAATTAAACGTTCTAACAAAAATTTCACAAATATGGAAATAGTTATAAGTTGTTTGTTTTCATTGATTTACATATTTATTTTTTATTGAAAATTAAATTTTTATCCTAAAAAAGACTTTTCCTGAATAGGTTTCTACGCCAAAATCCCCCCTAAGTTTCCCAATATCCCACACACCGCTTAAAAGCTGACCCGCCGCCGCAACCACCAGTAACAAACCGCCGCCGCCGACACATCCGCAATCGGAAAACTCATCCAGATGCCGTCCAGACCAAAGGCCAGCGGTAACAACAAGATCAACGGAATCAGAAAAAATCCCTGCTTGGTCAACGTTAGCAACAACGCCGGAACGGCCTGTCCGATTGCCTGAAAATAAGCCGAGCCGATCAGCTGAAAAATGATGAGTGGCGTGGCCATAAAACATATTCTGAGCGCGGGAGCAGTTTTAGCGACAAGCTCGGGATCGTTGGTAAAAATACTGGCAATCTGCGGTGCAAAAATCATCAACGCGGTAAAGATCACGACCGCCAGTCCGGTCCCAACTTTCAGGGCAACCCGGATTACTTCTTTGACCCGGTCCATCTTTTTTGCACCGTAATTAAAACCGGCAATCGGCAGAAAACCCTGCGTAATTCCCAGGACGGGAAAATTGGCAAACATCATCATCCGGTTGATAATTCCATAAACTGAAACACTGAAAGCGCCGCCGTACGCATATAAACTGTTATTAAGGACAATTGATAAAAGACTGATGGTCCCCTGACGGGCGAGCGTTACAATGCCGATTGCAAAAATTTCTTTTATAATCTCCAGTTTTAAAACTAAATCTGATAGTTTTACTTTTAATTCGCTGCCGCCAAAAAAGAAAAACCAGACCGCAAAACCCGCCGAGCATATATACGAAATGATGGTCGCCCAGGCGGCCCCTTTGATTCCCCAATCCAGCCAGACGATCAGGATCGGGTCCAGAATTATATTGGTAATCGCCGGAATCAGCATGATGTTCATAGCAATTTTTGGCCGTCCCTCCGCACGAATTACGTTGTTGGACATCATCGCCCAGGCCAGAAAGGGAATTCCGTAAAGCAGGATACTAAAATAGTCTTTCGCCGGTTCGAGAATTTCGCCGTTCCCACCAAACAATTTTAGAATTTCTTCCTGAAAAAAAGAACCGCCAAAAATGACGAGTGTGCTGACGAGTATCGTTAAAGAAATTTGATTTCCAAAAGTCTGAAAAGCGTGTTGACGATCTCCCGCACCCAACGCTCTGGAAATCACGGACGCGCCGCCAATTCCAATCGACATACCGATAGAAGAAATCAGGAAGTTGATCGGCAAAACCACCGTGATCGCTGCAATCCCCATCGCGCCCACAAATTTTCCTACAAAAATCGTATCCACAATCATGTAAATCGACATAACCAGGATTCCAACGGAAGCGGGCGCAGCCATCTGAAAAAGTAGTTTTGGAATCTCCTCGGTCCCTAATTTTTCGGATTGCTTCATTTTTGTTGTTGCTTAATCAGGTCACTCAATTGCTGATAAATCTCCTTAAAAGCGGGATGATCATTCAGTAGCGTCAGATGTTTTTGGATGGTTTTGTCATCTCCCCGCCGGGCCGGGCCCGTTTGCATATCCCGGGGAGGTTGGTCCTGCACTTTTTTTGCGGTTTCCAGAATCAGCGGGGTGAGTAAGTTAAAAGGTATATTATCCCGGTCCAGTATTTCTTTTCCAACCCCAAAAAGTGCATTGGTGAAATTGTTGACAAAAACGGCCGCTACGTGCAAGACGGCCCGTTGTTCGTCGTTGATTAGCGCTACGTTCGGACTTAAATTTTCTGCCAGTGCGGTCAGTTGATTGCGTACGCTTTTTTTATTTCCATCAATACAAAACGGAATGGTCGAAAAATCTGCCGGACGGTTTTTTGAGAAGGTCTGGAGCGGATAAAAAATTCCGTAATTACCATTCAAACCTTTAAAAACCAGTTGTGGAGTCGCCCCCGAAGTATGCGCAAAAACGGGTTTTGAATCCGGTGGCAGATACACTGATAAATTGCGGGCGACTTCTCCGATGGCGTTATCGCTGATCGCAAAAAGATATAGATCGGCATCCGTAACGACGCTATCCAGTTTACTAACGGCGGGACATCCAATAATCTTTGCCAGTTTCCGTGCGTGGGTGATGCGTCGGCTGTACACCTGTACGACTTCGGCGTGGGTATTTGCCAGTGCCGGTCCGAGTTGGGTGGCCAGATTTCCGCTGCCGAGGAGTACGATTTTTTCTATCAATTCGCCTGAATTTAAGGATGAAACGTAAAATTACCTTTCTGATGATAAACTTGCGGGATTTTAGGAAAAAATAGACCAAATATTAGGGATAATCTTAAAAATCGTCTTAGATTTAGGTTTTTGATTAATTTATTTGATGGTTTGGGAAAACAGCGAAGAAACCCAAACTATTCTATTTCGATCTTCCAATACTATGTGAATTATTAAAAACAAACATAATGCAGTTAATTACATTTTTAGGGTTTACTATTCTTGTTGCTATCATCGCTTATTTGTCCACCAGAAATACAAATGAAAATACTTCTGATGGTTATTTTCTAGGCGGGAGAAGTCTTACTGCAGGTGTTATTGCGGGTTCTTTATTGCTGACAAATCTGTCTACCGAGCAGATTGTCGGATTGAACGGGCAAGCCTTTACCGAAGGAATTCTGGTGATGGCATGGGAATCATTGGCTGCGATTGCGATGGTCGTGACGGCGGTCTTTTTGTTGCCCAGATATTT
The DNA here is from genome assembly GCA_937921555.1 of uncultured Saprospiraceae bacterium. Taxonomy (GTDB): domain Bacteria; phylum Bacteroidota; class Bacteroidia; order Chitinophagales; family Saprospiraceae; genus JALZUU01. Next base: position 16,444 of record CAKZUV010000230.1, read on the forward strand.
GAAAGGTGGATTGACGACGGTACCTCAATTTTTGGGGAGGCGGTATGATACTTTTACAAAAACACTGACCTCGGGTTTATTTCTCTCAGGATATGTAGTAGTTTTATTGCCCATCGTTTTATATTCCGGTGCAGTGGCTTTTAGTGCGATGTTTAATCTTCCGGAAGCATTGGGAATTAGCCGGGTACAATCTATTTGGGTTGGTGTCTGGGGGATTGGAATCATCGGTTCTATCTATGCGGTATTTGGTGGATTAAAGGCGGTGGCGGTATCTGATACCATCAACGCGATTGGGTTATTGATCGGTGGAATCATGATTCCGATTTTTGGACTTTCTTACGTTGGTGAAGGTAGCATTGCTGCGGGTTTCTCGGAGATCATGACGAGTAATCCGGAAAAATTTAATTCTATTGGGGACAGTGCAGCTTCCGTACCCTTTGCGACGATTTTTACGGGAATGATGCTGGTGCAGGTTTTTTATTGGGGAACCAATCAGGCCATTATTCAAAGAGCATTGGCTGCCAAGGATTTAAAGGAAGGACAAAAAGGATTAATTCTCGCGAGTTTTATAAAAATTTTAGGCCCCCTCATCTTGGTCATCCCAGGAATTATTGCCTTTCATATTTTTGGAGATACGCTGGCCAAAGCAGACGAGGCCTATCCCCGGTTAGTGGCGGAGGTTTTACCAGCTTCGTTGGTTGGATTTTTTGCGGCGGTATTATTCGGAGCTATCTTGAGTTCTTTTAATAGTGCGTTGAATAGTTCTGTTACCCTGTTTGGCATTGATATTTATAAAGAACATTTTAATAAAGAAGCTTCCGAAAAGCAAGTAGTAAAAGCGGGTAAAACTTTCGGTGTAATATTAGCCATTGCTGCGATGTTTATCGCCCCGCTAATTGATAATGCTCCGGCCGGGTTGTTTGGTTATTTACAGGAAGTAAATGGTTGTTATAGTATTCCCATTCTGACGATTATTGTTGTTGGTTATTTAACCAAAAAAGTGCCGGCAATTGCTGCTAAGATTGCATTGGGTTCTGGTGTGATTTTGTATTCCATCAGTCAGTTTATCTTAAAGCCTCACTTTGTTTCCGAAGCTTTGGCCAATGCTAAGGCTGCCGGTATTACGGGCGACGAACTCAGGTACGTGGAAACAGGCGCATACCCTCACTTTTTGCACGTGATGGCTATTTTGTTTTTAATGAATGTGCTCATTATGTTAGTAATCGGTCAGCTTAAACCACGGAAAGAAGATTTTGAGGCAAAATACACCAGACAAGTAGATATCACGCCCTGGAAATATGTGAATCAGGTGGGAATTTTGGTTTGTATTATCGTGGTGGCGATTTATATTATGTTTTCGCCGCTGATGCTGGGACAATAATTGTTCACAGCCTTCGGGCAAACCGGGAAATTACAAGGATTGTATTTTCAAATACACCCTACAATTTCTCCAATAAAAAATCCGTAAAATAGCCTTTTTGATCCGTAAACTTATCAACGATTGACAGGCCCGTACCGCTGAGTACCTCATTTAAAACAGCCTGATTATACTTCCGGGAGATTTCCGTGTGAATTAATTCCCCGCTGGCAAATTCAAAGGATTGACCCA
>CAKZUV010000231.1 GCA_937921555.1 uncultured Saprospiraceae bacterium
TCCAGCTTCCGGTTATTGTCCATTGTCATCTCATCAACGAAGACGGCGTTGGCCAGGGACATACCGAAAATACCGCCAACCAGTACGACAAAAATAAAAAATACGCGTGCGCCGACGATGGTGTATAACGCGCCGTCGGGATCGTTCTTTTCGGCGGCTTTGGCGATGATGATGGGAATTTCATTCCAGCCTTCCACGGTAAACATCTGAAAAATATAGTAGCTGCTGATCATCGGATTTCCAAACAGTTCTGGGACCAGCTTCCCGTAGAAATGACAGGCAAAAAGCGCCAGCATAAAATTTAAAAATACCAGTACTACCAACACAAAGACCGAAGCCCGCATCGCTCTCTTCAAACCGGCAATGATCATTTTTACATTCGGAATAAACTTTAAAAACCGGATCAGCCGTGCCAGCCGCAGGAGTCGCAGCAATTGAAAGATAGAGGTATCCATAATGTGGGTAAAACCCAGATAGTGCAGCAATCCGGGAAGGCTGACAAGCACAATTATAAAGTCAAACGTATTCCAGTAATTGGAAAAATATCGTTTAACACCATAGTGACTGATTTTAAAATATGCCTCCAGGCCAAAAATAAAAACATACAGATGATCAATAAAATCAAGTGTCTGATAAAAATTAAATGCATCTTGTTTTATCTCCGGAAAATACAGCAAAAATATTACCAGTGCATTGACCACAATCGCCAATAGCATCTGTTGTTCGTCCAGAAAATATTTTTTTACAACACTCAATTTGTCAGTTTTGCAAAGGTGGCCACCGAATGATCCCATTCTACGTATCTGGCCAGCGAATAAGTAGAGAGGCGATTATGATAATAATACAGAATTCTGAAATTCTCGGATTCGAGGTGTCCCAGTTCGTTAATTTTTAGCGGTTTCTGCGGATGAAAAATACCCAGATTATTGATCCCGTCCAGAATGAGTTCGTCCAGATCTCCCCGAACCATTTCGGTCAGTTTGATCTTTCCCTGCGCTTCCATTTCCTGTAAATGCGTCCGCAGGTTCTCCAGTGCCGTACGTACAATCTGGTATTCAAATTCGTATTCTTTGACGGGCAACCGCAAGACACCGTACAAGTCCAGTTTTGGATTTTCTTTTAGAAGTATGGTAAATACAACAAAAGCAATTAAATGACTACTCAGCACCAGATTTTCTTTATGATACCGCTCAATGATCCGGTCGGCCAGAATCCGGGTGTATTCCCCTTCCCGCTGAAGATCCGATTTTATGCGACCGTCACTGATAAAATAATCTTTTAGATCGACGGGCTTTTTTTGCCGGTCAAAACTATTGCCTTCGGCGTCCACGAAGTTGCCCAGCACATCCATCGGTTTACCAAAAGACAAAATAATATCCGAGCTGCGGCTGAATAATTTCCAGATAAATTTAAAAACTTTCCAGCGGCTGTACGACTGATCTTTCAGCTTTAAATAATTTTCTTTACCCGTACTTTTCAGATGCTGCTCGATCAGATAATCCGCTTCCAGCACAAAGTGATATCCCAGAATCAGCGGTACGATAAACACTTTTTCATCCTTATCTTTTTCGTACAAAGAGCGTTGCGCTTCCACCGCCGTACCCAGCAATCCGAGTTTGAGACGCGTCTCCAGCGCCCCACTCCGCGACCGCGTACCACCGGGAAAAAACAAACTGTTTACGCCCCGCTCGATCGACAACTTGGACATCGCTTTCAAGGTTTCCAGATAGATGGGATTTTTCTTCCGGCGATCCACCCGGTAGGCACCTAACCGGTTCATGTAATAAGCCGTGTAACCCGTGTTATAAAGATTCAGTCCGGCACCGTAAGAAAAAGAAGGAAGGCCCAGCACCGTGTCGAGTGCGTACCCAATCAGGATAGAATCCAGGTTAGAAAAATGGGTAGGAACGATGACCACCGTGCCTTTTTTCATCAGCGCCCGGATGGTTTCCACCTGACCGTAGACCTTGAGGCGTTCGGACACTTTGCGTTTTGCGCCCCAGAAGCGACCGAGGTTTCTTCCGGCGGCCGTGTTAAGGAGCCGGTTAAAAAAGACCGTTAAAAATCTTCTGGCAAACTGAAAAGTTGGAATTTTAAAAGTACCTACGATCTCTTCAGAGTAGCGGGCGACGATTTTTTGCAGAATAGATTCGTTGACCTCCCGTGCTTCATCTTCGTTTTTATCCAGCGAGCGGGTGATCAGCTTTTTGCGCATTTTTTTCCAGAACTGATCCTCGTTGGGCGGGTCCACCTTCCAGGGTTCCTCCTTGATTCTGATCCGTTCCAGATAAATGGTTTGGGTTAAAATATCACTCAGCAGCTGATTTGGCTTTTGCTGCAAGCGGTTGGTCGTAAAATCGTTGATCTCCTTAACAAAAGCTTCCCGGTCTTCTGATAATTTATAGATCGGCCAGTCTTCCAGTTCCGGAAATACTTGCGATAAAGGCGGCGTAGGTTGTTCCATATTTCTAGGAATTAATTTCCTCAATATAATTTAAAATTTCGTCGCGTCCTTCTTTATTGGCACTACTTGTAAAGAATAACGGTGGAAGGTCATTCCAGGTTTTCAGCATTTCTTTTTTGAACAACTCCACGTTGATCATTTTCTTTTGTGAAATCATCCGGTCCTGTTTGGTAAACACGATCACAAAAGGCACCCGCGCCTCCCCCATCCAGTTGATAAACTCCAGGTCGATGGCCTGCGGCGGAATATAACTGTCAATGAGCACAAAAGCACAATTCATATTTTCCCGGAATTGCAAATAACCCTGAATCATGGTTTCCAGCGAATCCCGGTGTTTTTTCGACAACCGTGCGTATCCGTACCCCGGCAGATCGGTAATAATCCACTCGTTGTTAACGTCAAACATATTAATCATTTGCGTCTTTCCGGGCGTATTAGACACCTTAGCCAGCGATTTCCGGCCCGACAACATATTGATCAGCGAAGATTTCCCGACATTGGAGCGTCCGATAAAGGCATATTCAACCTTACGGTGTTTCGGACATTTGTTCACCGAAGGAAAACTCCCCAGATATTCAACGGAACGGATGGTCATAATTATTATTTTTTGTTAAATCGCTCAAATATCTGCTTTTCTATCCAACATTTCAAAATACCAGGCGTTATTCCAAAAATCAAAAAATTATATCCCATGAAAAATGCACTGATTATTTTAATCACCCTATTATTTGTGACCACTGCTTCTGCCCAGGTAAAATTCGGGATTCGGGGAGGGCTGTCTTCTACCGAATTAAAACCCAGCAGTTTCCTGGTGGATGATGAACAAGGCATTGAGGCTTTTAGCATTGCAGTCAAAGAAGCGAACTACGGCTATCATCTGGGCGTATTCTTACAGGCTGGCAACGATAAATTCTTTATTCAGCCAGAAATCCTTTTTAATAGTACTTCGACGGATTATAGTTTTCGGGAATCAGTCGGTTCCGGTTTGGAAACTATTGTAAACGAAACATACCAAAGAGTCGATATCCCGGTCATGGTGGGTATCAAATTTGGTATTCTACGATTGCAGGGTGGCCCGGTTGGACACTTTCACCTCGATAGCAGTTCGGATTTTGATGATCCAACAATTCTAAATCTGGAGGGGTACGAACAAAATTTTAAAACCCTTACGTACGGCTACCAGGCCGGAGTTGGACTGGATTTCTGGAAATTTGTCATTGATGTAAAATACGAAGGTAATTTCTCTAAATACGGCGAGCATTTTACCTTTTTTGGAAATGATTA
>CAKZUV010000232.1 GCA_937921555.1 uncultured Saprospiraceae bacterium
AGCAAATAGCAAATAGCAAAAACACCCATATCAATTAGAAGGATATTGTAAATCTATGATATTCTAATTCTTTTTCAACCCCTGATTCGCATTATCAGCATACATTAATTCACCGTCACCCGCACATAATCACTGATCGTAATCATCTTCGCATCCTCTCCCTCCAAATCCAGATTTTCTTTATCATAAGCCGTAAAACGCAGCAGATACGTGCCCGCACTACCGAAGGTAGCCGTCGTTGTACGCCCTGTACTATTAGAAAAACTGACATTTCCGGTTCCTTCTTCCACCGTCCAGTCCACCTCCCACGCCAGGTTTGGAGTACCCTCCAAAAAAACCGCACCGTTGAGTGTCACCGCCTGACCAATAGAAGTAGTCAGATTTGTACCGGCATCCGCGTAGAAGCCCGTTTTGATATCAGCAAATGGCCACGGCGGCGTCAGCATAGTTGGAAATAAATTCCGGTAAAAATCAATCCGACCGGACCAGTAATCATTGGGATGACTATGATCCAGATTTTTAGCGTGCACCAATATCTTTGGACCACGAAGCGCGTTGTGGGCAGTTAGTACCGTTTGTGCCGGACAAATTGTATCCTGATATCCAACCACTCCGAGACTCGGACCATCATAGCGGGCAGCAAAAAACGCCGCATCCACGTAGCTGGTGGCCTGGAGCGTTTGCAAATATTCGGCCTCCGAAAAGTTTTGTTCCCGGGTTTGATTAAGATAGTACGGAAATCCACTCGCCTGATCGAAATACAGTCCGTGGTTGACACAGAGCGCCGAATTACTGTACGCCAGGGCGTTTACCCGATCATCCAAACCCGCAATAATCATCGAAAGACCACCTCCCTGACTCACCCCGTTGACCGCCATATTCTGACCGTCAAATTCGGGTCGGGTAAAAATATAATCTATTACCCGGACGCCTGCCAGGACCGCCAGTTTGTAGTAAAGACTATCCGGATTGGTAATGATATCCGGTTCGTAAGCGTCCGGATCGGCCTGATTTACATCGGCATTATGGATGGTTATCGAAACAGAAATAGCGCCTCCCCGTTCGGCCAGCGTACTTGGAATCTGCGTACCGTTGGCATTGTCTCCAAAAGCGGGAAGATTCAAAATGGCAGGATAAGAACCGCTTCCTTTCGGAATTGAAATATACCCGTAGACCCGCCGGTTGTTGACGGTAGCCAGGCTGAATTCGTAACTTTCAGAATATTCGGTACTCGTCTCAAATTCCAGTTCCGGATCAATCGGCACACTGGCCAGTTCGGCGAGCTGCGCATTCCAGAATTCCATCATATCCGACGGTGGGTCCATTTTCGCTTCGATAGACATTGGCGCTACCGCCGCCGCCGCCATACGACCCTGAAAATTCTGATATACCTGACAAATATAAATTCCCGGCTGACTAGCCTGAAAATGAATGGTATTGGTTTCCCAACTGTGCAGATCAATCTTCCCCTGCTCGAGTGAACTGGAAAAACGATCACTGAAAATCCGGTAAGAAGCTTCTCCGGAACCTTCCAGATTGAACTGAATAGTTTCACCCGGCTGATAAATCGCAGTGTTGCGGTCCACCGATATTTCTACCTGAGCACCCGCCAGGGTACTGATCAGCAAGACACAAAAGAGTATTAAATGCGTTTTTCTCATGGGTTATTTTTAATCGGATTTACCAAAGGATGTCTACTGAAAGTCAAGATGTCACGATGCATCGTTCTTTCGTCAATTCCTCAAATACAAAAATATAGAATTATAGACACAATTGTTTAGAAACTTTGTATATTTAAAAAATACGGATCTGTTCCGGAGTTTCCATATTTAACCAATTAATTTTCAAATTTCATGGAAAATATCTTATCCTTCTTCGCAGAACTTCCCAATCATTATAAATTACTTTGGGTACTGATTTGTCTTTCTGTCAGCTGGCTGCTGGAATTTGCCGTTCCGCTGGTACAACTCGACTACCGTAAATGGCGCCACGCGGGCGTGAATCTGGTGTTTTTTGCTACCTCGCTGATCATCAATATTCTTTTCGGAATTGCGACGGTTGGTATTTTTCTATGGACCAGTCAACACGAATTTGGCTTATTTTATTTGGTAAATTTACCAATCTGGGCGGAGTTACTGCTGGCAGTGATGATCCTGGATTTCGTCGCACAGTACGTTGCCCATTATATGTTGCACCGCGTAGCGTGGATGTGGAAATTCCATCTTGTTCACCACAGTGATACCAAAGTTGATGCCACCACCGGCACCCGTCACCATCCCGGTGATTATCTGATCAGAGAATTATTTGCTTTAGCAACCATTCTGATTACTGGAATGCCCGTGGCATTTTATATCATTTACCGGATTGCCAGTATTTTATTTACGTACTTCAGTCATGCCAATATCGGGTTGCCCGTCTGGCTGGATAAAATGATCAGCATTATTTTTATTACTCCAAATATGCACAAATTCCACCACCATTTCGAGCGTCCCTGGACGGACAGTAATTTTGGCAATATCTTTTCCTTCTGGGACCGGATCTTTGGAACGCTCGTCTACGATGATCCCAAACAGGTACAATACGGAGTGGATGTGGTAGATCCCAGCAAAAGTGAGGATCTCTTATACCAGTTTAAATTGCCTTTTGACTCATCGATCAAAACGGATTAAGTCAATGAAGCTCCACGACACAAGCTGTCGGGGTATTCTAAACACAGTTAATCGGTAAATTTGTTAATCAGTCCCGCTAACGTATTCATCCGAGGCAGCGCCTCGGAGAATGCTCATTGATTAAACTTATTGCTTCCTGATTACATACGGGACTGCTCAATAATCTGTGTTTTTTTGATACGTTAGCATTGCGTAAAAAGAGACTAATCAACCAATAACCTGATTAACAGACACTTAAAAAAAGTATTCAATTTATGTAAAATAAACCAATTGACTAGACATAGTTAATTAAATATCCCCTTACATACTCCCCAAATCGAAAATTTTCATGAAATATTTAATGCTGATAATTACTGTATTTTTATTTACAAACAATACATTTTCACAGAACACAATTATCGCTGATCACGTTCAAAATTTTAAGTTAGACTTAAAAAAATCTTCTCAGTCAAGTCTTTTTTTTTCAGAAAACATCGCATTAACCGTTGATGCTTCCGCCTCTTTTTCGACCATTGCGGTGTTCGTTGATGCTCCATTTTCAGGAAATTTACAATACCAATTAGAAGGGCAGGACTGGCAATCCTTGTCCCGGTACCACGAAGCCAACCATCCAACCCGAGCAATTTTTGAGCTCTTATTTTTACCAAAAAAAAATACTTCCATACAATTTAAATCTGACCAGGGTTTACCTGCCGATCTTTCCGTACGGTGGCTAACGCTGACCACGACGGATCAAATTCAACACAATACGAGTTCAACAAGGGAAGACTGCGACTGCCCGCAGCCGGATATCTGCGGACGGGACTGCTGGTGCCCTTCCGGTAATTGTCCGACGGATCCAACTCCGGTGGCGACCGTTCCTTCTCATATCATTGTTCATCATTCCGGTTCTGCTTCGGTCAGTGATGATTTTCCGGCCGTGGTGCGCTCCTACTGGGACTTTCATGTCAACATCAACGGTTGGGATGATATCGGTTATAATTGGTTGATTGATGGTAATGGAATCGTGTACGAAGGCAGAGGTTCAGGTACCCAGGGTGCTCATTTTAGTTGTATGAATGCCGAAACTACGGGTATCTGTATGATTGGAAATTTTGAAACTGCCACCCCTGCGCCAACGGCCATTTCTACTTTGGAGCAACTGATTGCCTGGGAAGCCTGTGATAAAATGATCGTCCCCGCCGACAGTTCAAACCACATCACTTCCGGAGCGTTGCTGGCGCATATTTCGGGACACCGGGATGGGAATGATTTGCCGAATAGTTGTTCAAATACGGTTTGCCCGGGAGAAAACTTATATCCGCTTTTACCAACCATCCGGCAAAATGTCCGGGACAAAGCCTGCCTGAATGAACTGGTCTCAACCACAGAAATAAACCAGATTCCTTTTGAGATTTTTCCAAATCCCAGCGATGGACACTTTCAGATTTCCGGGGATTTAAATCAGATCGCTGACCTCCAGCTCTTTTCCCAAACGGGACAAAAAGCTCATTTTATTTTTAATGAAAATGGAATACTAAATATCAAAGTTTCTGGTTTATTCATTTTAAAAATAATCAGACAAAACGGTACGGCAGCAACGCATAAATTATTGGTATATTAGAAATTTCAAAGCAAATCAGAACGAATGAAGCTCCCCGAGGCAAGCTGTTGGGGTATCGCTCAAGATTAGTTAATCAGTCCTGCTAACATGTTCATCCGAAGCAGAATCTCTGAGAATTCTTATTGATTAAGTAACGACCAATTAATAAGTCCGTCATCTTGGCTAGGAAGAATTTAAGCTAGGCGAGTTAAAAAACGTAGACATAGCCTAGCTATGGCGAGGCTTTTTTACGAAGTATAGTTTAAATTCTTTTAGCCACAGATGTGGAAGTTATTATTTGATCGTTACTAAATTCATAAGTTTCAATAAAAAATCAGCACCAGTTTTTAAGCCGATGCTGATTTTCCATTGAAGAGGTTTAAATACTACCGAATCAATGTCAAGTCTCCCTGTTCCATTACCACAGATCCATCCGGCAATTGAATTTCGGTGGCATAAATATAAACATCCGAAGGCGCCAGTTTTCCATCCACCAAACCATTCCATCCGTGTCCAGCGCCTAATCCTTCGTGCACTAAATCACCAAACCGGTTCCAGATTTTCATGCTCAGTACTTCGATGTTTCCTCCTGTAATTTCTACCTGAAAAATATTATTGATATCCACCCGACCATTCGGACGGAACGCATTGGGAATTCCGTAACGGGCGGGTTCCACCGCAAAGCTGATCGTTCCTTCGTCTGTACAGCCGTTGGGGCCCGTGACCGTGACCGAGTAAGAACTTTCGGGGACATCCAGGGGCGTTACCATCTCGACGATTCCCGTTCCACCACTACTCCACCGATAAGTAACCGCACTATCAGGTTCGGTAGTTACCATCAGTTCAACCATATCTCCTTCCACGATATCCAATTCCGAATCCACCGAAATTTCGGTTATCTCCACGCCGGGGAGGACTTCTACCAATACCTGTTCGTCGGCCACCTCACAACCATTATCCGCTTCAAAAGAAACGGTAAAATTAGTGGATTCAGTGAGGTCATTGATGGTCACTTCCGATCCCGTCAAGTTACCCGGATTCCAGATGAAAGTTCCGGGAACCGTAGCGGAGGCCGTCAAGGTAACGCCCATTCCGGTACAGACGGTCGCCATTTCAGGAACGGTCAGCACGGGCGTTTCTTCTACGTTGATGGTAAAACTTTGGGTATCGCTACAGTCTCCCGCCGTGGCGGTAATCTGGTAAGTAGTCGTTACCGTTGGACTGAAAATATTATTCAGTGCATTAGGATCTGCTACTCCGGCGGCGGGCGTCCAGGTGTAATCTACCCCCGGTTGTTCGTTTAATCCACTCAGCTGAAACGTCTCGTCGGTACAAACAGTCTGATCGGACAAAGCACCAATAACCGGTGCGTCGATGACTTCCAGGGTCACCATTTCACCGGGAACGGTACAACCATTATCCGCCGTAAAATCTGCTGTAAAAACCAGCGTGGCATTCACATCATTAATCGTAATTTCCGATCCCGTCTGTCCTCCCGGACTCCACGTAAATTCTCCGGGAAGACTGGAACTGGCGGAAAGAATTACGTCCGAACCGGCACAAACTGCTACGATAGGATCGACGGTAATAACCGGCGATTCCGCTACGTTAAGGGTAAAAGTCGTCGTATCGGCACAGGCTCCCACATTTCCAATCACCTGAAAAGTAGTTGTATCCGTTGGATTAAAATCAGCATTCAGCTCATTGGGGTTAACGACTCCATTAGACGGAGTCCAGTTATACATCACCCCGGGCTGTACCGTTAATCCGTTCAACTGAAAACCATCGGCAGAGCAAATATCCTGATCTTCGATTTCCGCCAGTTCGGGGGTTCCGAGTGCCATGATATTGATGGTTTCCGTGATGGAAGGGAAACAGCCACCCGCCGGGGTAAAAGTAACGGTGAAACTGATATCCTGAATAATGGTACCAGAAGTAATAGAACCTCCCGTAGAACCATCCGACCACTGGTAAGTTCCCGGAATATTACTAACCGCGTCGAGTATCACTTCGGTACCCACACAAGCAAATAAATCTTCAGTAACGGTGAGCACCGGAGCGACTCCACTATCAACAAAAATAGTAAAGCTGATTTCTTCCACACAATCATTTTGAGAGGTGGTCAATGTATATATTGTCGTTTCTTCCGGATTAAAATTAGTATTGATACTATTCGGATTACTAACTCCGGTAGCAGGTGACCAGCTGTAAGTAACCCCTGTTTGTGGATTTTCATTTAAAAAATAACTTTCACCCTGACAAATTTCCTGATCCTCCAAGTTGGGAATATTTGCTTGGCTGCCTATTAGGATAACAACACTATCCATGAGCACACGGGGGCAGGTTTGATTGGTAATTTCCAGATAGTAAGTGATGGTTTCAGAAACGGTAACCGACGGATTGGCATCGGCAGAGGTAAAGCCCGGCGGATTAGACGTCCAGCTATAATTAGCGTTTGGATCAGTTGGTCCACCGAGTGACAAGGATAATTCTTCGCATGCCGCAGTATCGGCCAGAATGGAATAAGCCGGAGCAATCGCATCCAAAATGGTAATAATGACGGTATCCGAATTACTACACAACAATCCACCTACCTGATAGAAAAAAGAAAATTCTCCGGGTCCAAGGAATTCGGTATCAACGATTGGATCGGGACAATTTATACAGCTAAGCGCGTCGGTATTTCCACTCCAGAAACCTTCCGTTCCCGGCCCCGTTGGACGCCCCAGCAGTTCGATAGGTTCTCCGATACAAACCGTTTGGTCGGTGCCGGCATCTGCTTCGAGTACGGCTACCTTTACACTCAGGGTGTCTGTATTACAAGCACCGCTGACGATGACACTAAACTCCGTTGATTCGGTAATGGTCGCCTCCGGATTGGGACAAATATTACAGCTTAGTCCGTCAGCAGTGTTTAACCAGTTGTAAGCAGCTCCACCACTGACCTCCAATGTGACCGGAATCCCCGGACAAGTAACCGTATCAGCGCTGATCTCTGCCATCAAACTTCCGTCACCAGTAACTCCATCAGAGGTAGAAGAAAAGTCCATATTTATTCCTCCGGCACCAATAGTACCAGAAAAATCATTAACCAATATCAGATAAAATTCGCCCGTCAAAACCGGGATCGTAGAGACAAAACCGTCTCCGGCAGCACCTTCACAGGTATCCTCGATGGGCGCACCAGTAGTCGGGTCTTCGTCTACCAGACCGGTAAGGTTAGGAAAACCCGGAGCTGCCCAGGTACTCCGTATCGGCTGGGTCGTTTGCATGATTCCACAAGCCAAACTGTCCGCATCGTACGGTCCCCAGACCTGAATGTCAATATCGGAAATGGTAGGATCTTCCGCGTTGCTGGCTATAAATCCAAAATTACCATCTTCCTGAGCCTGAAAGGTAAACCAGGTATATCTCGCTTGTCCCACTCCGGTCCAGCAACCATCATTTATACCAGGTTGATAAATGGATTCATCATCCGATGATTCCTGGTCTGTAACAATTACCTGTGGTTGATTTCCACAACCGTTGATATTCAGAGCATCTTCGCAAGTTGGTACCGGCAAACTAACCGGGCAGTTCACTGGAATAATTTCCAAATCAAAATTACCACATCCCTGGGGTGTTTCGACCACGAAATAGTAGGTGCCGGGATCAAGAATCCGTACGACTTCGATTACTGCCGTATCACCCGTACTGACTTCAGCGAAGCCAAAACATTCAGGATCATCGGCACTACAAGCGTTCAACGCGGAAACGGTCGTTCCAGATTCGGCATTTTCTAACCGGATGGTCAAACATTCACCGCCCGTAGATTCGTAAGCATACGTATAATCTTCTCCTGGTCCGGAGTTAAGAGAACAGTCGTTGTTGCCTTCGGAGTTACCCGCACCGCAAGTAGAGGCATTATCCGTAAAAGGAACGGTACCGACCATAATCGGGTTTTCACAAGTGACGGGTGCATCGTTGGCACAGTTAACAGAATTGATCGCCAGGTCAAAATCGGTACAAGCATCCGGGTTGTCAACGATAATAAAGTAAGTGCCAGGTGCTTCCAGGTAAGTCATCATGATCACAGCGTTACTACCCACAGTAGTGATATCAGACCCTAAACAGTCGGTGGCCTGATCGGGACAATCATTGTAAACAGAGAGCGCAGTCAAAGGATTTGCGTTACTAACTTCCACCATAATACATTCGTCTCCGGCGGAGGTATAAGCAAACACGTGATCTTCTCCATCCAGCAGGCCGGGCGTATTGCAGGGTCCGTTTTCTACGGCATCCAATGTTCCGCAAGTTGAAAGATTTGACGCGGCGTAGGGTAAATTGTTAATATTAGTGGGTGCCCCACAATTACTGAAGGGATTTTCGCAGTCTCCTGTGGTGCACGACCAGTTGAGTTCAAACCCGTTTTGTGTAACGGAGCCGTCGGAAGTAAACTGGACGGTGACACAAGTAGAAGGAACATTAAAGGATGTTGGACCTCCCGTTCCATCAAAAGAAAAGAATAAAGGATCACTGGTGGAATCTCCGGCATAAATATTCAACTCATCAAATCCATCTTCAATATCATAGGCAGGAATTTCTATTTCAATACAGGAAAAATTGGCCGAAGGGCAAATGACAAATTCGTTGTTTTCATTATTATCATAACCGTCATCGGGGCCCCCTGAATCAAAAAGTTGACCATTACACAGCATTGATCCCGGTTCTTCTCCAATGTTGAATATTGGATCCGGGGCTTTGATACAAAGCTCAAAATCCCCTTCGTTGGAGGATGCTGAGGCCGTCCAGTCTTCTATTCTTAGGAATATTTCACTTCCGGGATTTAGACTAAAAAGTTCCAGAGTGACCATGTCTTCGCCGAAAGTGGCGGAAGCACATCCTATTTCTGCCAGTTCATCTTCCCCACATTCTCCCCGGTAAGCAGCAATTTGCGGCTGGGAGATAGGACCATTGGCTCCGGTAGCCGGAGTCACTTCAATGACCAAATTGGGGACACTTCCGTCAACAGGAACGAGAAACGAAAACCACACGTCGTTATCCGGTTGGGAACCACTAAAACAATCGGGCTTGTTGAGGGTAGGATCGTCAGAAATTTCACTGGCCGTCGCCTCTGCGTTGGTAAAAGTTCCCACGACCGGACAAAGTGGTACCAGGCCCAATTCAATTCGATCCGCACATTCATCGTTGGCCGGCTGAGCGAAAAGGAGTAACCCTAAATGCATTATAAAAATTGTAAAAATTAATCGCATATTAACTTTTTTATATTTTAAAAAATATATAGTTATCAAAAATATTTACTTCTTGTTTCGGAGAACTGATCTAAGAGCATGTTTAAATTTCTATTGCCTGATAACCAACACTTTGTGAACCTGACTTCCTAAAAAAGAACTCATTTAGCTCGCTAAACTCATTATTTTTTAGTTCCTCAGAACCACAAATTATTGATGATCAATCTAAAATAAATTTTAAACAAGCTCTAAACGTTTTTTATTTATAAAAATCAAATGTAATATTTAACTTTGAATATTTAGTAATGTTATCAGCATAAGTGTGGAAATTATTAGGTTGGAAATCCGTTTTGGCCCGGAAAAGTCATAAAATGCAGCAGAGAAGGCCGCTATCTCAAAGAAGCTATCTCAAAAAGAAAAGCCGCTCATTGAAATCAATGAACAGCTTTTTATTTTTTCAGAACGCACAGGAAGTGGCTATTTTTTCTTTTTGGGGGCCGCTTTCTTTTTGGTAGTCCGCTTTTTCTTGGGTTTTTCGGCGAAGGCTCCCGGAATGTTTTCTTCCACAATTTCCTTGACCTGTTCCAGGGTAAATTCAGCGGCTTCCTCCGGCGTTACCCTGGTACCATCCTCCTTTTTTGGGAGATTAAATTTCTTTTTACCGAGTCTGATGAGTGGTCCCCAACGACCATTTTCAACCGATAATTTCAGGTCTTCCCACCGGTGAATATAGCGATTGGCTTCTTTTTCCTCTTTGATTTTTACCAGTTCAATCGCTTCTTCGGCGGTCAGGGTAGCCGGATCGTACCGCTTTGGAATATTTACAAAAAATTTATCCCATTTTACAAAAGGACCAAAACGTCCGGAACCTTTGGTAATCGGCTTTTCTTTGTAGTGAGCAATGGGTTTGTCCGCCTCCAGTTTTGCGTCAATTAATTCTTTCGCAAAATCCATTTTCACTTCCAGGGGATCGTTTCCTTTCGGAATTGAAATAAAGCTTTCGCCAAATTTTACGTAAGGTCCAAAACGACCTACCGCCACGATCACTTCCTGATCCAGATAAGTTCCAAGCTTTTTGGGAAGTTTGAATAATTCCAGACTTTCTTCCATGGTGATAGTGGACATGGACTGGCCGGGACGCAGATTCGCATACCGGGGTTTTTCGTCTTCGTTCAGTTCGTTCTGTGCGCCAATTTGTGCAACGGGTGTTCCGAATTTAGTCATTCGAACCAGTAACGTTCTTCCCGATGCCGGATCGGTTCCCAGAATCCGTTCTCCGGTAGCCCGCTCTGCATTTTCCATGGCGTCGGCCACCGTGGCGTGAAAAGGACGATAAAATTCCCCCAGCATTTTCTCCCATTCCTTGCCACCCGCAGCGATTACATCAAAATCTTTTTCTATATCAGCCGTAAACCCGTAGGTCATAATTTCATTGAAATGTTCAGAAAGAAAATCGCTGACCAGCATTCCCAGATCGGTAGCAATCAATCTGTTTTTGATGGCTCCGGTGGTTTCCGTTTCCGTACGCGTCGTAACATTATCATTCTGTAAAGAAACAATACGATATTCCCGTTCTACCCCATCCCGTGGTTCTTTAGTCACATAACCTCTGGTAGGGTCCATGATTTTACTAATTGTCGGGGCGTAAGTAGAAGGACGACCAATTCCCAGTTCTTCCATTTTCTTTACCAAAGCGGCCTCCGTGAACCGGGCAGGCGGACGGGTAAAGCGCTCGGTGGCCGTCATTTGTTGCAGCTCAAGCGGCTGTCCTACTTTCAGGGGAGGCAAAATACCAGCGGTTGTTTTGTTGTCCTCGTCCTCGTCGTCGTCGGAAGATTCCAGATAGACTTTCAGAAAACCATCAAACTTCAGGATTTCTCCGACCGCTTTCAGGGTAGTTCCGGGGATGGTAGAAATATTAATCTGAACGATGGTTTTTTCCAGTTCTGCTTCGGCCATCTGAGAAGCGATGGTACGTTTCCAGATCAGCTCGTACAATCTTTGCTGATCGTAATCATTGGTAACCACCTTCCGGTCAATGTACGTTGGTCGGATGGCCTCGTGTGCTTCCTGAGCGTTGGCCTTTTTATTTTTGTAGCGACGGGTGTGCAAGTATTGTTTTCCGTAGCTTTTTTCGATTTCTTCCCCGATGGCAGTCAGGGCAGTTTCACTAAGATTAACAGAATCGGTACGCATATAAGTAATAAAACCCTGTTCGTATAATCGTTGCGCGTTGGACATGGTCCGTTTTACCGAAAAGCCCAATTTTCTACTCGCCTCCTGCTGTAAAGTTGAAGTGGTAAAAGGAGCTGTTGGTTTACGTTTAAGTGGTTTGAGGTCGATTTTTCCAATTTCATAACCGGCACCGACACAATTATTCAGAAAATCATTGGCATCTTTGAAAGAATCAAAACGACTTCCCAGTTCTGCTTTCATTTCTACGGGCTTACCCTGTTCGTTCTTCACGGTAAAAAGCGCGTTTACCCGAAAGAATGCCTTAGAGGTAAATTCCATGATTTCCCGTTCCCGTTCCACGACAATTTTCATAGTAACGGACTGTACCCGTCCGGCGGACAATTTGCTTTTTACTTTTCGCCATAGCAGGCCGGACAGTTCAAATCCAACCAGGCGATCCAGGATACGGCGGGCTTGCTGTGCATCTACCAGATCGAGGTCTACCGTTCGTGGTTGCTGGATTGCATTTTTGATGGCAGGCTTGGTAATTTCCCGGAAAACAATTCTTTTGGTGGTTTTGGGATCCAGGCCCAGCACTTCGCAAAGATGCCAGCTGATGGCCTCTCCTTCCCGGTCCTCATCCGTTGCCAGCCAGACCTCGTCTACTTTTTTGACGGCGTCCTTCAGTGCATTTACCACTTTGACTTTATCGGGTGTAACGGCATAATTAGGTTTAAAGTCGTTTTCAATATCAACCCCTTTGGTTCCTTTTTCAAGATCGCGAACGTGTCCGAAACTTGATTTTACGGTAAAATCAGTTCCGAGTATTTTCTCGATGGTTTTGGCTTTTGCCGGGGACTCTACAATCAATAAATTTTTAGCCATGATTAAAGGAATATCTAAATTTTAAGAAGATCATGTGTTATATTATTAACTGAATATGTGCGGGATTGTTCCCAAATTCAGCATAACGAAACACTCAATTGAGTGCAAAAGTATAAATTTTGCGATAGCATCAAAATAAAAAACAAAATCAACCGCGTAATTTTATTCGTAACCGTAATGCGGTTAATCGCTCACTGATGCGGTGATATTATTTTGCTCAAGCTAGTCTTACGTAGTAAATATCTGATTCGTTACGTGCAATATTAAGTGCACTAAAACAATTCTGGCCTTCGCCGAATTCGATCAGATCAAAGGTAGTACAGCTTTTTGGCAGTCCGCTGAAGATTAAAGAATAATGAAGTTTTTCAGTCGGTCCCAAATATTGCCAATTAGGGGCTAATACAATATTCTCAACGTGCACCAATTCGCTGCGGTGATCAGAGCCGTGATCCAGCAGGTAGGTGGTTGGCCAGATTCGGATGTGCATA
>CAKZUV010000233.1 GCA_937921555.1 uncultured Saprospiraceae bacterium
CAGATTCTAGGCGAACTATTTTTGCATCAATCAAAGAAGCAAAA
This sequence comes from uncultured Saprospiraceae bacterium, assembly GCA_937921555.1. Lineage (GTDB taxonomy): Bacteria > Bacteroidota > Bacteroidia > Chitinophagales > Saprospiraceae > JALZUU01. Next base: position 45 of record CAKZUV010000233.1, read on the forward strand.
TGGGAGTTATGCTGTGTATAATGACCATTTTGTTGAGGCAGAGTGAGGCAAAAAGAGGAAGTATAGAATCGTACTTTATTTATTTAACATTCCTTAACTAATACCTGCCATTAAATCCTGAATCGTAATTGGTACGACGCCCACTTTTTCACAAACTTTACCACCGGCATCATTAGAAATTCTGGCAATTTGAGAGATCGGTAATCCCGCCGCTATGCCCAATGCAGCAACACTGATCACGGCATCTCCAGCACCACAAACATCCGCTATAATCCTTGGAGCCGTCGGAATAATTTCTGTAAGGTGATCCTCTTTGATAAAAATACCATGTTCAGAAAGCGTAATCATGGTGATAGAATGTTTGAGTTTTTTCTCCAGAAAGGCCGCCGCCTCGGTGAGACTTTTCAGATTTATGGCAACGGGAAAAGGAACGATCTGTCGTACTTCTTTCAGGTTGGGTTTAAATAATTTTACTTTTTTATATTCAAAAAAATGATCAAATTTTGGGTCCACCACCGTTGGAGCATTTACGTCAGCGGCCATCTTTGAAATTTTACGGATGATTCTTTTGGTCAGTACCCCCTTGTTATAATCCTGAAACAGCACCACCGAAATAGTATGTTCTGTCAGTACTTTCCGGGCCTTTTTCAGCAAACGGTCTTCTACGGATCTGGTGATCTCTTTTTTCGTTTCCCGGTCTATCCGAAGCAGATGCTGACTGGCCGCCATGACCCTGGTTTTTACTGTAGTAGGTCGGCTGGCCACCGAAATAATTCCTTTTTTTGTCAACTGATTATTCCGTAATAGCTGCTGAAATAATTTCCCGTCCCGGTCTTTTCCTACCACACTTAATAAAAAGGGTTGGGCACCCAGGGCAGCCACGTTTAAAGCTACGTTGGCGGCACCGCCCAGGCGATTTTCTTCGGAACCAAAGTCAACGACGGGCACAGGCGCTTCGGGAGACATCCGGTTGACAGATCCAAGCAGGTAGCGGTCTACCATCACATCTCCGACGATCAGTACTTTTTTATTTTTGAACAACGAAATTAAATTTTTCATATTATGGACGTGGCATCTATTACTCGGGCATCGTTCCGCCGTCAAAGGTGGATCGGGAAACAACGATGATGGCAATTCCAAAGATTACCATTAATATTTTAATTAAAAAGCCAATCCCGCGTCCGAAAAAATCTAAAAAGACAAAAGGTGCCAACTGGACACCGACCAGTACCAGTGTAAGATTGAGCATTCCAAAAATAAGCAGAAGAAATCCGATAAGGGTAACGATGGGTTTATTCATAAAAATTAGTTTTAAAATTCTGTTGGTTACCGATAACCAAACAAAAGATCACAAATTACAAACACTTCAGAAAGGAAATGGTTTTTAAGGCAAAATTTTCGTAAAGTTACAAAAGAAGTTATCTTCGTACCAATGAACCTCCCCGAGGCAAGCCATCGGGGTATCGCTCAAAGCTAAACACCGTTAATCGGTAAATTTGTTAATCAATCAGTCCCGCTAACGTGTACATCAGAGGCAAAGCCTCGGAGAATTCTTATTGATTAAAATAAGAGCTTGTCTAAACCGAAAGTTGTAAAGCGCTGTTTTGCGCAGGCTTTCTTAAAAATCATCTTATGCTGCACATCGTCGAATGCCCACGGGATGCGATGCAAGGTCTAAAAACCTTTATTCCAACGGCAGAAAAAATAGCCTATATGAATCAACTGCTTAAAGTTGGTTTTCATACCCTGGATTTTGGAAGTTTTGTCTCTCCGAAGGCCATCCCGCAAATGCGGGATACTGCCGAAGTGCTGGCTGGTCTTCAACTCGAGGAGACCAATACCAAGCTCCTGGCCATTGTTGCCAATCGCCGGGGAGCCGAAGATGCGGCAAAATTTCCGGAAATCGACTATCTGGGTTATCCTTTTTCTATTTCTGAAACTTTTCAATTACGGAATACCAATGCCACCATCGAAGAATCACTGGAACGGGTCAAACAAATTCAGGATATTTGTGCCCGGTCAGGAAAAGAGCTGGTGGTGTATATTTCCATGGGTTTTGGAAATCCCTACGGCGACGAATGGAACGTAGAAATTGTCCAGAAATGGATTGACCGGTTGCTGGAACTGGATATCCGCATTTTTTCTCTGTCGGATACCATCGGGGTTTCTTCACCAGATAGCATCGCCTATCTTTTTGGGAATCTGATTCCCCGGTATCCTGAAACGGTTTTTGGCGCGCACCTGCATACACAGTCGCACAATTGGCGGGAAAAAGTTCAGACTGCTTACGAAAACGGATGCCGGAGGTTTGATGGTGCGCTGAAAGGATACGGCGGTTGTCCCATGGCCAAAGACGAATTAACGGGTAATATGGCTACCGAAAATATGCTGTATTATTTTGACGAATTACAACTGGATCTAGGACTAAATCGGGGAGCTTTTGGTAAATCAATGTCCATGGCGTTGGATGTTTTTCCGCAACATGAGGTTTGAATTTAACCGATCGGTAAAAATCTCTTTAGTAATTTTGATTTTAAAAACATTTAGAAAAATTGAAAAATAATTACACCTTTTCACTCATTGACTTCGGTACGCCGGCCTACGACGAGACGGTACGACTGCGCAGGGATATTTTACGAATTCCGCTGGGTATAGAATTTTACGCAAAAGATCTGGCAAAGGAATACGACCAATATCATCTGGCAGGTTACGATCAAACGGGTGAGTTGGCAGGTTGTCTGGTTTTGAAATCTTTACCAAAATACGAATTAAAAATGCGGCAGGTAGCCGTTCGGGAAGCCCTGCAAAAAAAAGGAATTGGTCAACTCATGGTACGTGCCAGCGAAGAATTGGGTCGTACGATGGGTTTTAAAAAAATGGTTTTGCACGCCCGGAAAACGGCTGTTCCTTTTTATAAAAAACTAGACTACCAGACCATCGGAGATGAATTTATGGAAGTAGATATTCCACATTTTAAAATGATGAAAATTTTATGAATGAAAATCTTCCACCGGCATACGAATCGGTAATCACAGAAACCAATCAGTGGATTGAAAAAATAGTCATCAGACATCAGTTTTGTCCTTTTGCGGCCAAATCTTATTTCGCGAAAGATATTGGGTACAAGATTATTATCAAACCGGAAATGGGTCGCTTCGCAGATCTGTTTTTAGCCGAATTGCACCAGCTCAATCAGTCAAATCAACCGGAAACAACACTCCTCGTTTTTCCGGATAGTGTCCAGGATTTTTACGATTATCTTGACCTGCTGGCCGACGCGCAGGATCTGATCGTGGACCATCATTACGAAGGTATTTATCAACTGGCCAGCTTCCATCCACTTTATCAGTTTGCGGGAACCACTCCTGACGACGTGACCAATAAAACGAATCGCTCACCCTACCCGATCATTCAGATTTTACGGGAGGATAGTATTACAAATGCTTTAGAAAACTTTTCAAACCCGGAAGAGATTCCCGTCAGAAATATGAAAAAAGCAAAGGAAATTTTTGGAAAAGAGAAAGAATAAGAAGTTGTTTAAAAAAAATATTCCACGCTAATTTTACTACCTTAGCTCCATGTTCAACCGACTAAAAAATATTGGACCGGGCGCGCTGGTCGCAGCCGCTTTTATCGGACCGGGAACGGTCACGGCTTGCTCACTGGCTGGCTCAAAATTCGGGTACGCACTATTGTGGGCACTCGCGATCTCGACCATTGCGACCATCGTTCTGCAAGAAATGGCAGCCCGTGCAGGACTGGTTACCCGAAAAGGATTGGCTGAACTTATCAAAGCCGCCATTCCAGCTCCCTGGATCAGAAAAGCGATGCTGATCATTGTTTTTTCGGCGATCGTAATCGGCAATGCGGCCTACGAAGCCGGGAATCTGACGGGCGGCGTACTTGGATTGCAAGCCATCATTTCCGAAGAAACCGTAGCTAGAGAAATCTGGTTATTGCTGCTGGGATTTCTGGCGGCCACGCTGCTTTACATCGGAAATTATAAAATTTTAGAACGGGTGTTGGTAGTGCTAGTCATTCTCATGAGTCTGACGTTTATCATAACCGCGCTGACCAGTTCGCCGGACTGGCTGGCGATTGCCAGTGGCTTGTTTACCTTTCAGCGACCGGAAGATAGTTTGTTATCGATACTCGGATTGGTTGGAACAACTGTGGTACCTTATAATTTATTTCTGCACGCTTCTATCGTACAAAAAAAATGGTCTTCGCCTTCCGACTTACCCGCCGTAAAGTTTGATACCGGGATGTCGATTATGCTGGGTGGCTTGGTCAGTATGGCCGTACTTTTGTGTGCTGTTCCACTGGCCGGATCAACGCTGGAAAACGCCGGAGATTTAGCGCGTGGACTGGAACCTTTACTCGGTTCGTACGCCCGGTATTTTTTGGGAATTGGCCTTTTTGCCGCCGGACTGACCTCCGCCATTACTGCTCCACTGGCAGCCGGATACGTTGCCGCCGGATGTTTTGGATGGGGCAATTCTATGCGTACCGGAAAATTCAGAATCGTCTGGGCGGCTGTTTTATTTATGGGAATCGGCGTTGCTTTTTTAAGACTAAAACCATTGGAAATTATTCAGTTTGCCCAGATTGCAAACGGATTGTTATTGCCACTGATTGCGGGTGTTTTATTGTGGGTGATGAATAACAAAAATTTACTTGGAAAGCATAAAAATAACTTGTTACAAAATATGCTGGGTGGTAGTGTTTTTCTCTTTTCCTGCTTTCTGGGAGCAAAAGGAATCTGGAAGGTTTTTATGGGATAAAAAAGAATGGTACTTGATTGATACTACTTTTAGAATTGCATAAAAATATAAATTTAATCTGTTCTGAAAATAATATTTCGCCAACTAAACAACTGAATATCAAATAGTGGGACTTCTCTGAATTTTTTTGTTGCGCAAAGGCGCAAAGATTTTAACGTGTAAATCTAAAATTGCGAATACTTTATAAATATTATTATCATTTTCTAATTTTATAAAACAATTTATTGCTTAAAGTGTCTTAGAATGCAACAACTGTCAGCCTTATGAAAAAACCATTCAATATTAACTGCGATTTGGGGGAAGGTCTCAACGTAGCACCTCAACTCATGCCATTGATCGGAGCGGCGAATATTGCCTGCGGGGGACACGCGGGAGACCACGACACCATCGCAAATTGTATCCGGCTGGCGCAGGAAAATAAAGTGCTGATCGGACTTCATCCCGGATATCCGGACCGGGAAAATTTTGGTAGAAAAACAATGGCGATGACCACGCTGGACCTTTGGGATATGATCGCCGCGCAGATCAGCACGTTTATGCAAATTGCCCAAAAATTAAAAGCGGATATTCACCACATAAAATTACACGGAGCACTGTACCACGACGTAGCTTACGATCCGGGGCTAGCCCGGATTTTCATCTCCGTATTGAAAAATTATACCGATAGCTGGGTAATTTTTTGTCCACCGGAATCTGTGCTGGCGGAGACAGCAGCGTATTCAAATTATCCGGTTTGGGCCGAAGGTTTCTTAGACAGAAATTATGATGATACGGGAAAATTAGTTTCCCGGCTGGAAACCGGCGCAATTCTTACCGATCCGGAAAAAGTCTGGCAACACGCAGCGCATATTTTAAAAACGGGAAAAGTAAAAACGATTTCCGGACAGGAATTGCCATTAAAAGTAGACACGCTTTGTGTACACGGTGACAACCCCAACGCAATAAAAATACTGACTTATATTCAGGAACAATTTCAGAATGGGGGCATTTGATATTAAAATAGAACGGCTGGGAACGGACTTTTTACTGATCTCCTGGCCCAATAAAATTTCAGTGGAAATATCGGAGGAGTTACTGGCTTTTGAAAAAGCCATCACGCAGCAATTCCACGATTTTATATTGGTTTCTAATCCGGCTTATGCCAGTTTATGTATTCACTATCATCGTGAAAAAATAAATTTTACAACAATTAAAAATAAACTACTGGAAGCTTACCGGACTTTCGTTTTTAATCGGGTTGAGAATAAAAAATACTGGGAAATACCCGTGTGTTACGATCCGGAACTCGGACCCGACTTCCTGGCTTGTTGTGAACAAAAAATGCTGACTCCGGAGACCTTTATCAGCTTACATACCGAACCATATTACCGGATTTACTTTATCGGATTTTTACCCGGATTTTTATATCTCGGAGGATTAAACCAACAATTATTTATTCCCCGGAAAGCGACGCCCCGCCCCAAAGTTCCGAAGGGCGCAGTCGGAATTGCCGGATCACAAACCGGAATTTATCCGCAGGCGAGCCCCGGTGGCTGGCAGCTTATCGGTCAGACAAAAGTATCGTTATTTGATGCAGACCAACAACCACCTACATTATTTCAGGCGGGAGATTATATAAAATTCACCGCTATTTCCAGGGCAGATTTTGCGAAAGCCAGCCACCTTCCAGTTTTAAAAAACAGAAGAAGCGATGGGTAAACTGGAATTTATAAAACCCGGTTTATTCACTTCCCTGCAAGACCAGGGAAGAAAGACGGGCCGTCACTGGGGACTTCCTCAGGGCGGTGCGATGGATCGCTGGTCCGCCCGACGTGCCAATCTTAAAATAAACAATGCGCCCGGTTTACCTGTCCTGGAAATGACAGGAACGGGCCCTACCCTGCTTTGTCACACCTCCGGACAACTGGCACTGGCCGGCGCTGAAATGGCTGTTTTTAAAAATGAAATAAACATCCATCCATACGGAATTATCAATTTTAAAAAGGGAGATATATTAAAATTCGGAATTACAAAAGGGGGTTTCAGAACTTATATTAGTATTAAAAATGGATTTATAACCAAAAAATTGTTTGAATCTGTTAGTCCCGTCGCTGGCATTTCAGCATCAATGCGTTTCAAAAAGGGAGAAATGCTTTATTTTAACGATTCTCCTGCCCTGCCGGAAACCAACGCACGGCTTAAAAAGCTGACTCTGTTTCCTGAAGCTCCCATTAAAATGATACCCGGTCCGGAGTACCATTTGCTTACGCGGGCACAACAGACCTTTCTAACCCATACCCGTTTCACCATTGCTCCCAATGCCACCCGGATGGCTTATCCTTTATTGCCAAACGCTCCGACGTTGAAAAATACATTTTCACTGTTAACCTCGCCCGTTGTACCCGGCGTTGTACAACTGACCCCGGATGGACAACTCATCGTTCTCATGCGGGACGCGCAGACAACGGGTGGATATCCCAGGGTGTTGGTGGTGACGGAGACGGGAATGAATCAACTGGGACAAATGCGTGGTGGAGATACATTTTTCTTTGGGTACGAAAGTGCGTAAGGAAGGTGGACAGATGATCACATCGTAAAACCAGTCATCGGAAGTGGATGACTGGTTTTGTTGTTTGGTTTAACTGATGTTTGGCTTTCGACTGTCTGCCGTGCCTGCGGAAGGATTTCCAGGGAAATGTTGGTGGAAAGGTGCAGCTTTATTTTTTGAATCTTTTTTTTGCGGTTTGGGTTTTGGTGTTATGGGTTTGGGGGGAATGGGTGCAAGTTTTCGTCTCTACACCTGGAGGTGTAAACGAGCGACAAGACTTCTTGTGGGATGGGAGCGATAACTACGCCTTACCCATACTCGTAGTTAGATAAAAATATCTAATAACTTGAGAAGTAGCAACCAGGAATACAATTGCTAAAGCTACGTAATAAGATACAACAAAAATCGCAAATAATCCAAAAATGCTTAAACTCATAATCGTTTGGAAAGTATACTTTAATAAAGTAAAAGATTTTTTGTAAAAAAATACGAAATCAAAAAAAACAAAAAATAATATTATAACAATAGAGGGAATTATGCCATAGGTTAGAAGTTGAAATATAGAATAAAGCAGTATATTTAATCTCTCTGTATCACTAAAAAGTGGAGAAAACAGAGTATTAGTAATGATAAATCCAAGTGCCAAAATCATATACGTAATCCAATTACTTTTGAGAATCTTGTTAAACTTAATAATCATTCATCTAATTTTTAAGGTGGGTTTAATTTTCCCCCACTACACCCCCACAAGCTAGAACAAAAATAAAAGACCATAAAAATCATAGCGCTTGTTTACACCTCCAGGTGTAGAGACAGAGCTATCAGCAATAATGGATAAAACGGAATCCTACCTTCCCGTAAAAACAAAGCCTTCATCGTTCCAGATACCTTCGAGTAAATCTATTTCGAGTTTACAGTTGGTTTGTTGCTCCGGCAGATATGCCCTTTGATAATTCGAAGCACTACTATATAAATAGTGTTTCGGTAAACGTACAATACCTGCTACTACCGGATTCCAATGAATATAGTCTAGCTTTTGTCGAATTACTTTTGGAGTATACAACTCAATGGGATGATTGCCATTTTGCCAAACCTTGTGTTTCCTAGCTTTTCCATCAAGTATGGCCGCATTCCTAAAGTGACTTAGTAACCAGTCTTTTCTACTTTCCCGGCTTTCTTTGTCTTTTAAAAATTGGATAATTTGTCCGGCAGTATAGGATTTAAAGTCTCTGATGATGGCGGAAAGTTCTTGCGTTTCGGTAGCTCTTACGATCAAGTGAATATGACTTGACATGATCACATAGCCAAAAATTTTCAACCCTTTTTTATTTCTACAGTGTGCCAAACTTTTAAGTATCAGCTCTGATAAAGTCTTCCTCGTAAACAGATCGATCCAGTCAACTACTGTGATCGTTATGAAATTTAATCCTTTTTGGTCTAAGATTTTGTATCGCATTTTTAATATCTGCAATTTAGGTTGACTCTATTTTATAAAATTCAACTGAAACTTAATGTAATTTTTTAGCAATTCCAAATGAATCATTACTATTGACTACATGTAACTTGTTCATTTTTAAGGTAGTAAAGATACAGAAATCGTATTTTTTTGTTTTTTTAGCGGGGAATGGGTACAAGTTTTCGTCTCTACACCTGGTGTAAACGAGCGACAAGACTTTCTTGTGGGATGGGAGCGATAAGGGTTGTGGTGGCTCAGCGGGCAAAGCTATCAGCAATAATGAATAAAAACGGAGGTTTCTATGGGAGGATTTTCGGGAGGATCTTTGTGGAAATATAGATTTTTTTTTAATTCCATGGCTTTTTATGGCATAGCGGGGGAATGGGTACAAGTTTTCGTTTCTACACCTGGAGGTGTAAACGAGCGACAAGACTTCTTGTGGGATGGGAATGATAAGGGTTGTGGTGACTCACAGTGGATAATGACTTTTAGCGGCTTTGGACAGGGACTCGATTTTACATCTAAAATTAAATCACCCTTTCTATTTATTTTTTTATCTTTGATTAAAGCTTTTTCAATTTAAATCACCAAAAATGAGAAATTTTTTCCTTTTAAACTTTTGCCTGTTCATCACCATACTATCCGCACAGGACAAACCTGAAAAATGGGACGTCAACCAACCGCCCGGTAATTATAAAGAAGCCAGTTTTAACCTGACAGAAGGTACCTGGATGAATCTGGATGTGAGTCCCGACGGGCAGCACATCATTTTCGATTTACTGGGTGATATTTATAAAATGCCGGTCAGCGGTGGCAAGGCGACGGTCCTGCGCACTGGGCTGGCCTGGGAGGTTCAACCCCGCTTTAGTCCGGATGGAAAACATATTCTCTTTACTTCCGATGCCGGAGGGGGCGACAATATCTGGTCGATAAAAACGGATGGTACCGATGCGAAACAGATTACGAAAGAAAAATTCCGGTTGCTCAACAACGCTGACTGGATTCCGCAAAGTGATTATTTTGTGGCCCGGAAACACTTCACAAGTACCCGGTCGCTCGGCGCCGGGGAGATGTGGATGTACCACAAATCCGGTGGGGAAGGCATTCAATTAACTAAAAGAAAAAACGATCAGCAGGACGTTAACGAACCGTCGGTTTCTCCCGATGGCCGCTATGTTTATTACAGCGAAGATATGTATCCCGGTGGATATTTTCAATACAATAAAGACCCCAATTCTCAAATTTATGTGATCTTCCGCTACGACCGGGAGACTGGTGAGACCAAACAGGTGATCGGTGGTCCCGGTGGTGCCTGCCGGCCTCAGATTGCCCCCGATGGCAAGCGGTTGGCTTACATCCGGCGGGTACGGGAAAAGACCGTTTTATATGTCCATGATCTGGAAACGGGACAGGACTATCCGCTCTTTGACGGGCTGAGTAAAGACCAGCAGGAAGCCTGGGCCATTTTTGGCGTTTATACCGGTTTTGACTGGATGCCCGACGGAAAAGAAATAGTAATCTGGGGCCAAGGTAAAATCTGGCGGGTTGATACAGAAACTAAAAAAGCAACCGAAATTCCTTTTCAAGTAACAGCTAATCATAAATTTGCGGAAACGGTGTTATTTGATCAGGAGGTCGCTCCGGAAGAATTCGACGTTAAAGTAATCCGGCAGCTCGTCACGGCGCCCGATGGAAAAACGGTGGTTTTTAACGCCCTGGGAAGTCTCTGGAAAAGTACCGTTCCCAATGGTAAACCGACCCGGATTACGAAAGAGGGTATACTGGCTTTCGAACCCAATTTTTCTCCGGATGGTCAGTCAATTGTTTACGTGACCTGGAACGACGAGGCACTCGGACAAATTATGAAAATGAATCTGGCCACAACGGCTTCCACGACATTGAGCAAGACCAAAGGAATTTACCGGACGCCCAGATTTAGTCCCGATGGTCAGCAAATTATTTACCGGAAGGAAGGTGGCAATACCAATCAGGGATTTGTTTTTACCAACGAGCCAGGTATCTATCTGATAGATGCAAAAGGAGGTGAACCGGCATTGATTACGCCCGAAGGAGAGCAGCCATATTTCGCAGCAGACGGAAAATCTATTTTTTATCAGACGGGTGGATATCTGTTTGGCAGTTTGAAAAAAAGTTTAAAACAAGTCAATCTCGATAAAACCAGAGAGCGTACTATTTTTAATACTAAATATACCAACACCTTTGTCCCGAGTCCGGATAACAAATGGATTGCATTCACAGAATTATTTAAAGTTTATATTGCGCCCATGCCGGCACCCGGTCAGGCGATCGGATTATCTGCGGATACCAAAGCCTTTCCGGTCGCACAGGTAGCCCGTGATGCGGGGATCAATCTGCACTGGTCCGACGATAGTCAAAAGGTACACTGGACGCTGGGGAACGAATATTTTTCCAGTCCACTCAAAGAAAGATTCTTATTTCTGGAAGGATCTGCTGACAGTATTCCACCGATCGATACGGCTGGTGTAAAAATTAACATCACCCAAAAATTCGATCAGCCCGAAGGAATCACCGTTCTGAAAGGAGCGAAAATTATTACCATGAACGGTGAAGAGGTCATCGAAAACGGGGTCATTGTGGTTGAAGGTAACAAGATTAAAGCTATCGGTACCATGGATGAGGTAGCCATTCCGCGTGGTGATGAGGTAAATGAAATTGACGTATCCGGAAAGATCATCATGCCCGGCATTGTGGACGTACACGCACATCTGGGCGCTTTCCGTTACGGGCTCAGCCCCGAAAAACACTGGCAGTATTTTGCCAATCTGGCCTACGGAGTGACGACGACCCACGACCCTTCCGCCAATACAGAAATGACTTTTGCACAGAGTGAAATGGTCAAAGCGGGCATCATGACGGGGCCAAGAATTTTCTCTACCGGTACGATTCTTTACGGTGCGGACGGTGATTTTAAAGCGGTGATTAACAATCTGGAAGATGCGCGTTCTGCCCTGCGCAGAACCAAGGCTTTTGGTGCTTTTTCGGTAAAATCCTACAACCAGCCCCGCCGGGAACAACGACAACAAATCATGCAGGCAGCGCGGGAATTGAACATCAACGTTTATCCGGAAGGTGGTTCTACGTTTTTTCATAACATGACCATGGTCGCGGACGGACACACCGGGGTGGAACATAACATTCCTGTTGCACCACTCTATGATGATGTGTTAAAATTCTGGAGTACTACCAAAACGGGTAACACGCCGACCTTGATTGTAAATTATGGAGGTATGAACGGAGAATTTTACTGGTATCAAAATACCAACGTCTGGGAAAAGAACCGGTTGTTGACTTTTACGCCCCGTCCCATCGTGGACAGTCGTTCGCGGCACCGGATGATGGTTCCGGAAAAAGAATATGAAAACGGACATATTCTGACTTCAAAGTCTTGTAAAAAACTGCTGGATGCCGGAGTGCCCATTCATTTGGGGTCGCACGGACAACTTCAGGGATTGGGTGCCCACTGGGAACTTTGGATGTTCGTTCAGGGTGGAATGACCAACTACGAAGCATTGCGGGCCGCGACGATTCACGGGGCCGCGTATCTGGGTATGAGCAAAGAAATTGGTTCACTGGAAGTTGGGAAACTGGCCGATCTGATCGTCCTGGATAAAGATCCGCTGGTAGATATCCGTAACTCGGAGTTTGTAAAATATACAATGGCCAACGGCAATTTATACGACGCTGAAACCATGAATAGAATAGGCGAAAATGCGAAAGAGCGCACCAAATTTTACTGGGAAATGGATGGAAGCGGATATGCGTATCCTTTTTATCCCAATACGAAAGGCTTTATAAAGGCCGGATGCGTCTGCCGGCAGTAAAGAGGAACGTTTTATGTCTTACTTTATTTATTCAGAAAATTGTCGTAAAAAATTCATAAAATTATTTGGTGATATAGTAAGAGGATTTTATATTTGTTTGAGAATTTAATTTTAGGAATAGACAATTTATTCCTGAAAGCTACTTTTTTTAACGTATTAATGAATCGACCGACTGTGTTCTGATTTGTTAATTTAACGCCTACAGCATGCCACGTAAGAATGTGCCGGGTGGTAAAAAAACACCGGCAAAAAATTTTTATTCTGACGGAGAGGATAATAATCTTCGACGAAAGAGGATTGTGAAAAAGCCTAAATACAAGAAAAAGGCCTGGCTGGACGAAATCGAAGACGACGAGGATTTTGACATTTTTGACCGGGAAGGTGAAAGTGAATAGGAACTAATGAAGCTCTCCGAAGCAAGCCGTCGGGGTATCGCTCAAAGCTAAAGACAGTTAATCAGTAAATTAGTGAGCTTGCTCTAGAAAGTGATTTTCGCGCAGAGACTCTTTAACGTGTAAATACTTTAGGTCCGGAGGTAAGAGCATGTTTAGAATCCAGTAACCGGAAAAAGAGGTTGCGTGATATTTTCCCAAAATATTTGCACCCTTTTCTAAGCGTTTGCTTTTCCTAAAATCTCGTTTAAAATCCTGCTGACCTCTTTAGGTTTTTGCAGTGGCAAAAGATGGTGTCCACCGGGAATGATCTGTGCATTTTTAATGCGATTGATAAAAAATGTCTTGTCCTGATCTCCGTGAATATGGCACAGTCGGGCGGTAAAATCAGGGGTATCCCATTCGAGAATTTTCTGCAAAGCCCATTGCATGTAATAATCACTTTTATTGTTGACCATTTTCTGAAAGGCCGCTACTTTTTCCGGGGTATTGTAACCGTGAAAACGTCCCCACAATCCAACGGATTGAGTAACCATTGCTTTACTGAACCACCGCTGATACGGCAAAGCCGGAATCATCTTAAAACTTAGTGGTTTTTCTTCTGCCGATTTAACCGAAGCTAGTAACACCACCGTTCCAACTTCCGTGAGAGAAGCAATTGTTTGCATCACCATGCCACCAAACGAGTGACCGATCAACACCGTATCCAGGTCCGCCTGAATTTCATATTTTTCAATTAATCGCATTGCGTAGGTCTCTAACGACTCGTCCGGCTTGGGTTCCAGCCAATTCATAAATACAGGAGCGCCCGGCAATTTCAGTTTATGAAAAATCTCGGGATCCAGCGCAAAGCCAGGAAGTAAAAATATCTTTTTCAACAATTAAGTCTTGAGTTCTAAATTCCAAAAATACGAATATTGTGCTTACTAAATGAAGCTCCCTAAGACAAGTCGTCCGGGTATCGCTTAGAGCTAAAAATCAAAATCAGACAACTGCCAAGTCTTTCAAATTTACCATACACCCAAAAATCTTTATTCAAGACAGTTTCATCCCGACCTCCCTGGCTACCAGTTCTACATTTTTTTGGTGAAAAGATTCCATTCCCCGTCGGAACTTGTAGCGATTCCAGAGTGCGGATAAATCAAATTCGTTGGCAGTCCGGGCGGCGGATCTTAGTTCCAGAATATAGCGGTGGTTTTCCAGTTTTCGCTTTTGAATTTCTTTGATAGAGGTCGCCGGATTTCCGTGTCCGGGAATTAGTTCATCAATCTGATGAGTATCTAAAATGGTATCTACTTTCTGTAAAGTTTCCAGATATTCTCCGCTGCTGTGGTAGATATACGGAAACTCAATATCGCTGAGATAATCTCCGGCAATCCAGGTCCTGGCTTCTTCTACAATGGTAAACATCCCATCCGCATTATGGCCCGGAGCAAGATAAAACACCAGCGTCATATCGCCGATGGTCAGTTGCTGACCATCTTTACTTACTAATACATCGACCATCGGATAGGTAATCGGATAGGACCGTTCGATGTAATTAGATTCGTCAAAATAATGCATTTCTTCTATTACTTTTTTCTTGTCAGGGTTTTGAGAAAATGCTTCGGTCGCGATAACAATCGCTTCCGGGAATGCATTTGCTCCGATGATATGATCGTAGTCAGAATGAGTGAAAAGAAGATAGAATTCCCGGCCCTTCCGGTATTTTTTGGTTACCGCTTTGATGGTTTCTATTTCGTGCGGCAGCCAATTCGGGTCAACCAGTAAAACAGTTTTGTCAGAGACGAATAAAGTGGAGGTGGTTTGAAAGAGCGCGCTTTTAAAGATTTTTTTAATCATGGTAATTGGGTGATAATCCATAAAAAATAAACACTTAATTTCTAGTTAAATGTATTCAACATGTTTTTATTTATAATAAAGAATTATGACTATCCACTATATTTTGATAAACAAATACAATTTCAAACTATTATCCGGATTGCCAGTAGTTAGGGTGTTCAATTGACAGAAAAACCTCCTGGGACTTTTCCCTAAAACAAACGAATTATATTTTTTTAAATTTTCCATTTACATTTATTTTTATTGTTCCTTTTTTTGCAGAAAAAAAACGAAACCAAAAAATCTGCCGCCTGTCGCATTTTTCGAATTCGCCACGTCTAATAAAATATCAAACCGAATAAACTCGCTTTTGAGTTTTGTCTTTGAATTTTAGACTATTGATTATCGGTCATTTGCTTTTAATTAAATTGTGGATTAGCTCATACAGTATTCGTTTTAAGATATTTTATTAATGTAACGAATGGAAAAAAACTCAAGGTCGGAAACTTCATCACGCGGGAACAGTTTCGGTCATTAATGGAAACATTTATAGTGGAAAAATTGCTGTAAAAGTTCAAATTTGATGTAAAAAATACAAGAAGAAATTTTTCAAAATCCACAGGATAAATTCAACACCATAGCCTATAATCTAACCGTCCACTTCCACACGCTGAATCGAATCCATAATCATACCAGCATGAATTCGGGTATTTTCAATAAAAAACTTACTTGTTTTTAAACCCGCCGCGGCGACTCCGGCCAGGTATAATCCGGGAATATTGGTTTCCAAAGTATCATCGTTGAGGACCGGTGTCCGGTATTCATCATCCTGAAATTCGAGACCAATTTTTTCAAAAAAACTATAGTCAGGCCGGTATCCGGTCATGGCCAGTACGAAATCATTTTCGATGGTTACCTTTCCGTCGGGGGTATTTAAAATCACCGAATCCGGTTTAATTTCTTCGACGGTGGTATTGAAATAAGCCTTGATACTCCCCTCTTTGATACGGTTCAGAATGTTGGGCCGCATCCAGTATTTAACCCGTTCGCTGATTTCATCACCCCGAATCGCCATCGTCACTTCGGCATTTTTATAGTACGTTTCGATGGCCGCATCACAGGCGGAATTGGCGGCACCGACGACCAGCACTTTCTGACCAATATAATAATGCGGTTCGTCGTAATAGTGCTTCACCTTCGGAAGGTCCTCCCCTTTTACGTTCATTTTATAAGGCAAACCATAAAAGCCTGTTGCCAGCACCACGTTACGGGCCCGGTACGTTTTTTTACTGCTCGTCACCTGAAAAATGCCTGCTTTTTTTTCAATATTAACCACATTCTCAAAATAGTTTACCTGCAAATCAAATTGTTCCCGGACACGGCGAAAATACTCCATGGCTTCCCGCCGGGTGGGTTTATCATTCACAGAAACAAAAGGAATATTTCCTATTTCCAGCAGATTAGACGTCGAAAAAAACGTCATATTCACCGGGAAATTAAAGACGGAATTGACCAATACTCCTTTATCCAGAATCAGATGAGACAACCCGTTTTGTTTGGCAACAATTCCACAATTCAGACCAATTGGTCCGGCTCCGACGATCAGTACATCTACCATTTTTATTTTTATTATAGATAGACTTTATTCCAAAATAATTTGTATGCTCCCAAATGATCTTTTTGTCCATCTTTTCAGCTTTTTTTTCGCCCATAGCGCGGCTATGCACTCAAAAAAGAGCCTCAATCTGATCAAAAATTTCTATTTGGTATCTCTACAAAACATTATGGAATAAAGTCTAATGAGAATTAAGAGTTTGTTTTTTTATAGCTATTAATAATTGGCTATTAGCTTCTGGCTTTACCTGATGGCGAAATAAGCCAGCAAAACATCACTAAAAGTGGCACTTCCGGACCACGAATTTACGGAATATTCAACAGATCCGTGACTTTAAATGTTCGTGAATCACCTTTTTTTAGGCTTTGTCCCTCATTAAATTGCCTATATTTGCGCCAAAAAATAATCAAATATGCTACGTATTTATCTCTTTTTATTTGCAATCTGTTTATTGGCCTGCCAAACCGAATCTGCTCCTGATACGGATAAAGCCAGTACGGAATCCATGTCTGCGGATACGCTACTGCACGACGGAGAAGTCCATTTTAAAAATATGCAACAGCTTACCTTCGGGGGTGACAACGCCGAGGCTTACTTTAGCTACGATAACCAGTCGCTCGTGTTTCAAGCTTCCAACGAAAAATGGGGTGCGGATTGCGACCAGATTTTTACGATGCCCGTCACCGGAAACGGCGGAAAAAAAGCAAAGCTGCTCAGCACAGGAAAAGGCAGAACAACCTGTTCGTATTTTATGCCCGACGGCCAACAGATCGTGTATGCTTCTACGCATCTCGGCAACGAGGCTTGTCCGGAAGTACCACGTAGTGTAAACGGAAAATATGTCTGGCCGGTTTACAGCGACTTTGATATTTTTCTGGCGGATATGGATGGAAATATCACCAAACAACTGACCAGCGAACCGGGCTACGACGCCGAAGCTACCATCGCACCGGATGGTTCTAAAATGGTTTTTACTTCTACCCGTTCGGGTGATCTGGAATTGTATACGATGAACCTCGATGGTACGGACGTCAAACAGGTAACCAGTGGTCTGGGTTACGACGGTGGGGCTTTCTTTTCTCCGGACAGCAAGGAATTAATCTTCCGTGCTTCGCGTCCAACTTCGGACGAAGACCAAAAGGTTTACAAAGATTTACTGGCGGAAGGAGTGGTTCAGCCAACAAACATGGAATTGTTTATTTGCAATGTTGATGGCAGCAATTTACGTCAGATTACGGATCTCGGCGGCGCTAACTGGGCTCCTTTTTATCATCCTTCCGGGAAAAAAATTATCTTTAGTTCGAATCACCACGTAAAATCGGGCCGACAGTTTAATTTATTTATGATCGATACAAATGGTGAAAATTTAAAGCAGATTAGTTTTGATAAAAGCTTTGATGCATTTCCGATGTTTTCTCCTGATGGTAAGAAGATCGTTTTTTCTTCTAATCGAAATAATGGTGGAACGAGGGATACGAATGTTTTTATTGCGGATTGGGTGGAGTGATGGTTTGATTTGTGGATTTGTGGATGTGCGGATTTGTGGATTTGTGGATGTGTGGATGTGTGGATGTGCGGATTTGTGATTGTTTGATATGCATAACTGACTGATCTCGACGCAGGAGAGTGGCGTATGACAATACGACAAACGAAGGCACCGTGTAAGCGGACGGGTGGGCACTTGGATGTTCGGATTGTTTGATGTTTGGATGTGACGTTTTTTTCGCACCTGCGGTATAGTTGCTATGTCGTTCCTATGGAATTTTTTGGTGGGAATTTTTTATTTAAAATATGAAAAAACTTTTGGTTTTGGCGGGGCCGACGGCGAGTGGAAAAACCGGGACGGCGATTCGCTGGTCGCAGGCGCTGGGGAATATTCCTATTCTGAACGCGGATTCCCGGCAATTTTATCAGGAGATGTTGATTGGTACGGCCAAGCCTACCCCGGCAGAATTGGCTGCGGCTCCTCACTATCTGTTTGATGACCGGAGTGTTCATACACCTTTTGACGTTGGGGATTATGAGAAAGAGGCGCTGGCATTACTGGAACAACTTTTTAGTAAACACGATCAGGTGATTCTCACGGGTGGCAGTGGTTTGTACATCCGGGCGCTGTGCGAAGGTCTGGACGAATTTCCGGAAGTGACCGAAGCGGCCCGGCAAAAGGTCAGTGATATTTTTGAAAAAGAAGGACTGCCCGGCTTGCAGGCGGTGCTGGCGCAACTGGATCCCGAAACTTATAACAAAATAGATTTACAAAATCCACGTCGATTAATAAGAGCACTGGAAGTTTGTTACATCGAAGGGCATCCGTACAGTAGCTATCTGAAAAAATCTAAAAAAAGCCGTCCGTTTGTTCCGGTTTATTATTGTCTGGAATGGGAGCGCGCAAAACTTTACGACCGTATTAACTTACGGGTGGATTTGATGATCGAAGCGGGCCTGGAGGCGGAGGCAAAAAAATTATTTCCTTACCGGGAGTTACGGGCGTTACAGACCGTCGGTTACCGGGAGTTTTTTGATTATTTTTCTAACGAAGAAATCACACTTCCGCAGACCATTGAAATGATTAAACAAAACACGCGCCGATACGCTAAGCGACAGATTACGTGGTTTAAAAATTTACCGGACTGTGTCTATTTTCACCCGGAGAATTGGGAAGCGGTTTTGATGGGTTGAGGGGGTCAGGGGGTGTTTGTTTGTTTGTTTATTTGTTTATTTGTTTATTTGTTAAAAATAATCGTTCCGTGTTAAAGCGCTTTTCACTTATACACTGGACCGCAGCGCGGTCCTATTAGGTTAGCCACAGGCGAACCATATAAGTTCGATCTTAGGAGAGATTGTATTAGAAAGAAGAGAAAAATTTTAATAAAGCCTTCCTTGATACTTCCGGGAGAAATACCTCAACGAATATCATTTCAACAAAACAAATGGATCCTCATCCAATCCATAAGCCGCCAGACTTGCCGCGCCTTTTACGTCCCGGATT
>CAKZUV010000234.1 GCA_937921555.1 uncultured Saprospiraceae bacterium
GTACGAACAAAATTTTAAAACCCTTACGTACGGCTACCAGGCCGGAGTTGGACTGGATTTCTGGAAATTTGTCATTGATGTAAAATACGAAGGTAATTTCTCTAAATACGGCGAGCATTTTACCTTTTTTGGAAATGATTACAGTTTTGACAATCGTCCGGGACGGATTGTAGGGTCGGTGGGGATTGCGTTTTAGGCAAGCTCTAAATCCGGATTGCGATAATTGACGGACACTCCTGGTACTAAAATTTTATATATCTGGCGGGATTCGGAGGACACGGGGGACACAAAGAAAAAGCTTTGTGTCCTTCTTGTTTTTGTAACAAAAAAATTATTTAGGAATGGCAAATAAATTAGTCATATTAACTACTTCCAAACCACTCCTTTCCATTCGATCCTCTCCACAAACGATTTTTTTATAAAAAATTTGTGTTTTATTTTTTATTTTAAAAACAATTTATTACCTTGCGGTTAGGTCGCCCGAGTTAGAGCTTGTCCAAATTTTCATGATCGTGCGAAATTGAGAAAATTTTGTTCTGAATGAGGCAAAAAACGTAGACAATGCCTTAGCATTGGCGAGGCTTTTTAACGAAATACAGAATATAATTTGCCAATTGTAGCCAATTAATGGAAGTTTAGACAAGCTCTAAGTATAGTAGCGGAGGCGGGTGCAGGACTTTTTATTTGTGATATCACAGCGCGCTTATTTTTCTGTTTTTTTACATAACTATTGTGGAAGTTGTTCTGCACTAGGGTCTGGGCTGGCTGGTGCGAATACAAGTTCATTGTCTTCGTCGGGAGTTTGGTGTTGGTCTGGGCGCTGCAAGGCGCACACATACAGACCTTCGGTTAAACTTAGAGGGTGGGCCCACCCGCAGGGTGCTGTGTGTTAGACGGAAATAAGATGTTAAATAGCTGCATTTTACCGCTCTTCTCATTAATAAGAAGGATTATAAATAGTCGTTTAAATTGATTTACTATTCAACCTTCAAGTTCCCCTAAAGTTTTTTCAAATCTTAAAACAGAGATACAACCTGATAGCTTATCTCAACTTCCATCTGAACCTGATTACCTGAAATCATTCCCGGAAATTTCCACCACCATAAATCTCAGTCTTGCTGTTTCCATTTCACTAATGGTAACTATAAAATTTTTCAAAACTCGCCTGAAAAAGTCTTTTCTATCATAAATCTCCCCCATTTCTATCGGAATTTCTCCCAAAGTCTAGTATATTAGAGTTTTGGTTGAATATTGATTAAACACCATTAGATTAACCTGAACAATTCGATAACAAACCATTTTAAAAAATACGCTATGTCTAAATTATTTCCAAAATTTAATTTTAAAGAATGGATCGATGAACACCGACATCTTTTGAAACCGCCCGTCGGTAATAAAATGATCTGGGAAGGAGGAGATTTTATCGCCATGGTAGTTGGTGGTCCCAACAGCCGGAAAGACTATCATCTCAATAAAACCCCCGAATTTTTCTATCAGGTAGAGGGCGATATTACCCTCAAAGTGATTGACGAAGGAGTGCAAAAAGATATTCATATCAAAGAAGGAGAAATCTATTTACTTCCCCCAAATATCCCGCATTCCCCGCAGCGTGGTCCCAATACCATCGGTCTGGTTATCGAACAAAAAAGACCGTCCGACATGGAAGATGGCATGGCCTGGTTTTGTGAAAATTGTCAGAACGAACTCTACCAGGAGCATTTTTCTATGAAAAATATTGAAAAAGATTTACCGGTGATTTTTGATAAATTTTATTCGAATTCCGAGTTGCGAACCTGTGATAAGTGCGGGACTAAAATGCAACCACCCAAGGCCGTGGAAGCAGAGTAATTTTCAGTAAGGCTTTGACATTTACAACGCCGATGATTTACTTTCGTAAAATTTCTGTTACGGCTAGTAAAAACATTTTAAAAAACTGAGTTTGTGACAACATGGGAATAGCATTCAGAGCTTGTCTGAAGCGAGCAAGTTTCAGGTAACGGGGAAAATGCGGTCACTCCATACAAGTCATACACTTCAAATCCATTTATGAATTTTCAAGATACCCGGTCTTTTGCAACTGCGGAAGACCGAAAAGAACCACTAAAATTGTTTCGGAAATCTTTCCATATTCCCAAACATACCAATGGTAAAAACGCGCTGTACTTTTGTGGAAACTCTTTGGGGTTACAACCCAAAACGACCAGGTCTTTTATTGAACAGGAACTGAAAGACTGGAAAACTTACGGCGTCGAAGGTCATTTCCATAGCAAAACGCCCTGGCTACCCTACCACGAATTCCTCACCAAAAATATGGCGGAAGTGGTCGGTGCCAAACCCATCGAAACGGTAGTGATGAATACACTTTCCGTTAATCTCCACCTGATGATGGTCTCTTTCTACCGGCCCACCAAAAAGAAATATAAAATCCTGATCGAACACGATGCTTTTCCTTCGGACCGGTACGCGGTGGCTTCTCAGGTAGCCTTTCACGGATTCGATCCCAAAAAAGCCATCATTTCTCTGAAGGCCAGAAAAGGAGAAACGCTCTTGCGGATGGAAGATATTGAAAAAACCATCAGCGAACAGGGCGATGAAATCGCACTGATTCTTTTCGGAAATCCCAACTATTATACCGGCCAGTTTCTGGACATGAAAGCCATTACCAAACTTGGTAAAAAGAAAAAATGTATGGTTGGTTTTGACTGTGCTCACGGAGCCGGAAACCTGCCTTTGAACCTTCACGACAGCGGTGCCGATTTTGCGGTTTGGTGTACCTATAAATACCTTAACAGCGGTCCCGGAAGTTTAGGCGGTTGCTTTGTGCACGAACGGCACGCCCATGCGAAGAAGATTCCCCGCTTTACGGGTTGGTGGGGCCACAATAAAAATACGAGGTTTGGAATGCGGGATGGTTTCGATCCGATTCCCGGCGTGGAGGGCTGGCAACTGAGCAATCCTCCCATCCTGAGTATGGCGGCGATCTACGCTTCCCTGGAGATTTTCGCGGAGGCAGGTATGGAACGTTTGAGACAGAAATCCATCCGTATGACCGGTTATCTGGAATTTTTATTGAATAAAATTGATACCGACCGGGTGCGGATA
>CAKZUV010000235.1 GCA_937921555.1 uncultured Saprospiraceae bacterium
CCACACTAGGTGTACTGTCAGTCGTGTTAAGGTATGTGATCCTTTCCTATATGGCGACATACTTTTTTGACGCTAATTTAACATAATAAATTGTTCCCACTGAAGTGGGAGGTTTTAAACCTTAAAATGAGACCAATAAAACATTAATCCAGTTTGGTAAATTTTCAATCATTGGGGTAGATTTACGTCGCTCATCACTGGCTCATCTCTTTATCCTTATAAAATTGCTGTAAAATGTAAAAGGCTTTTTTCTTCTTTCCGTCTTCGGCAATCAACCCTTTACGATTCCAGCCTTCCTGAATTTTGGGTAGCACCCTGCGCGGCGATCTGAAATCGACCAGAATCCACGGAGAAATTCCCTGAACTTTATCAACTTTATCAATCATCGCCAGTGTCTTGACGTAAAGATCCTCTTGAAATTCTTCGGTCCAGCGTTCGTTTTTATTTCCGTGTAAACCTTGTTTTGCGCCGGCACCAAATTCAGAAATAATTACCGGTTTGTTCTGCTCAATCTTCCAGGTGATGGTCTCACACTTTTCCGGCAGACCATCGTACCAGCCAATATATTCGTTAAAACTCAGTATATCAACTACGTCCGCAAAGGGATCATCGATCGTTCTGACCGTTTTGCTACCCTGATAATTTTTTTGTTCCAACGCAGCACTAATTAACCGGGTCGAATCTTTTTCGCGGGTAAATTGAGCCAGTTTTTCAAGAAAAGTATTTCGTGCGGTCGAGTTGGGCGTTTCGTTGGCCATGGACCAGATGATCACACTGGCGCGATTTTTATCTCTGGAAATCAACTCCGACAACTGGTTCTGCGCATTGTCGTAAGTCGCCTCGTTCTCCCAGGAAATGGTCCAGTAAACCGGATTCTCTTCCCAAACCAAAATTCCTTTCTGGTCGGCCAGACGGACCATCTGTTCATTATGCGGATAGTGTGCCAGGCGGACGTAATTACAGCCCAGTTCCTGTGCCCAGTCCAGCAGTTTTTCGGCATCCGCTTTCGAATACCCTCTGCCTCCCCGAAGCGGGCTTTCTTCGTGAATAGAAATTCCGCGAAGATATACGGGTTTATTGTTTAGCAAAATTTTTGATCCTTCCGTACGAATAGTCCGGAAGCCAATTTGATCGGTAGTAGTTGCTTCTCCGGTGGTAATTTCTACCTTATATAGAAATGGATTTTCAATGGACCAATACTTTATATTTTTACTGGAAACTCCAAATTCGGCACGCCCCGTCGCGTCGGTGATAATTTCTTTAGCAATATTCAATTCAGGAATTGTAACCGTTACTTTTTGATCACTTTTTTGTGCGCCGTTTAGTGCAACGAATCCTTCTATTTTCTGGTTATTTTCCGGATTCAGCTGAATAAAGTAATCCTGAATAAACGTAGGTGACGTTTCCACGAGTCTGACATCACGGGTAATCCCACCGTAATTCCACCAGTCAGTATTTAAGGTAGGTACCCCTTCTTTCAGTCGCTTATTATCGACCTTGACGACCAAAAAATTATCCTTTTCTTTTACTATATCCGTAATTTCAAAATTAAACGGAGTAAATCCACCGACGTGCGTACCGAGTTTTTTCCCATTCAGGTAGACCTCAGATTTATAGTTGACCGCTTCAAAATAGACAAACAATCTATTTTTATTATTCGACGATGTATGGTCAAAAGACTTTTTATACCAAACCGTCCCCTCGTAATATTGCAGCTCTTTTTTCTGCGAATTCCAATCTCCGGGTACAGTTATATCATCCATCTGATCAAAATCATATTCTACCAGGTCGGACGGGCTTTGAGATTTTGAATTATTAAAAAAAGCTCCCGCACCGGGTGCCTCCTGCTGATCAAAGGGCTGGTAACGATAGTTGTAATATCCATTTTCGTAAGGATCAATAATGTATTTCCAATTGCCGTTAAGGGAGATCGTCTGACGTTCGTACACGTTAGCGATCAAGTCATTTTGAGCGTTGACCTGACAAAAAATAAAGATCAAAAAAAAGGAAAAAAGGAGATTTTTCATAGAACTCAAATGGGGTTTAAAATTTCATATTGGTTAATGACCTTTACTTTTCCATAAATAATTCCTGCTCGTAGTAATAGTCAATTCCTTCCATTTTTGCGACAAATTTATAGCTATTTTCCGTGGCTTCATAAATGTTCACTGTGAGCGTATCGCTTGGCAAATTTGGGTCTATTTCCTTCATATTCGTAAAAGCATAACGGCTATTTGACAGCCATTGAATTTTCATTTCAGACTCCTCACCATTTTCTTTTTCAATCTGACGGTCTGCCGTTCTGACAACTTCTATCTTCGAATGCTCGTCGGTATAGTAATAAAATTTTCCAATCTTAAAACGGGAACAATCTTCCTCCAGTTTACTATTAAACTTACTTTGGAGTTCAGAATTTAAAGCTTCGGCTCTGATCGTTCCAACAATTTCTTCTCCTATTTTACGGCCCCACTCTGCACCTATTGCCATGGACTCCTTCATAATCATTGGCGTCTTTTCGACCAATGATTTTCCGATATCACTTTCATAAAATTTAATTAACGCATCTATTTCCTGCGCTGAAAAATGCTTCAGATAAACCGGTGTCAATCCTTTTGATATTTCTGCGAACCCTTCATCTTTTGCTCTTTTCTCAAATTCATTAAAAAAATCATCGCCCAGTATACTTCCGTAACCGTCTCTTTGCAGATCAATCATTTGAGTAATCACCATATCAAATTGCTGTTTTGACCCAGTCAATTCCAGCATTCTTTCTACCTTTTCTTCCGGAGTTTCCTGGGCCTTTAATTCGGCAAAAAATGCGGTTGACAGACATAAGATAAAGCAGACGTACGTAATTTTTTTCATGATTATTATTTCAGGTATATTTAAAATCAGCGGGGAGATACTCCTTTATTTTTTTAATTTAATTACTCATCTTCACCACACCTCTGGTTACCTGTCCAAGGTCGCCATAACTGATGGTCAGGAAATAATAACTATCCGGCAGGTCGGAAATATCCAGCTGATTCAGGTTATCGGCCTGTTGCAGCGTCCGGAGAATTTGTCCCTGCGTATTGCGAAGCACCAGACTTTTCGGGGATTCAGGATGCGTGAGCGTTAGCAATCCGGTTGATGGATTCGGTTGAATCTTCAGGGGTAAATCTGCCAGATCTTCGGTGTTTACCAGTCTTTCATCCAGGGTTAGATTATCCAGTAAGCTAACGTCATAATCCAGATAATCGTCGGAAAACAGCATGCCGGTATTATGAAAAAAGTCAAACTGAATTCTACCTTTAAACTGAGCGGGCAACGGGAGGTCATAATGCGACAGTGCTCCTTCGGGCTGCCCGGAAATCAACTGAGAAAATTCTTCCGTCTCAGTCTGCCAGGTGGCTTTAAAGATCGCTCCGTTATTCTGCAGTTCCTCGAATGGAATAGCCTCCGGATTTCGAAATTGCGTCAAGTCAAATCCGAGATTAGGTGCTTCCATATCCGTCAGGTCAACACAAAAGAAAATAGACCCAAACCGGCCGAAAGCATTGCTTTCAACGTTGTCAGCTGCCTCCAGACACATCCTGTTTGTTTCCTGAAAATAACTGGAAAGTGCCAGGACATTATTCCCATTGTATTCGAGATATTCGGATGGAAAGGAACCGGTTTCTATCAGTTTGGAATCTATCATATCCATTGTATTGTCGTAGGCTCCTATAATTGGATTCGCAAGACTCCCGGAAAAAAAGCTGACATTATTTTCAGTATTAATATCTTCTGAAAAAATAAGTTCTACTACATATTCGTCACTCGGTTCCAGTTCGAGCGTCTCTCTTATCCGGAAAGTTACTCCCCGGGCCAGATCCCAGGGAAGGATTCGGGTGGCACTCCAGTTATAACCGTTTTCCGGATTACTTACCTGAATAATAAAACTGGTTCCTGCCGGCTGTAATTCACAGGCATTATTTCTAACCGGAAAAGTTATTTCGTAAATATCATTGTAACAATTAATCTCAGAGAAATCAGCGTTTAATAATTCCAGGTCATTTTCTGCATTTGATGCGTTATTTACAAACTGAATGGCAAAATCATTCGAGGCATTGTCATCTGCAATCATCAGATCAGCCGTTACATTTCGCTGTCCATCCGTATCAAAAAATATAAGATCTTCCAACGGATAGGTGATCATCTCACCGGGTGAGAGTGGTTCCTCAACTAAAATTTCTATGAAACTACCAGGCGCTCCGCCGTACACGTTTACAGACGCGTTCAGGTCCGGTGTAAAAGGAAGATCGCCGGAATTGGTTACCGTCACTTCGGTACTGAAAAATGCCTCGGCCAGGCAAACGTCATTAAAGAGTTGCGGAAAACTAACGGCTAAATCCAGTAAATCGCCCCCACTGCCCGGATTATTTGGCAATCCTACTACCTTCCAGGCTTCTATCACCGATTGAATTTCCGGCGCGTTGACTCCGTATAATTCTTCTGCTGCTAACAAGGAACTTTCATAATAAAAATCGTAAGTTGAACTGGAGGTTAGATACGCTTTTTGAGCCAGGAAAACGATCTGAATAGCTTTGTCCATTCCCAGCGCTTCAATATTGTACGGCTCTCCAACTTCGTTAACACCACTTCCTCCGTTAACCATTTGGTAAAACCAGTGATTACCAACGCTACTATTCGTGTGTACACCACCACCGTCTTGCCAGAATTCTCCTTTATAAAATTTAGGATGTTCCCGGCTGTTGGGATCAGAAAAAGAGCGGAAAGATTCTACGTAAGGTGTTTCAATAAAAGAAGCACCCAGGTCCCAGTTAAATTCGTCGGGCGTCGTGTAAAATTCAAGTGCTTTACCAAAAATATCACTCATACTTTCGTTAATCGCCCCCGATTCGCTGCTATAAACCAGATCAGAAGTATAGTCGGTAATGCCGTGCATAAATTCGTGGGCGACCACTTCCAGGGTCGTGAGCGGTCCGTGGTTGCAATCACCATCTCCAAACGCGGCGAATCTGCCGTTCCAGAAAGCATTTACAAAATCACCGGCATGTACCACAATTTCCATCGGTAAACCTTCATCATCCAGTCCGTTCCAGTCCAGTCTTTCCAGCATAAAATCATGAAATTCCTGGGTACAGTAATGGGCATCCAGGGCAACTTCATCCTGCGCTTCGTTGGTAAAATCCCAAAAATTACTGGTATTGGTCCAGATGTTATTCTGGTTCCCATCATAGGTGACATTTCCGTTCCGGCTGGGATCCCGCAAGAGGAATTCGTTCGGACTCAAAGAATCGACAGTGATGGCTTGAGTACCGTAGTACCTGGTAACGCCTTGTCCCGGTACCGAGTGGTGCAGGTGTAACGGAAGATTCAACAAAACGGTCCCGCGATGGGCGTCGATAAAATATTCTTTTTTGTCCAGCGGTTCACTGCTCGCCAGTTCGATACGATACGCCAGCGCGTAATGTTCGGAGGATTCCGGGTAGGAACGATCAATGATGACCAGTTCGGGGACGGGACGAAGTTCAGGAAAAGGGCTAGTAATACTTTGTGTTTGTTCAAAAGCATACTGTTTAGCCCCCATCTCCTCCATCGCGATCTCCAACGCATTGTCCGGGTCAATCCGGGGTCGGGTATCCAGCTCAATCAGCGGAAGGTAATAACCGCTGGCGTGGGTCACTACCCCATTTTTCTGATGAATGGTATAGGCCGTTCCGAAGACCGGAACAGACTGGTAAACTTGCTGGTACCTGATATGCTCGTAGCCATTTTTTCCGGTGATCGTTTTGGTTTGCTGCATCTCATCGGAGGAATTCAGCCCCATTTTACCGGCCTGCTGTTCAAAAAAATTATCAGCATTCAGGGAACTATTCTGAAAGGTCGTATGGCGCATTTGTTTTTGCAAATAGACTTTTGAAACGCCTTTCTTTTGGGCCTGGGTCGAAAAATTAAAGGAGAAAAGGAAAAGAAGAATTAGAAGGATCGGGTGTTTTAGAATTTTCATGTTGTTTTAGTTTTTAAGGCTTGAATTAAAATTTGCTTGAATTTCTTTCTCAATATAATAAAAAAATATGAATTGAATGAGCGGGAAACTTAGAGTTGGTCTAAACTTCCATTAATTAGCTACAATTGGCAAATTTTATTCTCAAGTTCGCACAATTATGAAAATTTGGACAAGTACGTATTATTCACCATAAACTTTTGATTTTGATAAAAAAAGCCCGCTCCAGACAAAAAGCCTGAAGCGGGCATGAAAATTATCAAAGTAAAAAATCTACAAAAGCAGATTTTATTTTAATACAATCATCTTCTTGGTATCCGTAAATTCCGGAGTAGATAATTGGTAATACAGTACGCCAGTTGCACCCAAATCAGCTTTGTCCATCATTACTTGATGTACACCGGCATCGTAGGTGTTGGTAGTCGTGTAAATGATACGTCCTGAAACATCGTAAACGGTCAGGGTTGCTTCCGTTGTTTCCGGTAACTGGAATCCAATAGTGGTTTCCTGTGCAAACGGGTTTGGCTGATTCTGCTGTAAAGCGTATCCAGCTGCTCCGGTCGTCTGCTTGCCAAAATCCAGCGCTACATTCTTACGTAAATCCGCCTGGTAAGCTTCGCTCGCCGTCACAGAAGAATTGATCGCCAGTATTTCGCTTAACTGCCCATCTTTCAGCGCGGTAAAGCTCATGGTAAACAGCGTCGCATTATCCGAAAGACTAACGGCATTCACGTCGTTCCAGCTTACGGTAATCTGACCCTGACTGGCTCTTGTAAATCCGAAGTTATCCGCAGACATCTGGCTAAGTTCGCTGTCTTCGTAGTCCACTACTTCCAGATAATCCGCTGCGAAATCCAGCGTAAACTGGAATCCTGCTACGTTCTTAAAGTCTTGTGCCGTAAAGACCAGGTCATAAGTCTGACCTGCTTTTAACTGCTCGTCTTCCATTCTGATATTCAACGTTCCATCGCTGGATCGCGTGTCGCCAGATTGTAATAAAACAGAATTAGCAGAAGCATTTAAATCTCCCAGTTTGACACCAACAAAATCCGCAACAGTACCAGTCGTCAAACTATTGATATTGTAAATGGTCGGATAGGTCGTCGCAAATGGGTTGGTAGGTTGTGGGAAAACATATCCAGCATCCACAAACGTCCAGGATTTTCCAGAGTCAAATTCATCATCAATCAGCAGAATTAATCGTCGCAGTTTAATCAAATCCAGGGTCGTAATACTTCCGGATTCGTTCACGTCTGCCGCAATCAATTTGTAAGGAGAATCCAGCGTATTGATCTCCAGTAAATGCTGACCCAATAGAATCAAATCATAAGTCGTCACCCCGTTCAGCGGATTATCATTCCGGCTCGGAGAGATCGCATAGTTCTGCGATTCTAACAAATCAAAGTGATAATATCCATCAGAAGTGGTAGTCATCATATTGTTCATAAAACCATCTACGGCCACATCAACCGATTCGATCGTTTCAAATTCTTCTGTTCTCAGCGTTCCCGAAACGGTAGCCATCGCTGGCTCTCCCGGTCCGTTGTCCACGATTACATAATTAGCCATTGTTACCGTAGCATTGCCACAAGCATCCGTAGCAGTAAATGCAACTTCTGTAAGAGCTGTTCCGCTGGAACAGTCAACGTTGGCAGTCAATGGACCGTAGCTGAAGCTTACTGCTCCTCCGGAACAAGCATCCGTAGCAGCTAGTACACTCAACTGAGCATTCGCCCATTCTGTAAATCCTCCCTGTAAATCAGCGTCATCACAACTTGCTAATCCGGAAGAAGCACCGTTGGTAAATTCCGGACCTTCATTATCAACGATCACCACCAGTGCCGTTTCTGTACCACTTCTGCCACAAGCATCCGTGGCGGTAAAAGTCACAATCTGGAACGCGATCGCATTATCGATTGCTACCGTAGGATTGAGGCAGTTCTGGTTAGTAAATCCATTCTGATTGAAATTATTGGTAATAGATAAACTGGCCCCGGAACAACCCGAAGAGATGTTTGCACGCTCGGCGTAGTCGTCAAAAATTGCCTGTCGCGCTGCAAGATCAGCAGGACAATCAATCACACAATTCTCAGTAAAGGCAACAAACTGAGGACCTTCATTTTCTAAAGTATACGTTTGTACAGTTGATACTGAACGGCCACATTCATCGGTGGCAGTATAAGTATACTGAATCGTACTGCCGGAACAACCAGCGGTTCCGCTGGATACCGGATCGCTAACGGTGTACGTAATTTCACTACAATCTCCTTCGGCTACAAATAGTGCCAACTGTGGAATTGCATTAACCACACAATCAACCGTCTGGTCCTGAGGAACAGCGGTAATTACCGGATCAGTTGAACTTGGCGCAAAAACAAATGTTTGCTCACAGGTTGCTACGTTTCCACAAATATCTGTAATCTGGTAAGTTCGTGTCAGCGTACGATCTGCCTCGGGAGCTTCCGGACAGAAGTCCAGCATATCCAAAGAAGGTGGATTATTAAATACGTTCAGTGACAAATCCATCAGTCCACTACAATCATCACTCACCGTTCCGCCAATGGCGATAAATTCTTCGATCGTAGTAGCGATTGGCAGTGCATTCGCATCACACGAAACCATCATCTGATCGGCCGGACAAGTAACCACGGGTGGTTCGCTATCAGCTATTGCGATAGTCTGGACACAAGTAGCGGTATTTCCACAGGCATCCGTAGCCATCCAGGTTCTCGAAATACTGAAAGTAGACGCACCGCAACCTTCCATTCCCTGATTGGAAACATCCGTAAAAGTAATTACGATTTCGGCTTCCGAAGAACAATTATCCGTTGCCGTAGCTTCTCCGGTACCCGTTGGCAGTGTTGAGTCGGTACAACTTCCGCTTACGTCCGCAGGACAAGTAATGACAGGTGCCGTAGTATCCTGTACCATGATCATTTGCTCACAAGTTGCGGTCATTCCCAAATTATCCGTCGCCGTCCAGGTTCTGGTAATGGTGTAAGTATATTGGTCGCAACCAGCTACACCCTGACCGCTGACGTCCGCAAAGGTAACAATCGGTTCAGAACACAAATCGGTAGCCATGGCCATTCCGGTATCAGCAGGGTCCATAGGAGCATCGCAATCAACGGTTACATCGTCAGGACATTCGATCATTGGAGGAAGGGTTTGATCACATAACATGATGTTGTCAAAACAGAACGTCTGTCCCGTACCAACATTCCCAAAATCGAAAAAGATAACAACTACATTATAAACATTATCCGGGTTAAAATTCGGATCATTAGAAAAATCAAATGCCAGGGTTTCAAATTCGTTGGCTACGGTAGTAGTAGCCGTTACTTCCGTGGTAGGACCACCATTGGAATTTTCCAGTTTCAGCAGAACCGTTATTCCAGCCGCGGGAGAAAACACATCAACGGTAATTACGGTCTCAGTAGCGGTCAGAGGAATTGGGTTTTCCAATCCGGAAGCACCGATAACCGTTCCGGCAAAAGTAGCTGCTCCTACCCCTTTAGTTGTACAAAGAATCGTATTATCCGGATCATCGGGATCCGTAGTAAAAACAGTGTTAGTCCCGTTGAAATCCACGAGGTCATAATCAATATCCGGATCGTCAAAGGTTATTGGAAATTCTGCGGGAACAATGGGCGTCACACAATCCAAACCACAACTTTCCCAACCGAATATTTCCATCTGAGGACTCGTTGTTCCTACCTCCAGCAATCTGTTGGTAAATCCAAAATTGCTGACGGTACAAGAAGCACCCGGTTCGAAGTCTTCAGCTCCCTGATTGTTATCAAAGAAAAGATATTCATAACTACCGGGAGCGATGGTTACGGTAGCACACCAGATTCCGTCACCGTCGGGATCAGATAAAAGGTTTTGATTGATATCAAATGGTGGTGTGGTAAAATTACCGAATACACTTGGATTTAACGGTGCATCAGGAAAGCAACTAAGGTCGACACAAAACATAACGTCCGTATCGGGTACCTCACAAGGTCCGCCTACTATCACCGTGACTGTTTCAGAGTTACCCTGACCACCAGCTGCCCAGTTAAAGAACCAATCCATTACAAAAGCATCACCCGCTGTTTCTCCAGTGAGATTAACGGTAAATGTTCCATTCGCATCCGGGAAGGAAATTGGATTACCAGGTCCACCGAAAAAGCCAACCAGGCCTGCTGGATTATCAACCACGGTAGCAGTAACATTTACATTACCAGCAGCATCACTTACAATCGTGTAATCCAAACCGTTCGCTAAATTCTCAATCGGGACATTACCGGTACAAGTAACCGATTCGGTGGCAGGTTCTGCAATTATGATGTTATCAAAGAAAAATGGCGAACTATTAAAAGTCGCACCAGCTCCTGGATTGGGGTTGCCACATACGTCGGGCGTACAGGTAAAATTAGGAAATATACTAATTTGATCATAAGTGTTCGCCATCATGTTGGGCGGAGCCGGACAACCAGCCGAGAAATCAAAAGTCAAGGTTTCCCAGGCGTTTGCAACGGTAGTTTGTACCAGTACTTCACTGGAGATACCTCCATTTGTACAATTTTCTATTTTAAGTAAAATTGTAGCTCCGACTGCGGGAGAATATACATCCATTTCAATAATCATGCTTCCAGCCGGAAATTGAATTGGACTGGCTAAACATTCCGGGTCTGCCCCTACGGTTGTTCCTGACCAGCAATCTGCTCCGGCATCTTTTATAATACTAAGTACCGAATTATTCGGATCAACCGGATCGGTAGCGATCGTAGCTGAGGTACTTTGACCAAAAGCTTCCAGGTTGTAATCAACACCCGCATTATCAAAATTGATTGGAAGTTCCAATGGAACGGGAGCCATCATGATATTGTCAACAAAAAATGGCATATCATTAAATGCTATCCCAGAAGCCGGATTCGGACAACCCGAAAAGTCATTACAGGCAAAGTTTGGAAATACACTGATTTTGTCATACACGTTGTTTAGATCCGGTGGATTTACACAACCCATAGAGAAGTCGAAGGTTAGGGTTTCCCAGGTATTAGCAACGGTGGTCACCGCAATCAATTCAGAAAAAATACCTCCATTACCACAGTTTTCTACTTTAAGTAAAAAAGGAATTCCAGCGGCAGGCGAATAAACATCGATTTGCATGGTCATGTTTCCGGGACCGAATGGGATCGGGTTGGCCAGACATGAGTTATTAAAAACCGTGGTTCCTGCCCAGCAATCAGATCCAACATCTTTCGTAATGCTGAGTACCGAATTAGTGGGATCAACCGGACCTGTACCAACCATGGCACTGATCGCATTCGAGGGTCCTCCACCAAAAGCTGCCAATTCGTAATCAAGGGAGGCATCATCAAAAGTGATGGGGAGATCCATCGTTTGTGCCGTTACTGAAAACGAAGTCACCACAGCACATATAAGTATCAGAAAAGCCTTCAGACACTTCAAACTGCTAATTCCCTGATCACGAAAACACCGGTTTTGGGTGCTCACGGATAAGGATTTAAATAAAGTTCTATTCATGATTTAATAAATTAGGTTAAGAAAATTGAGTAATATCTTCATGTAAAATAATGAACACGCCAATCGTTATTGATCTCTGATCGCTGCGTTCATGACACCATGATTGGTGTTGAATTACTGCGACCAGTTTTCAAAAAGATCAATAGAAATCCAGAATAATCGGTTAATGAATTTCAGAAGGTTCTGACTACCTTTTAAATGCTTTGGTTCTGAATAAGGTAATACCAAACGATCTGTCAGCTTTGGAATGGTGTAAATATAGGGATGCAAAAGGGGAAATTATAAAATATGCCTACAGCAACAATACAACAGGATAAAATAATCAATACTTCACTACTACACATTTTGATACAAAAAAAATCACAAAATACTGATAATCAATATTTTACAAAAAACAATTACTACAGCGTCCGAAATAAGCAAAATTTTCACATAATTTATTTTTATAATAAGCTTTAATTTATCACATTTCTTACTATAGAAATTACAAATTAGAAAAAAAGGTCAAACACAAGCATATTTTCTGATACAAATGGATACTGTCCGGCAAATCCTGAAATGGTTGGTCCAACAAGTCTTTAAAAAGGTTGAATGATATGTTCCGGCGGTACCACTTCCGTCAGCCAGACTCCATCTTCAGATAGATAAAATGTATAGCCGGCCTGATACATTTTCACGGCAGGAACCGACAAAATGATGACTTTTCCGTGGCGTTGTCCAACGTTGGTAGCCGTGTCAAGATCGGCGCTGAGATGTACATGGTGTCGGTTTCGCTTCTGAATACCGGTAGCGAGGATGCTGTCCAGAAACCGGTGAGCAGTACCGTGGTAAAGTATTTCCGGAGGTTCGACGGG
Source organism: uncultured Saprospiraceae bacterium (assembly GCA_937921555.1). Lineage (GTDB taxonomy): Bacteria > Bacteroidota > Bacteroidia > Chitinophagales > Saprospiraceae > JALZUU01. The sequence goes on from CAKZUV010000235.1 coordinate 12,382, forward strand.
TTGAAAACCGTGATCAATCTGGATGGAATGTCCCTGATTGGCTCTGATTCTGGTGTGATTTTGGTTGAAAACGAATCGCTTTTTGGGATTGGTGGCCACTACTTCTTCCAGTATTTCGCGGCTGACCGCCGGACCGTTGGCATTGAGTTTTTCGATAAGTGAATCAACGTCGGCCCAGCCTTGCAGGTCCAGTTCCAGTCCTATTTTTTCAGGTTTGTGCCGAAGGACCAGGCTGAGAAATTTACTAATTGGTTTGTGATTTGGTTGGTTTTCCATAATTCTAAATTCGGTTTTTATTTTTTAAAACAAATGGAAGGAAGAAATAATTCTGGAGGGAGTGATAACTTTTTTTTATTTAAAAATTTGTAAAAATAATGCGACGCCCTACGGGGTCGGAAATATGTGCGATTCGATTTTGGTTAATGTAATGTGATCTCTCTGAGATCATCTTTAAGATTAAAAAGATCTGCCCAGAATTAAAGTTTATTAGCACTATTTTCCTTTGAGATTAATCCCTAGGCGCCCTTGCTACGCCAGCAACTTTCTCCGCTCCTTTTCATCCGGCATTTCACAAATAGTGGCGCGGCCCGATCCGAAATACCTCCCGACCCAACCCTCCGATTTTCTACGTGCCGCCACGTAATCATAGGCACGGTTCCGTATGGATTTGGGGATCACCCGAAAGACTGCGGCCAGCTTCCAGATACCACCCAGATGGGTCATGATTTTTAAAACGGCATCCGATTTTTCCCAGACTTGCTGATCCGAAAGATATCGCATCGTGGTGAGTTTAGATTCGGAGGTATTGGGTAAAATCAGCGCGGCTGTTTCTCCCTGTAACGCTGCAAAAGCCATTATATCGGTCCGGTCTTCCCGCATCAGAAAACGAATAAACCGGTCACAGATTCCGCAAACACTGTCAAAAAATACGATATTGGCTTTGTTAGTTTTCCCGGCAGATTTTGCTTTAAACCAGCGACTGTCGAAGGTAAACCAATGGATCATTAGCATACCTAATGTGAGGTCGGCAAAATCGATGACCAGCAAAATACCGAGGTGCATCAGAATCATGGTCAGCCAGACCCATTTCCGGGTTTTTCCAAATATAGCCAGTGGTAAAAACAGTATTTCCAGGGCTAAAATTCCCCAGCTCATCACCTTTAAGACAAACATCGGCATTAGTAACAGTGCTTCCCGAAACCACCAGTCCCGTGCCAGCGGATTTTCCAACAAGTGAAATAATGCGGTACCGTCCTGCCAGCTCGGTGCCATCATTTTATCCAGTCCGCTAAGCGTATAACTCAACGCCATGATGATCCACGCTCCGGCAAATATAATTTTCGGAAACGCCCAGTTTTCTTTTTTAACAGTTTTTGTCCACGACCACGGCTCACCCGACGGGATCACCGCACAGCACAATAACAACCATCCTACAAATGGAATACCCGGATTACTAATCAGGTTATTCCGGTCAAACAAACAGACCCAGATATACCAGATAACGATGGCTAACCAACGTCGTTTGACGCCAGCGGCAAACAAAACAGATAGCAGCGTGGCCAGCCCCAAAAATAATTTCACCATCCAGGGATCATCAAAATGATTGAGAATGTTTGGAAAAAATCCGTGGGTTAGATTGAGGCTCGCCTCGGGCAAAATTCCCAGATTACTCCATATTTCTGTTCCGTAAGGAATCAAAAGTATGAAATGAATGGTCAGATAAATGCCGAGGATGATCCGGAAAAAAGAAAACTGGTAAGGTGAATAGAATTTCATAATTTTGGATTTCATCAATAAAAAAGAACCACGACTTACAGACAACTCGGCTCCAACACCCAACTGTCGTTTCTTTTGGCAGTTCTTGTTTTTATAAAAATAGATACGTCGGACACGTCATTTGAAATACTGAATTCTTCGTTTAAAACGTGGTTGCACAGGCCGTAGCTCAGGACGGAATTCCAAAGCGATTCCGGTAACACCGGACCGTACCCAATCGCTGCACCGTAAATATTCCGGCGGTTATACGGGCCCCGGAGTTGTTTGTAAACCGCCGGAGTCAACTGCAATTCCTGTTCCACGGCGTGCTCGTCCGTGTAGCGGATATAAAAATCATTTACGAAGGTTTCTACACCTTTTACTTCCGTAAAAACCAATGGCAAAGGAGCAGAAGAGGTAACAATTCCCAACGAGCGTACCACTTCAATTTTTGTGACGTAACCGATGATTTGCAACATGCCGATCAGACAGATACCGATATATAATAGATTTTTCATCGTTATTATTTTTAAACTAAAACTTATCATTTACATTTTTAAAAACCAGCATGTCTAATAATTTCTCTTCCCGTTCGGGTTTAAATCCGCAAGCTTCGTCCATTGTTTTTGGATTTTTAAAAGTTCCGAAAAGCATATCCCAGATGGGTAGATCAGAAAAATTATAATAGTGTTTGCCACGCTGATGATGAATCCGGTGCATCTCTGGACGCTGGAAAAAATAGCCCATTATATGCGGGGTTTTAATATTCATGTGATAAATATATTCTCCAACGGCACTGAAGAGCATACACCAGGCGGCGGACTCCAGGGACAAACCGAGCAACAGGAAATTAATCGACCCGATCAACAGGGAATTCAGGATTATTTCCAGCGGATGTTTGTAAAAAGAAGTAATCGTTTCAATCCGTTGCGGACTATGATGTACCTGATGCAAGGCCAACCACAGAAAGTTTACGGTATGCCGCCAGCGGTGCCACCAATAGAAAACGAAGGTTATAACTACGTAGGCAATCAGTCCACCGACCACCGGGCTGACCGAACCTAACAATTCGAAAACCGAAATTTTCATAAACCATTTATCCCACGTAAACATTCCCAGCACCACTACGCCCAACTGGAGGCAGTTGATCAGAATAACCCGGGTCCACCACCCCGGTACGTGGGGTAATTTCTGGTCCGGAATAATTCTTTCCAGGATAATAAATAACAGTCCAATACCTAAAATAACCGGAATCATAATGTCAGATTTATTGAAGAAATATCTGCTCCGGGTGAGATTTTTCAAATATAGAAATCACCGACCCGCAACAAATTTGTCAGGACAAAGATGCGGGATACTGATCAGCAATAAAATGAACCTGGGTTAAGAAATGCGTTTCCGGATACGGCTGAGGGCCTGTGGTGTAACGCCGATATACGAAGCGAGGTACTTGAGCGGAATCTCCTTGATGAGTTCAGGGCGCTCGACGAAAAGACTTTGGTACCGCTCTTCGGCGGTGGTGTTGAGGAGTGATATTTCCCGTTTGATCGATTTGACAATCAGGGTTTCTGCGATGAGTCGCCCCAGCGTACAGCCTACTTTTGTCTGTTCGTACACCTCGGCCAATCCGGCGTGGGAGATGCGCCAGCCCATTACCGGAACCAGGGTTTCCATCTGGAAGGTACTCGGGGATTGGGTGATAAAAGAATCGTATCCACTGGCCAGATTGTCTTCGAAGGAGAATCCAAAAGTAACGTCGTTTTCATCTTTTGGAAGATATGAACGGATGACGCCGGAGGTCAAAAAATTAAGATAATTTTCTACGGCTCCCATTTTTAAAGTGATCTCTTTTTTATCAAAAGAGAACGGTTCTAATCTGGAACAGAGAAATTCCCAGTCCTTTTCATCCACAAAACTAACGGTGTCCAGATAAGCTTTTAAACGTTCCATCTTTATCTACAATTTTTAATATATTTACATAAATTTACAAAACAATATTTTAAACAACTAATCTACATTTCATAAGCATGAAGTATCTCTTTACAATTTGTTTAATACTACTGAGTACTATACTCACTTTTGCTCAGAATGATACCATTCCAGCGGAACATTTCGAAGAAATTATCACCACTGATTCACTGCCGGGTATTCCGTTTGTGGCTTATTGGGCCGTGGGTGATTCTTATGATTTTAAAGTTTCAAAAATAAAAAAAAGGTGGAAAGAAGGTGTATTGACCAAAAATGATTCTTCGTCCTACGTCTGTAATTTTACCGTTCTGGATTCTACGGAAACCAGCTACCGGATTAAATGGAGTTATAAAAGTAGTTTAGATAATTTTCAGTTACCGAGTCTCCTTTTAAAGAAGATGCCGGAAAGTACCCTGACCGAGATTATTTATCAAACCACCGAATTGGGCGAATTTGTTTCCATTGAAAACTGGGAGGAAATAGCTGCTGAGATGAAATCAACGTTTGACGCATTATTAGAAGGTCTTACCGAGGAAGGAGATGTTCCCAGAAAAGAATTAGAAAAAAGTTTAAAACCGTTTATGGAAATTTATCAGACCAAACAAGGAATTGAATCCATGGTTCTCAAAGAACTACAACAGTTTCATTTTCCTTTCGGGGTAGAATTTTCTCCCGTGGATACGATATATTACGAAGATGAATTGCCAAATATGATGGGCGGAGATCCCATTCGGTCGGACGTCGCCCTGTACATTGATGCCGTGGATTATGATAACGGGTTTTGTATTCTCGAAGAACGTCGGTCACTCAATAAGGAGGATACCAGAAAATTTCTGACGGATGTTTTTAGAAAAATGGGGTTTGGGGAAGACGAAGAGATGGCAGAAATTCTCGATGCGGCCAAATTTGATGTGAATGATACCAACACTTACGAATACTATTATTATCCCGGTGTTCCATTGAAAATTACTTGTAAGCGCGAAACAAATATGAAGACGGGTACTGAAGGTCAGATTGCCATCGAATTAACGGAAATTGAGTTACAGTGATCGTAACACCATTGTTGAGACTTTAAGTACTCTTTCTGAAAAGTTTATTTTGCTGGGAAATATTTTGGTCTGATCGTGAGTTCCTTTAGTATGATTTTCTAATAAAACTCATATTCGTAGTCTATCGCGAAAGCAAATGTTTCACCCCACTCGTATGCCTGTGCTCCTGCCAGTAATCCGTTTTCGTGATAATTTAAAAAATACATAAAGTAATTCTCAAATCCCATACACGGATCAGCAAAATATTTATAGAACATAGTAACTTGATTTTTTGAATTGTAAGTATACCGTTTAACCTTTGCTGTGAATGAATCATTTTTATAGGTAAAATTTACTTCATAAAAATCCTTTTCATCGATAATAATGGATTCGAGCAATCGCTGCTGATCATCGTATTTATAAAATTCCTGGTAAACTATTTTGTAGAGTTCCGCATGCTGCATTTGTATTAAATTACAATACTCATCGTAGCGGTAAATTTTACTTTCTCCAGGTCTCGATTTAATCAATACGCGTCCGTCATTTTGATAGGTTTCAAAGAATGGATTAACATCCGGCGTTTCTACCTTTGTCCGCTGTTCTGGTAAGATTGTATCAATGTGAAAGGAACTTAACTTATCTATCCATAATTCTCTGATAAGTTTTTGATTTTCGTCATAATCATACCTGTATAAAGTTCCAATTCTGTAAAAATCAAATTCAATTACATTCCCATTTCGATCAAATTCGGTGTATTTAGGGGAGCAACCTCCAGAACAAGTTTCCTCTATTACAGATTTAACCTTGCTTTCTGCGAGAAGTTTCTTACTATTTTCCAATTGCCCGTAAACGGTCAGAGAAACCAATATAAAAATAAAAGTACTTAAGCCACTTTTCAGGTTAAACATACCCGATTGAAAAATAAAAATCATCTCAGAACCACCATTTTGCTAACCGTATTTTCATTCACCAATACGTAATAAATTCCATTTGCAAAATCACGAATATCCAACTGGAAAGCATCTTCCCCGGAAAGTTGTTTGGACCAGATCAACTGTCCGGCAGCATTAGCCACTTCAAGTTTTTGGAGTGCAGCTCCTTTGATGGTCACCCATTCGGCGGATGGATTCGGAAAAATAGTGGTGGCCGATATAGTGATATCTTCGCTGGCGACCGTCAGACATTGAGATTCGCTCAGGACCATAAATCCTTCGTGGCATAATTCGTTGCCCGCGCAGCCTTCCGGGCTGGTGGTTTGCGCACAGATATACGGATTTTCTATGTGGTCTTCCCAGCGTACAGATACACAATCAGGGTCATCCAGCACTGTAAGATTAGCAGTACCTGCATCCCATAAAACACTACTGTTATTTTCCGGCGATTCTACGCAAATGGTATATTCCTGATCGGCACAATAGGTAGGTTCAAACGGCGTATCCCAGGTAACCGCTGGTACCGGCATTACCTCCACGGTAACCGAGGAACTTTGGGTAGTTCCCAATTGATCTGTGACGGTCAGCTGATAAGTCGTGGTGCCCTCCGGAAATACCGTGATCGTTGCACTTGTCTGTCCGGTGTTCCACTGATGAAGATAATCCACTTCCTCGTTTTCGCGGCTACCACCATATACCATGCTCTCCACCGAAACTGCGGTCACTCCGCTGCAAACAGGAGCCGAAGAATCGTAATAAGTTGTCAGAGAAATATTCGGATGTACTTTTACCGAAAAGGTACTCGTCGGACCGGTGGTACCATCAGGCCGGACCGCGTTTACAAAATACGTAAGATTTTTTGTTTGGTACAAATCAGCATTACTCAGCTGGTGCGAAATGATCGTGCCACAATTCTGGTCACAATCACTGAATCCGGAGGTGGCCGGGTCTGCCTCTACCCTCCATTGGTAGCTAACGTCCGGATTTATTTCGGCCACAAAATTGGTGAAATCCAGTTCAAGATTTCCGTTGTTGTAAAGTTCTGTTTCATGGGAACTGATAACCAGGTCTGCCGAGGCAGTACAATCCAACAGGTAAGACTGGCTGATCAGGGGAATATTCGTGCAAACCGGTGTGGTTCCACTCCCCGTTTCAATATCAGAAAACAATTGAAAATGAACACTCAAATCGGTTAACCCACTGGCACAGTCTTCCACCGAACCAGTCTTCAGTAATATGCGCATTTGATGTGCAAAAGAACTGTTACAAATCTGGGTTATACCACAGGAACAATTGGGATTAAAATAATATTCTCCCGCACAAGGATTATTCGTTCCGGGAGAAGTGGCGGTAGCATACCAGCCGGCAGGAACAAAATCATAGGGCAGGTAATCGGGACTACCGGGAATTTTATAGGTTACTTCCTGATTAGAATACCAGAGAAAATTGCCGGGATTACCATTGCTGTTGCTATATAAATTAAACGGCAAAAGTACTGTCGGAGCGCCGGAAGTATCAAAGGAAGCGGCACTCCAGCCATCCCCGAAAGTGGGTGAAAGTCCGTGTAACCAATTACATCCCATGGCATTCCACTGTACTAAAAAATCGATTTCAATTTCTTCGTTGGGTTGAAAAGGACCGGTGAGGGGAGAACCAAGACTGGCGCTGACCACCGAAATCTGAAAGTTTTCCAAACAAGGGGCCTGACTGTTTACGTGAATGGAAAAAAGGAATAATACGGGGAAGAGCAGGTAAATTGTTCTCATAACTTTGGAATGAAAGATGAAGGTAATTATATGCTTAAAAGCTTGTCTAAATGAAGTTATTTACAAAGCTCTATAACATGAAGGTACCCTTTCTGGTCCGAAAAACAAATTTGGAGTAGCGAAAACCAGATCATACTCCCCTGCTATTCTTTAAAACAACCCACTAATTTGTCCATCCTCGTCAATGTCAATGAGTTCTGCGGAAGGGGTTGCGGGCAAGCCGGGCATGCGCATCATGTCCCCCGTGATTGGAATCAAAAATCCGGCACCCGCCGCAATTTCAATTTCCCGGACGGTGATGGTAAAGCCTGTCGGGCGGCCAATTTTTTTAGGATCATCCGATAAGGACTTTTGCGTTTTCGCCATACAGACGGGTAAACCATTCAGTCCCAGTTTGTCAATTCGGCGCAAGTCTCTGCGGGCGGTACCGCTGTACTCTACGTTCGCCGCACCATAGATTTTCGTAGCGATGATTGAAATTTTTTCTTCTACCGGGCTGGCCCAGTCGTATAGTGGTTGAAATTTATTTTTTCCACTTTCAATACTTTCCACGACTGCTCTGGCCAAATCCTCTGCGCCTTTACCTCCTTCCGCCCAGACTTTTGCCACTACTGCCTGGACACCTTTAGCGGCGCATCCCTTTTGCACCACGGAAATCTCCGCCGCCGTATCGCCTGTAAATTCGTTGATGGCCACCACGGGCTGAATCCCAAATTGCTGAATATTTTCCAGATGTTTTTCAAGATTCACGAGTCCTTTTTGAACAGCTTCCGGATTAGGTTCTTTTAAAGATTTCAGGTCTACTCCACCGTGGTATTTCAAGGCCCGGATCGTGGCAACAATGACCACCGCCTCTGGTGCCAGTCCGGCACTCTGGCATTTGATATTCAGAAATTTTTCGGCACCCAAATCCGCCCCGAAGCCAGCTTCCGTTACTACGTAATCAGAAAGGGACAATCCCATACTGGTGGCCAGCACAGAGTTGGTTCCCTGGGCAATATTTGCAAACGGACCACCGTGAATGATCGCCGGATTGCCTTCGATGGTTTGCACCAAATTGGGCTGGATGGCATCTTTAAGCAAAGCCGCCATTGCACCGTGGGCTTTGAGATCCCGGGCATAAACCGGTTTCCGGTCCATGGTAAAACCAATAAAAATATTTCCAAGCCGTTCTTTCAAATCAATACGGGAATTAGCCAAACAAAGTATCGCCATTATTTCGGAAGCAGCGGTAATGTCGAATCCAGTCTCCCGTGGGATACCACTACCTGTTCCTCCCAGACCGACGACGACTTTTCTCAAAGCCCGGTCATTCATATCCATCACCCGCTTCCACAAAACGGTCCGGGGGTCAATGCCCAATGATTTGGTTTTACTCTGGATATTGTTATCAATCAAAGCCGCCAATAAGTTGTGTGCTTTTTCAATGGCCGAGAAATCTCCGGTAAAATGTAAGTTGATATCTTCCATCGGCAATACCTGCGAGTAACCACCTCCGGCGGCGCCTCCTTTGATACCAAAAACGGGACCGAGGGAGGGTTCCCGCAAAACCACGGTGGTTTGTTTGCCGATACGGTTGAGTCCTTGCGTTAATCCGATAGACATGGTCGTTTTACCTTCTCCCGCGGGGGTAGGACTCAAAGCGGACACCAGAATCAGCTTGTTCTTTTTTATTTTTTCCGGATCAATCATCGATAGCGGAAGTTTGGCTTTGTACTTTCCGTAGAACTCCAGTTGTTCCTCTTTCAGACCGAGTTGTTCGGCGATGGTGGCGATATGTTTTAATGGAATGGTACGGGCGATTTCAATGTCTGAGGCCATGTGTGGTTTGAATTTTGAGTTTTGAGTTGGTGTATTTTGAGAATGTTTCGGTTGGTTAGGTTTACGGATTTAGGGAAAACATTTTTTTTAAGAAATCATTGATGATTTAGTGAGTCTGCTCTAAAAACTAGGAAAACAGAAAAATTGAGACACATTTAATAAAAATAATATTCATATTTGATTTACGATAAAAGATTTACACGTTAAAGAACCTGCCTTTGCCGGCAGGCAGGTCTCTGCGTTCTCTGCTCCTCTGCGCGAAAATCACTTTTTAGAGTGGGCTCTTTAGTTAAACCGTCACAAAGTTAAAAATTGATTTCAGATATTAGACTGCTGGGAAAATTTAATTTAGCAGACCCGTTTTATACGTGAGAAAATAGAATTTGATTGGAAATATTCTTATAAATTTTGAAAAAAAATAAGAAGAAAATTTCAACTGAGTAAAATTATTTTTTAGAATTTGATTGAGTTAAAGATTAACCGCCATATTTTTTCGATACATAGAGGTTTCAATGGTAATAATCCCTTATTTCAATGGAAAATTCACCTCAAGCTCTTCACCGACGAAAGAATTTCTCAACTCTTATGTGACAGAAACAATTATTCCTATATTTACCAATGGAAATACAAAGCATTCACATTAGGATTACAGGGAAATCAAGTCTGCGGTGCGGCTGCACTAATTGATCCTAAAACAGTTTCCTAAAATTCTTTTTAATAATCATAGTCATCCATGAAAATAATTTTAGCTTCGATTTTTCTGTTCTTTGGTACGGTGGTTTTCTGCCAGAACGGTTCTCCGTTGCCGGCGGGGGCACGGGGTATGGCGATGGGAAACACGGGCGTCAGTAACAGCGATATCCACAGTATTTTCAGCAATATAGCCGGGATCGCCTGGTTGGAAGGTACCCAGTTTGCGATCTTCGGGGAACAACGTTTTGCGGGTACGGGAATCAGTAATCTGGCCGTCGGTGCTGCTCACGCTCTCGGCTCCGGCACCTTTGGGATTTCTATTCAGAACTATGGTATCAGTGATTATAATGAACAGAAAATAGGTCTTTCCTACGCCAGAAAATTATTCGATAAACTTTCTATGGGTGTTCAGTTTGATTTTTTAAATACCCGGATTACGAACTATGGTTCTACCGCCGTTTTCACGTTTGAAATTGGATTTCTGGCGCCCATCAACAAAGAATTAACGGTCGGTGCGAGAATCTACAGTCCCATGCGGGTGGAGATCACGGAGGAAGAAGATGTCCCCGGATTATTGGGCGTCGGTTTTTCTTACCATCCATCTAAAAAAGTTTTTTTTAACGGCGAAGTAGAAAAAGGAATTGATACGGATCTTTCTATCCGCGTTGGGGTGGAATATCAGATTCACCAGGTCGTAAGCCTGCGGCTGGGCGGTGCGGCCAACCCTACCCTGGCTACTTTCGGCCTCGGTTTTAAAATCAGCGATCAATTTAATATGGACATTGCCACTACTTATCATCAGGTGCTCGGTATCAGTCCGGGTATTGGAATCCGCTATGGATTGAAAAATTCTTTACGCGTGAAGGGGCGATAGTATTCCATCCAAAAAACCTCCTCAACCTCATCACCTATGCATTTAACCATCGTCGCTGCTACCCTATTTGAAATCGAACCTACCCGGCAATTTCTTGCGGATAATTTTCACAGCGAAGCCGCAATGAAGTTTACCAAAGGAGAGACAACCGTTCAGATGCTGATCACGGGGGTCGGGACAACGGCGACTGCCTTCGCGCTAGGACAATACCTTTCACAGGTTCAAACAAATCTGATCATCAACGCAGGAATTGCCGGTGCTTTTTCAGAAAAACATGAGATCGGAGCAGTTTTTTTAGTGGAGAAAGACCGGTTTGGGGATTTGGGAGTCGAGGAATCAGACGGCCGGTTTGTGGATGTTTACGAACTGGAAATGCCCGCTCCTGACACGCCTCCTTTTCAAGATGGCTGGCTGATTAATCCGGCGGCGGCAACCCAAAAATTTCTGCCGGTTGGCAAAGCAATTACCGTCCAAAAGGTACACGGAACGGCGGACAGTATAGCGCGGATCGTGGCAAAATATCCAGCCGCAGACCTCGAATCCATGGAAGGTGCGGCGGTCCACTACGCGGCCTTGATGACGGGAATTCCGTTTTTTCAGATTCGGAGTGTTTCCAATCTGGTCGAACCGCGCAACAAAGATAATTGGGATATTGGAAAAGCAATACTTAATCTTAACGAAGTATTGAAAGGGATGATTGACATTGGCTGATGCTCAAAGCTAAACACAGTTAATCGGTAAATTAGTGAGCTTGCGCTTAATATTCCAAAACATTATGGAATTAAGTCTATTCAAAAACAGCTACTATGAAAAAATATGATGTAATTATTATCGGTGCAGGCTCAGCGGGCCTGGGAAATTCGGGCGTTGCCAAAACGATTGGCTTGGATACGTTGCTGATTGAAAGAAACGAAGCATATTTTGGGGGCGACTGCACCAATTTTGGGTGTGTTCCCAGTAAAGCCCTGATTCATATTGCCAGTCAATTTCACGCGGCAAAAAATATTCACCGTTTTGGCGTAGACTGCTCCGGCAAGGCAGATATGAAAAAAATTCTGCAATATATTCATGAGAAACAGGAGATCATCCGGGATACGGAGGATGCGGAGGCGTTGCGGGCTCAGGGAATGGACGTCGTCATCGGTGAGGCTAAATTCAAAGATAAAAATACCATTCGGGTTGGAGAAGAGGAATTTACCGCCAGGGTGATTTTACTCTGCACGGGATCAAAACCCAGAGCGGCCAAAATCCCCGGTCTGGAACAAACCAAAGTTTATACCAATGAAAATATATTTTTTGACTGCACTGAACTACCCGATCATCTGGTGGTAATCGGCGGGGGCGCCATCGGCTGTGAACTCGGGCAGTGCTTTGCCAGACTGGGCAGTAAGGTAACGCTGGTCAACCGGGGCGAACGCATCCTGAAAAAAGAACCCGAATCAGTCTCAAAAATCCTGGAAGAAGTTTTTACGAACGAAGGAATTACCGTTTTAAATAATGCTGAAGTGAAAAAATTCACGGATAAAACGGCCGTTATTGAAAATAAAAATGGGGAACAACGGGAAATTCCCTGCGATGCGACACTGATCGCTATCGGACGGGTGGTTAACACCAAAAGTCTGGGACTCGAAGCGGGCGGCATAGCATTGACCGAAAAGGGAAAAATCAAACATGATGCCTACTTTAAAACAACCAATCCGAAGGTATACGTCATCGGAGATGCGGCGGGAACGTACATGTTTTCACACGGAGCTGAAAAGATGGTCCGAATGCTTTGGAGGAATCTGCTGATTCCCGTTTTTAAAAAGAAAGATCAGCAAAAAGACCTGAGCTGGGTGACCTTTACGGAGCCACAGGTAGCCCATTTCGGCCTGACCGAAAAACAAATGCACGATCAAAATATCAGCTATTATCGCCAGGATCAAAATCTGGAACACGACGACCGGGCCATCATTCAGGAATACACTTACGGGGAGCAAAAATTATGGATTGAAGGCAGTGGCCGTTTGTCCGGAAGAAAAATATTATCAGGCTCTCTGATTGCACCCAACGCGGGGGAAATGGTCCAGGAATTAGAGCTTGCCAAACATGCTGGTATTCCCATCGGAAAAATCAATAACCGGGTCTATCCTTATCCCGTTCAATCACGGATTAACCAGAAAACAACCCGTGGAATTCTGCACGCCGCGTTTAAAGACTGGCAGAAAAAATTGGGAAGAATGGCATTTCGGTGGTTTAACTGATGCCCAAACACAGTTCGTCAGTAAATTAGTGAGCCTGCTCTAAACAGTGCCTTCCACTTCTCCTGCCTTGACCAGATTATCCAGCATTCCCTGAAAAATAAAATAATGCAAAGGTACCACCGAGTACCAGTATAGGCGGCCGGATATGCCGTGTGGAAAGAAAACTGCTCTCTGAGAAACTTTGGTGATTCCCGCGTCTTCCTCCAACTTAAATTCCAGCCATGCCTCGCCGGGAAGTTTCATTTCTGCGAATAACAAAAGGTGTCCCTTTGACTTGTCAGCTTCCAGAACCCGCCAGAAATCCACTACGTCCCCCCGTTCCAGATGCGTAGGATGTGTTCGCCCCCGACGGAGTCCGATTCCTCCGAACAATTTATCCAGATAGCCCCGGATTTTCCACAACCAATTGGCGTAATACCAACCGGTAGTGCCACCGATTGACCAGATGTTTTCGATAATTCGTTCCCGGTATTCCGGATCTACCACGATTTCCCGGTAATCCGTAAAAATTCCGTGTTTGGGTAATATCGTAAACTCTTCCAGACTGCCTATTGGCAACGAAGAACTAAAACTATCTTTCCAGCTTGAAATAATGGTATTTTTTTCAATAATAGAAAAAGCCATCGCGACGGACGTTTTATAATTAAACAATTCAATTCCAAAATCTTCGGCTAAATTGTTGGGTTTACAAATTACATCTACTTTCATACTGTTTACCAGATTCACCGCCAGATTATAGGAGGTCGATGTAATAAAAAATAACCAATAGGAGGAAAGCCGGGGCGTCATTACCGGAACGGTATAAATCCAGCGTTTCAAGTTTCGGACTTCTGCGTATTGCAACAACATTTCTTTGTAAGTCAAAATATCATGGCAACCGATATCATAATGCTGATTAAAGTATTTTTCTTTTCCCAGTACACCGGTTAAAAACTGCAGTACATTCCGGATTCCAATGGGTTGACAACGCGTATTCAACCATTTTGGGGCAATCATAAGTGGCAACTTTTCCACCAGGTCTCTAATCAGTTCGAAAGAAGCACTTCCCGACCCAATAATAATTCCGGCGCGCAAAGCAGTCAGCGGAACATTTCCCGTTCCAAGAATTTCTTCTACTCTCAAACGACTACTCAGATGGGGAGATAATTCATCGGTCGTATTGACAATTCCCGTCAGATAGACCAGATGGCGGGCGGTAGATTTATTCAGATAATCGACAAATATCCGGGCCATGTCAGCTTCTTTTTCAGAAAAATTTCCAATCCCCGTCGCCAGTGAATGAATCAGATAATACGCCGCGTCAAAAGCCAACGGGGCCGTCGTCAGATCTACGGGCTGTGAAAAATCCACTTTAAAAATCGTTACCTGGTCTGCGAATTTTTCGGGCAG
>CAKZUV010000236.1 GCA_937921555.1 uncultured Saprospiraceae bacterium
GAAATTATTAGAAAGGAAAGGTCGGCAAAAAATCTCAAAAATTTACCCCGACCCCGGAGGGGAGTTTTTGAGATTTTTTACCTTCTTGTCAATAGGGGAGAGCGATTAAACAAATAAACGAATCAACGAATCAACAAATCAACAATTAATAAACCACAAAAGCCTCCGTATCCGTATCTCTGGAATTTTCTACCGTAAAAAAATAGACCCCTGTGGCAAGATTGGGTACATCTATTCGTGTCAGATTCGTACCAAAAGTCGTCGATACCTGTTCACCACTATAAACGATTCTGCCGAGCGCATCGCTTACACGGATTCGGTAAGTATCTTCGTCGGGTGTTTGGAAACGCACCTGAATTTGTTCGTTGGTAAAACTGGGGTTGGGACCAATCGACATAATTTTCAGTTGTCCGGAACCACCGCCACAAAATTCCTGTAAAAAACTGAGACTGCCTGCTACGTTGAGGCGACCACCCGAAACCATTTTTCCTTCCAGTTCTGGTAATTTGGTTGTTCCGCCCAGGATAAAACTTTTCATGGTGAGTGCAGCGGCGGCGGGATCGTTTTTGGTAAATTCGGTAAAACCTTCACAAGGAGCACTGTACAGCAATCCGATACTTCCCGTTACGTGGGGCGTGGAAGCAGAAGATCCACCGAGCTGGCCGTATTCATCATTAGGCTCAGTGCTGAAGGATCCGGTACCGGGGGCCGATAAATCCATGTGCGTTGCCGTTCCGCTGAAAGAACCGTCGAGTTGATCCTGACGATTTGTGTTGGTCACGACGATCATATAGTTGGTACTGCAAAAAGAAGGCATATCCCCAAGTGTGTCAATATCGATATTATTATTGTTGCAAGCTACTACTGAGAGAATTCCCGCCTCACCCATTTCTTCCATTATATCACACCACTCGCCGAACATGGGGTTGTCCTCCGGAAAGCGACGGTCAAACCCGAAGGAAGAATTGGTTGCTACGATAAATGCTCCCTGCGCTCCATTAGAAGCGTTATATGCTTTTCTCTGATCCAGCACATATTCGCACGAAGTGATAATATCTCCGATCAGCAGTGTATTACTTACCACCATCACGCGGGTATCCCAGTTTACACCAGTGACGCCCGTTCCGTTATTTCCCTTTGCCCCCATCAATCCGCAAACCCGCGATCCGTGCGAGCTAATCAGATGTTGATCGTTTTGACTTACCGTGTTATAACCTTCGTAGTCATCCACGTAGCCATTATTGTCATCATCAATTCCATTGTTGGGAATTTCCAGATAGTTTCTCCAGATATTTTCTTCCAAATCCTCGTGCCGGGTATCGCAGGCTTCCAGATTGGCAATTACAATGGTATCACCGAGCGGCGTGAGTCCACCCGTGGTAAAATTCCAGACTTCCGGTGCATTGATGAGCGTCATGTGCCACTGTTCCGAATAGTCGGGATCATTGGGGGTAGCTCTTACGGTTGCCCGTTCGTTGAAGGCCGCGAATATTACTTCGGATTTTTTATTTAATAAATCAATTATGTTCTGACCGTCGGTAGCATACGGATCAAACTCCAGTACGGATAGTTGTCGTCGCGGTGATGGTGTTCCGCCGTAAAAAACGGACGTTAGTTTTTGGGTCTCGATAAATTCTTCCAGAAAAGAAGCTGCGTCTACTTCCGGGTTTAACTTAACAATCAATTGATCCAGCGGGGCAAATTTACTTTGCGTAAAAGCGGTAAAAGTAAAGCCTGACAAGAAGAGAAAAATTAATAAACGGGATTTCATAGAAAATTAAATTTTTATTGATCCTAAATTACGTAAATACTCAGAAGTCTGCAACAACCGACTTCCATACCAGCTAAAATATTCACCATCAACTAATTTTATGACTGCTGTTGGACATAGACTGGCGATTGTTGTAATATGTTTTTCTTTAAATGGAAACGGTTCGGAGGAGAGCAGAATGAGATCGGGCTTTAATTTTTTTAGCTCCCCTTCGGTTACAACGGGGTAGCGGGTTTGGTCCGCGTAGCAATTGGTCCAGCCGGCGCGTTCAATCATATCACTGATAAAAGTATCTCCACCGACGGTCATGTAGGGCTTTTGCCAGATCAGATAAAGGACACGTAAACGTGGACGACCGGCAGCTACAAGGTTGAGTTGTGAAAAATTAGTTTTTATTTTTTCGGCGAGTTTGCCGGCTTGTTCGCCGGTCCGGGTAATGGCACCAACCGATTCAATCATCTGGCAGGCATCCGTCAAATTTTTTACATCACTCACCCAAACGGGATATTTTTGGGCGAGCTCTAAAATTTGGTCTTTATCGTTTTCTTCTTTATTGGCAATAATGAGATTTGGGTGCAGGGCTTCGATCCGGTCAAAATGATATTGTTTGGTTCCTCCGACCCTGGTTTTATTTTTAAACCATTCGGTGGGATGCACGCAAAATTTGGTGATACCGACGACTTCTTTTTCCAAACCTAAATAATGTAATAATTCCGTTTGGGAAGGGACGAGGGAGATGATTCTCAGAGGAGTTTCGGGTATTTCAACCGTCGAATTTGTCTGGTCAATAAAAGTCATAGGCAAATTTAAGCAAACTTTAATAATCGATGATTCGGTGCAAAGGGAAGAACTTTATACGATTTCAGGCGTCTTTCTAAAGAGAAGCTAAAATGACAGCGTGGCACGATTTTCTATTTTTAAACAACTTCGTCATCTGAGTAAATCTACCATTAATTATGAGCGGGTGTATTTATACTTTTTTTAAAATAATTATCGGGATGGTTACCATTACCGTACTTTTCTTGCTGGTATCCTTCGCTTTTTCGCTAGATATTTTTCTAATTTTGACCGGTAATGAAACCCACTTTTTTGATCCGGATTATATTGAGTCCTACGAGGAACCCATGTTTGAAGATACTTACGATGAACTGGTGAAAAATTACGACCAGTATTCGGAAGAGATTGCCATCGTGGGCCGGGAACTTTCTTTTCTGCCCGACAACAAAAGCCTGAAAGTTGAATACCATAAAGATGGGAATGCCAGTATTGCTGCGAGTTATCCGGGGGGATATAGTTTTTATGGTAATATTGATTACCACGAGACGGAGCACCAGGAATTTATAAAGAAGCTCGGCTTGTCTCCGAAACGGTTAGACCGGATCAAGGCAAAAGTATTCGCCGCTAATTGTATCTCTTTTGAAAAAGAAGCGGGTAGTAGATTAGGATTTATTGATGAAAAAAAAGGTACTTATTACTATCGGTTTAGAGATGAAACGACCCGGGACATAAATGCACTGCTGGACTCCTGCCTGATCGAGAATTTAAACTCGAAGCTTTTATTGGAATACAAAGGTTTTGGCCGGGGACCTGATTGTATCATAAATAAAAATCCAGAGGGCTACGATGACCGGGGATTTATAAAAAAATGGTACGACCTGATTACCAAAGACGGAGAAAAAGATAAGTTGCTGGAAAAACTTAAAAATCCTAAACTTCTTCAAAGAGATAGCATTACAAAATAATTCCTCCAAATCCTTGTAATACAGTATCGTACGGGACGTGTTTTTGCTTCAGAAATTTTTACCGCTCATTCACCAATGCTATTTTAGTACCCGCTCTGTTAACCGCCATTCTGGAAATATCACGAAGACCATAACGCGATAAATCTGCAATTTCCTTCCAGGTGATATCTTTGTTTCGATTAAATTTATAAATCTTACTCCCCTGAGCTATCAGGAACGTCCCGTCTCTTAATAATGCGAAATCTTCCACTCCATCCAGCATAGCAGTGATTAGTTCGGGTTGGTAAGTAGTCATATTGAGTCGTTTGAGCAGCCAGGTTTTTTCGTCGATCATGTGAACGAAGGCAATATCCCCATTCGGAAGTTTACGCAAACAACGACCTATATTAGACGTGATAGTCACTTGATCGTTGGTTTTTAAATCCACCGCAACGAGCGTATGTGGTTCCCCGACGATGAAAAGCACTACCTTGCTGGCTGACGACCAGGCGTAGTAACCTACTCCGGTTAAGTTTTCCAGAATGGCAGATCCTTCTCCGGAACGGTCGTAGGGATACTGCCACAAATATTGTGTTTGATTTTCGTCCGTTGCTACCCGTACACAGGAAATCCGGGAAGTGGAACTATGTTTTGCCGCCAGGACCGGAATATTATCCAGCAGGGTAGGGACAGGATTGGCAGAATACTCACTTTCGTACGTTCCGGTAAAGCGGGTTTTAACCCGGTCCGCCAGATTAAGATGATACAAGTCCGTTTGTGTCTCACCGGGAACCTGTACCGTCAGCATCATTTCATCGTTGTTAATAAAAACAGGTTGATTGTTATATCCACTGGCGTTAAAATTGGTCAGGAACTTCGGTTGTAATAGTTGATAACCATTCGTGTCAGTATTCAGTAAATCAAACAGATAGACATTGGTATTGGGAGGGGCTTGCGCCATCAGAATACCGGAAAAGAAAATTAGGAATAGTGTGATCTTATTACTCATCGTAGTTTGTTTTTTGAAAATTAACTATACCGTTTTTGGATGCTTGCTTATCCAACTACGATGATAAAGAATTTTTTCAAAAAAATACAATTAAAGACTATAAAAAAGTATTTACGCTTCCGTAACAAGTCTGCCCGTAAAGGTTCACAGAGAAGAGTCGGCAAAAAATCGTAAAATTTCACCCCGACACCGGAGGGGGGCGTTCAATTAACTGTGTCTGCTTCGTTATTCTGCATCCTGTATTTTTATATGATCTACATAAAACATTGTTGATCAGTTTATTAGTTATTGGTCTCTTTTTACGCAATGCTAGCGTATCAAAAAAAACACAGATTGTTGAACAGTCCCGAAGGGGAGCTTTCACGATTTTTACCTCGCTGTCATTCATGAAAAATAAATCTGCACATCAAAAAATCCACAAATCTGCACATCCACAAATCTGCACATCAAGAAATCAAAAAATCATCATTCCCCCTGCACCTTCACGACTTTCGAAATAATCTCCTCGTTGTCCACGGTCAATTTTACAAAATAAATGCCTGCAAGAAGAAAATCCTGCAGTTCGTAATGATAAACGCCTCGCAGCATTTCTTCGTTTTTACGGAAACGGTTTACAATTACTCCGTTTGAATTATAGATGTCCAGCGAAACACGTCGGGTCCGATCCAGCTGAAAGATAATTTGCGCAGCATCCGTAAATGGATTAGGGTACACCCGGAAAGGAATTTTTACCACCGGAGCCGTTGTATCCCGTTCTATCACCACATCGTAACCATCCGGCTGTCTTACCTCCAGAAAAACGGGCGCTCCCGTCAGTTGAATCGAACTGCCCACGATCATCTGCTCGTCGGGATTGATAGAATGATCCCAGGATTTAACGAAAATGGTGTCTACCGGAATGAGCGGAGAAAACGTATAATTTCTAGTCGCCTGTTCGCTGCGGTCAATGACCGTCTCTGCCCACAAGACGTACGTAAAACTGTTTTGTGCATCATCTCTGAAAGCCGCTCCACGCACGCCTTCCGGCAAAAGCAACGCCTGGGTTTCCAGGTCATCATATACTTTTTCGTATAAAATATCTGCGGTTGTTTTGTAGGCAATTGCGACATCATTGGGCACCTGCTGATCTTCGTTTTCCAGATTTTCGTACATACCCATCAGATGAAATTCCGTTTCTGCTTCGTTTGTTTTACGGCTGTCCGCTAAATTAAAAATACAGAACTGACGGATAGATTCTTCCTGCACTTTTACGAGTGTTTTTATAATAAAATTCCGCTGTGCTTCGTCCGTCCCGATGGCTTCCCCGAAAGAACGCCTCGGAATATTACATTCGGTGATGATAAAATGTTTTTGTGGTAGATTAACCCCATAGCCATATTTCAACAAAACCTGTTCAAATTCTTTTTTCTTTGTTACAACGCCATTTACAGCTGCGTCTGAATGCCGGTAATAATCAAAATCCAGTCGTTCCTGATTCCAGTCGCGCATACTGCCATCCACGTGTGGATAAACGTGAAAACTCATCACATCAAAGTACGCGCCGCCTTTATTCGGAAATTCTCCGGTCACTCTTCCACGGTCCGGATTATCGGTATTCCGCAAAACCGCATCCAGAAAAGAAGGATAACCGATTCCTCCGATGGCAATAAACTGATCCGGCCGGAGTGTTTTGATAACCTCATAGCTGATGCGTAGCATTCGAATATAATGCTGGACGGGCGCCTGAATGGCGTAGTCGCAAGGCTCGGGATCATTCGTCCACCAGTTGCCTTCCATTTCGGGACGTTTCCAGGCATGGCCCACAAAATCAAAATCCGGTTCGTTCCAGATTTCCCAGGTACGGGCAAAATCCCCGTACTTTTCCATTAAATTATATAAATATAAAGCGTAAAAATTAGTGTCGTTGACAGGCGTTCCATTTTCTCCATTGTCCCAGATGGGGCTGTACATATTCCGGAATAATTCGGAAGGACGGTCGGCACAATGAAAGGTAGAATCCTGATGCGGCCGCGACGGATAGCCAATAAAAATAGTATTGTTTTGAATACCCAGCGTTTTGTAATAAGCGTGGGTTTCAATTCTGATATCGTATCCCCACTGTTCCAGAAAATGCTCCGGCAGAGCCGGACGCAGACTCCGGACCCCCGCACCGTGAATGCCCTTTTCGGGATTTCCTGCGGCAAATTCTGCGAGATCCACATCTTTCCATGGAGGAAAATAGCCCATGTTAGAACCAAACCCAAAAGGACCTGGATAGACCGCCACCGTGTCATTGGCCGTATAATCAACCTGAGCAGTAACCGATAGTCCCGGACATAAACAGACCAGAAGAAAGTATAAATATTTTCTCATTGTAATAGTATTTTAAGGAAAAGTCTTTGGGAACCAGTATTTTGGAATAAAGTCCAATGTATTGGGGTGAGCTTTAAAAAATTAACAACTTTAATCAGGTAGTGTGTGGAAGGGCTTGCGCAAATATAGACAATTATTTACTAGAGTTGTCTAAGAAAAATGTCATTAAACAGCAAAACCGTCTGATGTCAGGATCAACATCAGACGGCTTTTAAAAATGAGTTTTACAATTTTATAAAAATCTTTTACATTCTATTTTTAGACAAGCTCTTATTTAAAAAATCCGAGCCACCGCAGCAAATCCAGCCCGTTGGCCATCAGCACCAGCGCAATTACAATCACGAAGCCAATCACCGTCGCAATTTCCATAAAGCGATCACTGGGTTTACGTCCGGAAATCACTTCGTATAGCAGGAACATCACGTGTCCGCCGTCCAGTGCCGGAATCGGCAGCAGATTCATAAACGCAAGAATCAGCGAAAGCGCCGCCGTCAATTCCCAGAAGCGCTCCCAGATCCACTCTTTGCCGAATAAACTGCCAATAGAACCGAAACCACCCAGACTCTCCGTGACTTTTATATTGCCCTTGAACATCTGTCCGTAGGCTTTAAATTGAGAAGCCAGGAAATTCCATCCCTTTTTGATGCCGGCGGGAAACGACTCGAACAGGGTGTAATCCTGTCTTTCAGTTTTATAGAAATGGGTGAAATTCTGACGATAGAGACCAATGGTTCCGTCCTTTGTCAGGGTAACCGGCAGGTCTATCTTCTGGTTGTTCCTCTCTAAGGTTACCGTTATGTTTTTGCCTTTGTTTTGTTTCGCAATCGCCATAAATTGGTCATAAAAAGGTGTCGGCTGTCCGTTTACTGCTACGATTTTATCCTCCACCTTGATACCTGCTTTTCGTCCCGGACTTTCTCCTTCTTCGGGTACTTCTGCGATCACAAAAGGCAGACGGGTATTAAACAAACGTTTGTTTTTATTTTTATAACTGGTTAGTTCCGAGGTCCATTTTTCGTCGATGGGTAAGGTCAGGTCGTTGCCGTTCCGTTCCACGGTCATCTTGCGGGCTTCGTTAAAGACAATCTCCGTTAATACGAAACGGTCACTGAATTTGGTCATGGGTTTATCATTGACACTCAGGACTTTATCTCCGTTTTGCAGGCCCATTTCCAATCCTAACGAATCGGCGTGGATTCCGTATTCGACGTTGGTATTCGGTAAATATTCCTCTCCCCAAACAAAAAGCACCATAGCGTAAATCAAAAATCCCAGAATAAAATTAACCGTTACGCCTCCCAGCATAATGATCAGTCGTTGCCAGGCGGGCTTAGAGCGAAATTCCCACGGCTGTGGTGGTTGTTTCATCTGCTCTTTGTCCATACTTTCGTCGATCATTCCTGAAATTTTGACGTAACCACCCAGCGGCAACCAGCCAATTCCGTATTCGGTTTCCCCTTTTTTTATTTTAAATAATTCAAAATAAGGATCAAAAAAGAGGTAGAATTTTTCGACTCGGGCACCAAACCAGCGAGCTGGAAAAAAATGCCCCATTTCGTGCAAGACAATCAGAATGGATAAACTCAGCATCAACTGGCCAATCGTGATCAAATACTCCATATACTATTTTATTTAAATAATTCTTATACTAAACAATAAAGTTTAGAACCTACAGATACTTAACTGAAACCTTTGAAAGTTGTTGTAAATTCCCCGCAAAATTACGCTTAAACCACCGATTTTTCAACGTATCCGGTCAGCGGGTGTCTGATTGGAGGTACCAACGGTCGATTATCTCCGGAAAGTTTGCGGCGGATTATTTAACATTCCTTAGCTACCCCTCCCGAAATTATGATATTTTTGCGGTCCAATGCAGCTATTTTACACCAATCATATCGAAGACCAACTGGCTTTTTTATCCGGAGAAGAGGCCAAGCACTGCGTTCAGGTACTGCGCCACCGGGCAGGAGATCAAATAAATCTGATGGACGGTTTGGGGGGCAACTACGTGGCGTCGATTATTGAGGCAACCAAAAAAAAAGTCAGTCTGCGTATCTTATCCCACCAGCCATCGTATTCTCACCGGAAGGCAAGACTCCATCTGGCCGTTGCTCCTACTAAAAATATCAGTCGTTTTGAATGGTTTTTAGAAAAAGCGACCGAAATTGGAATTGATGAAATTACGCCGGTTTTATGCCAGCGTTCAGAAAGAAAAGTGGTGAAACCGGACCGACTCCGGAAAATCATCCTGGCAGCGGCCAAACAGTCAAAAAACACGATTCTTCCTCCTTTGAATCCGATGATTAAATTAACGGATTTTTTTAAAAAAGAATGGATAAATACTCCGCAGCGTTTTATTGCTCATTGTGAAAATGACCAGGAAATTCACTTGCTGGAAAAATACCAGGCGGATCAGGACGTTATAATTCTGATCGGTCCGGAAGGGGATTTTTCTCCGGCAGAGATTAAAAAAAGTTTTGAAAACGGGTACGTTCCCATCAGTCTTGGCCCGAGTCGGTTGCGGACCGAAACGGCTGCGATCGTAGCTTGTCACACGGTAAACTTACTGGGAGCCTCCACGTTGAATAAATAAAACTGTTTACATTTCCATTAAAAAAAGAACATGAAAAATATCATCGGATTGTTTTGCATCCTTTTTGTATCAACTGCCTTTGTCGTATCAACGCCTCCGGCGGAACCCGCTCTGAAAATGGCGCTGCTGAAATACAGTGGAGGAGGAGACTGGTACGCAAACCCTACCGCTTTACCCAATCTGGCCAAATTTTGTAATGATAATTTGAATACGGATTTTGCGACTGATTTTGAGACCGTAGAAGTAGGCAGTGCGGATATTTTTAACTACGCTTTTTTGCACATGACCGGACACGGAAACGTAGTTTTCTCTTCTTCGGATGCCGAAAATTTACGCAACTATTTGCTGGGAGGTGGTTTTCTGCACATCGATGATAATTATGGCATGGATCCTTACGTGCGTACGGCCATGAAGGAAGTTTTTCCCGAACTGGAATTCGTAGAATTGCCCTTTGAACACGAAATTTACCGGCAGCGGTTCAAATTTAAAAACGGACTTCCGAAAATTCACAAACACGATGACAAACCGGCACAGGGTTTTGGCTTACTCTGGGAAGGCAGACTGGTATGTTTTTATACGTATGAAACTGATTTGGGTGATGGCTGGGAAGATCAACCGGTACATAAAGATCCCGAAGAATTACGGCAAAAATCGTTACAGATGGGCGCCAATATCGTGCAATATGCTTTTACGCAATAGAGACCATATTAGGTTATTAAGTCCTAAAAATAAAGTTGTTCTTTCTATCCTATCCTACTCCCAGAGCATATTGCCCTTACGGCGAATGTAATCCCTGACATTTAGCCAGAAAGCGATGAAAAGGTAAAATATGATCGGAGAGCCCAGCGCAACAAAGGAAATGTAAATAAAATATATTCTTACCCTGGCAGAAGCAATACCCATCTTACGGCCCAGATAACTGCACACCCCGAAGGCTCGTTTTTCCAGTAAATTTTTGAATTGATGAATCATGTTATTTTGTATATGAATGCTAATTTAATATAAAAAATGTAGATGCACAAATCTGAAACGTGATTTTTTATCAGATATATAAAAATAAATTTAATGCAGATAAACAGGTTTTTTAAGCTGATTATCTTTACATTTGTATATATTCCATCCAAAAGCCTAACTAAGATTTATAATAGCTTCAAGTTATTGAATTTTAGTAGTTTCCAAAGATACATTTAACATTCCTTATCGGAGATAGACTTGAAACGTCGCGCACAAGCGTAGTACCTTATTTTCGGTCTATGAGTAGATGTATATACGGTACACATTTTTATCAAAAATTCCAGCGCTTTTATACTTACAACAAATTAACGAATTCTTATGAAAAACAAATTTACCTTTCCTTTAATGGGAAAAAGACCTGAAACTGTACTGCAGTGGCTTTTATCAATAGTCAGGTCTTTTCAATCATTACTTAATGTAAGATTTACCGATTCAATAACTTCCGGTAATCTTTCCAGACAGCTAATACTGGCGACCTTGATTTTCATAGGATATATTGGCACAGCTAACGCACAAGCTTGTGGTCCGGGAACCGTTGTCATAAACGAAATAGATCCTGATCAAGCGGGTACAGACATGGCAGAGTTTGTAGAACTGTATAGTACAACTCCTAATTGTTTACTGGATGGTCTGGTGTTGGTTTTGTATAATGGGTCAGATGACCAATCGTATGATGCGATTGATTTAGATGGTGCAATGACCGATGCAAATGGTTTGTTTGTCATAAACTTCCCTTCTAACGGTTTACAAAACGGACCAGATGCTGTAGCACTTATCATAGGTGACGCCGCAGATTATCCGAATGATTCTCCTTTCCCTCCCGCCGCAGATTTGGTAGATGCTATCGTTTACGGCACAAACGATTCTGATGATAGTGGATTATTGACTGGACTTGGAGAGACTACTCAATATAACGACGGTAATGCCACTTCGATTGGTCGAAATCCGGATGGATCGGAAACCATTGTAAATTTAACTCCTTCCGCTGGTGCTCTTAATGCTGCTCCCTCTATTACCATCGAAAAACGCGCAATGGACGGTACCGACAGCCAGACCGTTGCAGCAGGTGGTACGGCTACCTTTGAAATTATAGTAACTAATACTGGCACAATTGACCTGATCAACGTAGCCGTTACGGACCCGCTTTCGCCCAACTGTGATATGATGATTGGAAATTTTCCTTCTGGAGGTTCTTTCGTTTACAGTTGTACATTAGATGGAGTGATCGTCAGTTTTGACAACGAGGCCACTGTTACCGGGGAAACGGCTGGAGGAGATAATGTAATGAGTTCTGATATGTCAAGCGTTGTCGTATCAGGCGCCACTCCTGCCTGCCCCACCATCGGAACACTCACAGACCCCGCAGATATTTGTGCCGGAGAAACATTCGATCTTTCGGCCAGTGGATTAGAGGATATGGGGATGGCTGAAAATATGGAGACCGACTTCGGAATCAATTTCGTAAACTTTGGTGCTACTGCTCCAACTGATCCATATATGGGAGGAACGTCCCTGGGAATTGTTCCTTTTGGTGACTTGATGGCCGGAGACAGAGGTATCGAAGCTATTTTAACGAATCTTTCCCTCGCTGCGGGCACTTATAATATTTGTGCAATTCTCGATCCGGCACCAGCCGATATGTCTTGCAGACCGAGTCAGTGTATCGAATTGACCGTCAATGAAACTCCGGCTGGACCTGGTATTATGGGACAAATTACTTTTTGTGAAGGAGAAAGAATTTCTCCCATTACCGCTTTTACCAGCCCTCCCGGCCCGGCTGCTACTTTTAATTTTTACTCGGATGCGGGCTTAACCATGACTTCACTGGGAATAATTAACGGAGCAGAATATACCGCCGCCTTAACTAGAGCAGGCAGTGAGCAGGTATTTGTTACTCAGACTATTGATGGCTGTGAAAGTCCGGCTACGGGGGTTACAATTACCGTCAATCCAGCTCCGGAAGCACCAATGGTGGATGACATAACTGTTTGTGATGGCGATGATACGACCATTGCACCTGGTGCATCTGATCCTGTCGTTTTGGGAATGGAAGATTTTGATGGAGGTGGAGTTGGCTTTACGGCAAGTGTTCAATTCAATGACGGAGTAAATGACCATTTCGGATCAACGGATGGTTCGAACATAGGAAATATTTCTGGACCTTACAGCTTCCAGAACGGAACAAATATTTTCTGGGCCGCCGAAGATGTTGATGACAATGGTGGTGACGGAAATAATCCACAGACTGTTTCTCTCAATCCAGTTGATATAGCTGGCTTTTCATCGGTAGAAGTATGTATCGATATGGCTGCCGGAAATAACAACCCTCCGGGAAGTAATCAGTACGATGCGTCGGATCATGTTTTTGTTCAGTACAGTACCGATGTAAACGCAATGCTCACCAATGGTTTTTGTTTTAACTATCAGGATAATGGAGATGATTTTAACGAACCTTTATTCTCAGATCCAAATTGTGACGGAGATGTTTCTGACGGGATGCTCCTCACCGTTACGGGACAGACGTTCTGTTTTACCATTCCGGATGCAGAAACTTCCGGTATCGGCGCAAGTACTTTAAATGTAGTAGTAGAAGTGGCAATGAATAGCGGAAGCGAAGAAATCGCTTTTGACAATATAGTAATCAATGGTGAACCAGTATCCATGATGGCTGGTAACTTTAATTTTTATGATGGTGATCCGAATACGGGTGGAGTTCTGCTGGCTGGTCCGGCGTCTGAATTTGATCCAATGACACCAGCAGGTACTTCGCAATCTGTTTTTGTGACGACCATCAATGCATTTGGCTGCGAAAGTGAAGCATCCGAAGTAGTCGTTACGGTTAACTCAAATCCAGTGTTAGATATTACTACAACAGACGTAACTGGATGTCCCGGGGATGCGACGGGTACGGCGACCATCGTTGTCAGTAATGGAACAGAACCTTTCACTTTTACATACACTACCATGGATGGCTCCGGTGACGATGGAGACGGAGATGGTCTTCAAACCATGCTGACCGCAGGTACTTATACGGTAGAAGTTACAGATGATAACGGATGTACTGCGACCGCTGATTTTACCATTAACGACGCAGTAGATGGTGATGCTCCCATGATCGTTTGTCCTCCAAGCCCTGTCGAATTAAGTTGTGGTGAAAGTACCCTGACGGCAAATACCGGACTGGCGACGGCCACCGATGCTTGTAGTGAAAATGTATTAATTTCTTTTGAAGATAATCTAATGTTAGATGGTTGTGGTGGAAGAACCGGAACGCTGACCAGGGTATTTACGGCCACCGACGAGGCTGGCAATACCAGCACTTGTGAACAGGTAATTAACATTATTGATGAAACACCACCTACTTTTACGGCGCCAGCCGATATTACAATTCAGTGTACGGATGATCCGGAAGATCTGAGTATCACCGGAATGCCCACTGACTTAATGGACAACTGTGAACTGTCACCCGTTCAGAATCTCTGGATTAATGAATTCCACTACGATGATGCTGGTGGTGACGAAAATGAATTTATTGAAGTAGCAGGTTCCGCCGGATTGGATCTTACCGGATATATCATAGAATTATATAACGGTAACGGCGGATTTACTTACAATACGATAGCCCTTTCCGGAACAATTCCCGACGAAGGAAATGGATTTGGTGCGATTAGCTTTTTACAAGTTGGTATTCAAAATGGTTCACCTGATGGGTTCGCTTTAATTGATCCGACCGGGTTTGTACTGGAGTTTCTTTCCTACGAAGGAACCTTTACCGCTGCGAATGGTTTTGCTGCAGGCCTGACTTCTACGGATGTGGGTGTCAGTGAAGGTTCAACGGCCTCCAATACTTCCTCGCTTCAGAGAGTAGGAACCGGTAACAGTGGAGATGACTTCATCTGGACCGGACCAGCTCCACAGTCGCAGGGATTGCTTAATACCAATCAGGTCGTAGCACCTCTTGTTACCTTACCGGCTCCAACCTTTACAGGATTTACGGATGATAATCTGACCGGAGATCCGGATTGCCCGAATGGCAGTAGTTTCACCCGTACCTTTACGGTAACGGACGCTTGTGGAAATACTGCTACTGCAACTCAGGTTATTACCATAGAAGATACGACAGCTCCGGTTACACCCGCAGCACCCGCTGATCTGATCGTGGATTGTCCGGATGATATTCCGGCACCACTGGAACTGACGGCAACGGATGCTTGTGGCGGAGACATTATGTCAACGGTTACTTTTGAAATAGTGGATCGTTTGTGTGAAACCCGTTTTACGCTGATAAGAACCTATACGTTTGATGACGGTTGTGGGAATGCTTCCAGTGTTTCTCAAAGTATAACAGTAACAGATCCGGGCGACCTGACCGTAGAGCCTTTACAGGATGCCATTGTAGATTGTGAGGTGAATATTATTCCCCGTGAATCTCTGGTAGAGGCTCAGTCCTCCAGCCCGTGTGGAAGTACACCAACGGTTACTTCGGTCATCGAAGGGCCATTCGGTGAGGCTGGATGTCCCGGTACTTTCTACAACGTAGTTTATACCGTAGCAGATGACTGTGGACGTTCTGCTCAAACTGTTCAGCGGTTTACGATCCAGAACGAAGGTCCGGAATTTGTATGTCCAAGTCAATTTTGTGTGATTGACTGTACTGATGACAGCGACCAGTTACAGGCAAAATTTGATGCTTACGCAGATTTGGCAACCGTAACCAGTTCTTGTCTGGAAAACGCTGAAATGACAATTACCAATAATTTCAGACAGAATGGATTTATTCCTAATAACTGCGGTATTGGCCCGGTTGTTTTCCCTGGAGCTAAAGAATATCAGATCGTTACTTTCCAGGCAACCGATCCTTGCGGCCGTTCCACTACCTGTTCTGCCTTCGTAGTTATTGTTGACAATACGCCTCCTGAAATTGAGGGTTCTGTCTCTGTAGGTCAGGCAGAATGCGACGATGATGTACAGGCACAATATGATGCATTTATACAAAATCAAATAAACCAGCTAAACGCTACCGACGAATGTTCTGACGATGATTTAACGTTCTCTGCCAGCCCGTCAGCGCCTAACCTTGTTTGTGAAAACGGATCGGCATTTACATCAGTACAAATAACGGTTACGGATGATTGTGGAAATGCAACCACCGTTAATACTTCCTTTATTATAAGCAATCAGGATGGACCATCCGTAGCAAATTTGCCCGATAAAACGGCTGAGTGCGGAAGCGCATTGGATTTTGATACGCCGGTTACTACTGGTGCATGTGGCAGTACTTCTGTTACATTTGTAGATAATACTACTACTGGAAACTGTCCTGCCGTTAGTGTTACAACCCGTACCTTTACGGTGAGCGATGCTTGCGGAGGTTCTGCTACCGTTCAGCAAACAATTTCTGAAGTTGACACGCAGGCACCCGTAGCACCCGCAGCTCCTGCTGATGTTATGGTGAGTTGTTTCGATGATATTCCGGCTCCGGTTATGTTAACCGCCACGGACAACTGTGCGGGATCTATCACCGTAGGCCCAACGCCAGTAATTACACCGGGTG
>CAKZUV010000237.1 GCA_937921555.1 uncultured Saprospiraceae bacterium
AGCCAGAGCACCCGCGCACATCGGACAAGGTTCGAGGGTAACGTACAGGGTGCAGTCCTCCAGATACTTATTGCCCAGATGAGCAGCAGCGGCCGTCAAAGCGATGATCTCGGCGTGGGCGGTCACGTCGGTTAGCTGCTCTGTGTTGTTATGAGCACGGGCAATGATTCGTTCGTTGCTGACCACAACCGCACCAACTGGTACCTCTCCCAGTTCGTACGCCTTCTCTGCTTCCAGCAAGGCCTGTCGCATAAAATAGTTGTCATCAAATACTTTTATCATTTCAATTTTATTATTGAAGCTGTCTGAAGTTCATGCACACTACTGGACATTTTTCCACTTTTTACCTCCCAGCCTCCCGAAGGAGTAGCTCCAAACCCGCAAATGTCCAGTAGTGTGGCGTGGTTCATGCAAAATGACTGCAGCTTCATTTCATTTATATAAGGAATGTTAAATAAATAAAGTACGATTCTATACTTCCTATTTTTGCCTCACTCTGCATCAACAAAATGGTCATTATACACAGTATAACTCCCATTTTGCTTCTTTGATTGAGGCAAAAATAGTTCGCCTAGAATCTGCACTTATTTATTTGCCATTCCTAAGCGATTTTCTCAACGCGTACATTTTACTATTCACTTTATTACTTTTTTAAACAGCTTCATAAAAAAGAGCCGTTCAGTATTGATACTAAACGGCTCTTTTCATTTTCATTTATTAAAGTTATATTTAAAAATCCAATAACTCAATATCAAAAATTAACACGGCATTTCCGGGAATTCCCGTTCGGCCATCCTGACCATATCCCAGTTGTGGTGGAATAATAAATAGTCCATCTCCACCCCGCCCCATCAGCGGGATCCCAATCTGCCAGCCACGGATCAAACCGGAAAGCGGAAAGGTTCTGGGCATATCTCCGCTCTGATCAAAAACGTCTCCGTCAACAAATCTCCCCTCGTAATTAATTTCAATGGACGAGTTTATGTTGGGTCGCTGGTCATCCCCCGTTTCGTTAAGGATATAAAATAATCCTTCGGCGGTTTCCGTAACCGTCAAATTATTATCCTCAATATATTGATCAATTTCATCCTGTATCCGGTTACTTATTCCATGTACTTCGATTTCGTAAATGATCACGCTGTTCGCAGGAATCTCTCCCGCCGTTAAATCACCAAATCCCAGATCCGGAGGAATAATAAAAGTCGCCTTGCTACCATTTCTCATCAACCGGAACCCTTCTGCCAGCCCTTCAATCTGGTTGGTTATATACACTTCAACGGGCGTCGTACCAGCAGTAAAAATAGTTCCATCTGTCAGTTTTCCCGTGAAAGTAATGGACAGAATAGAATTGGTAACGGGTAAATCTCCCGTTCCTTCTTCCTGAAATTCGTAGCGTAAACCAGAGGCGGTAGTCGTAACATTTAAGCCTTCGGAGGCGATATAATCCGCAATTTGCAGATCCGGATCAGGTGCTTCGTCGTCTTTACAACCAAAAAGCAGCACCAGCGTCAGCAAACCAATCATCAATTTGTTCATATTCCTTTTTTTTAATAACAAAGATCATCGTAAAAAAAGAACCCGCTCCCGCAGATTCTCATTTTTATAACGTTATTTCCGGTCAGTTTGTCCACCGGAAGGACTAAAAAAATCCCTGGAAATTCATATTGAGTTCTTGTTCCACGGGATCAGAGAAAATGATGGTTTAGTACACTGTGTAATAAATTCATGACCATTATAAGATGCTTCTTTTTAGTCCTTACCTCCCGAAGAACCACTCCGCGGGTGGAAGTTCCCCTTTCAGGGGTCAGGGGATGCGATGGCCATTTTTGTTTTTGCCCTTCTCTCCTCTCAGCCTCCTAAAGGACTAACTATGACTCCACGGCTTCCAGACCAAGCTCGGCTCCCTTTTTCAGCATAAAATCGAAAGCCTGATCATAATCATTACTAATCTGACCATCCAGAATAGCTTCCCGGATCGCCATTTTTACCAACCCAACCTCCCGGCAGGGTTTAAGATTAAAAGTATTCATGATCACCTCGCCCGTAATCGGTGGTTGCCAGTTGCGAATCCGGTCTTTGTTTTCCAGTTCGCGCAGCTGATGACGGACCATTTCGTAATTTTCCAGATATCTCCGGACTTTTTTAGGGTTTTTACTGGTAATATCCGCCTCACAGAGCAACATCAGATCTTCGATATCCTCACCGGCGTCAAACAACAAACGACGGACCGCCGAGTCGGTGATATTATCTTTGGTAAGACTAATGGGCCGCAAATGCAGGCGAACCAGTTTCTGAACATACTTCATCTGCCCATCCAGCGGCAACCGCAACCGCCGGAAAATTCGGGGAACCATCGTTGCCCCCAACGCCTCGTGTCCGTGAAAAGTCCAGCCGTGTTTCTTATCAAACCGCTTGGTGGGAGGTTTGGCAATATCGTGCAGCACGGCCGCCCAGCGTAACCAGAGGTTATCCGTTTTCCGGCTCAGATTATCGACTACTTCCAGGGTATGGTAAAAATTATCTTTGTGAGAAAGACCATTACGGGTTTCTACGCCCTGTAAGGCCACCATTTCGGGAAAAAAAACAGACAGTAAACCGGTATCAAATAGCTTTTTAAAGCCGATGGAAGGTTTAGGACTTAATAGAATTTTGTTAAGTTCAATGGTAATCCGCTCCGCCGAAACAATCTTTAATCGATTCTTATTCCGGGCGATACTATCCAGTGTTTCTTTTTCAATTTTAAAATTCAGTTGGGTCGAAAACCGGATTCCACGCATCATCCGAAGGGGATCGTCCGAAAAAGTCCGGTCCGGCGACAAAGGTGTCTTGATTAACTTCTGCTCCAAATGGTGAAGTCCCCCGAAGGGATCAATAATCTCCCCGAACGAATCTGCGTTCAAACTAACCGCCAGGGCATTGATGGTAAAATCCCGTCGGTTCTGATCGTCCTCCAGCGTTCCGTTTTCTACGGTAGGTTTGCGGGAATCCGCGCGGTAGCTTTCCTTCCTGGCTCCCACAAATTCAATTTCCAGGTCTTTATGCTTTAGCATGGCGGTTCCAAAACGCTGATATACCACCACTCTTGGAATGGGCCGTAGTCTGGCCGCAATTTCACGTGCCAGTTTGATACCACTTCCAACACAAACAATGTCCATGTCTTTCGAAGTTCTTCCCAGCAAGCGATCCCGCACATATCCGCCAACCACATAGGTCGGCATCTCCAGGCTGGAAGCAGCCTGCTCAATCAACATAAAAATCTCCCGCTCGTGGGATTGAATATCAAATACCATCTCCTTGTTTTACTTTCGGCAAAAATATAAATAAATCCTTAATTAGCAGCCTTGGTAAATTCAAAAATTAAATTAACTTTACGCGACCCTACTCTTCAATTTTTTTCAAGTCAATTTCTTTTAAGTTTTAATCTACCAAATGTTAAAGCCGATTTACATATTATTGTTTATCATGTTGTTAAGTACGGTCTCGTTGTCTGGCAATAATATTTTCAGGAATACCGATTCTTTTAAACATGCGCTGGATAGTGCCAATATAAATAATAAGCTGTTAGTATCCTACGCATCACGGCCTGTCACTCCTTGTTGCATCGCAATGAGAAATGCTACTTTTGATAATCAGAAAGTCAAAAATTTACTTAATAACAATTTTTACCCCGTCCAGGTAAACCTCTCGACTTCTGCCGGACAGGAGTGGATTGACCGTTTTCAAATTGTCAATACTCCTACGCTGCTCTTCTTTGATCAGCATGGCACATTAATTAAACAAGTCGAAGAATGCTTAAGTTCCACCGAACTTATTGTCATTCTGGAAGAAGTATTGTTCTATCAGGTACATGGCTTCTGGTCTATGGAACCTGCTCATCCAGTTGTACTGACTGCCTACGTTCCCGAAAATTCGGCAAGTGTTCCCATTTCTTCAAACAATCAATCAGTTAATGTCAGAAGACAGCAAAATAACAAACAGGTTCCAAAAATCCAGATTCTTTTGAATCAGATGCGAACCGATGACCCTTCTGCCCGGTCAGTGTTTGAGGAGGTAAAACGTATGTTTCCACAACATCCTTTAAGTATAAAATTGACAGAACGGGGCCAAAACCATTATTATCAGCTGTGGATTGGTAATTTTTCGGAATGCCGGGAAGCCAGTGCTTTTATGAAAATACTCAACGAGCAGGGATTCGACAACGCCCAGTTAACCTGCACTCCGTAAAAAGCCTCACCCCTCCCAAAACTCCTTACTTTTACCTTATTATGGACCATCAAATCTGCTTACAACTTGGCTCTAATCTGGGCGACCGGCGGGAAAATTTACGCAGGGCCATCCAGGATATTACAGAAAAAGTAGGCAAGATTTCTCAACAATCGGCCATCTACCAGACCGAGGCCTGGGGCGAAACCGAGCAACCCGATTTTTTTAACCAATCTATCCTCGCCGTTACTACGCTGCCCCCCCACGAAGTACTGACCACCATTCTGGATATTGAAAAAGACATGGGTAGAAAGCGGGAAAAAAAATGGGGCCCCCGACTGATTGATATTGACCTGTTGTTTTACGATGCTGTGATTATAGAAACCCCTACGCTGACGGTTCCTCACCCACAAATCCCGTTTCGGAATTTTGTTTTAATCCCTACGATGGAAATTTTTGGTGATTTTATCCATCCTGTTTTTAATTTGTCTGTTGAAGAATTATATTTGCGGTGCCGGGACGAAGGAACGGTATATCTGAGGGACGATGATTAGCCAACTGTCCTCCATTTTTCCTTCAAAAACCGAAAAAAGAGGACAGTACCATTATGTGTGTTATTTGGCATCCCGCACCTTGTATTCCTCCCTGATTCGGGAGGCAGGCCTAAAGGAAAGCCAACGCGCTGACACACTTGACAGGACAATCCCGAAAAAAGACCTTACTATTTAAAAATATTATGAGCGAAACACCCAGCATACCTTATCAGTACATTGCCATCGAAGGTAATATCGGTGCTGGAAAAACGACACTGTGCCATCAGCTTTTCGAGACGTACAATTGCCGGTTAATTCTGGAACAGTTTGCGGACAATCCTTTTCTTCCGTTTTTTTACGAAAATCCGGAACGGTATGCTTTTCCCGTTGAGTTATTTTTTATGACCGAAAGACAAAAGCAATTACAGGAAAATGTAGGCCAGGGCAGTTTGTTTCAGGATTTTATCGTAGCAGATTATTTTTTTATAAAAACATTATTATTTGCCAAAAACAACCTGAACGCCGAAGAATACCGGCTGTTTCAAAGATTGTTTAATATCCTCAACGCCACCTTTCCAAAACCTGATCTATTGGTATTCCTGCACCGTCCGGTTGATGTTTTATTAGAAAATATCAAAAATCGCGGACGGGAATACGAACAAGATATTTCGGGTAGTTACCTCCAGAGTATCCAGAATACCTACTTCGAATATTTTCGCTCCGAAGGAAATATTCCCATCCTGGTCATCGACGTAGAACGCCTTGATTTTTTACGGGAACCTTCGCATTATCAAATGATCCTCGAAGCGCTGGGTAAGACGTATCCTCCGGGGATTCACCACGTCAGCTTCGTAAATGGCTGAGCGCGCAGTAGCGTAAGCTAAAAAGTCCACGTACCCAGCTATACCACCACCAGCCAAAACAAAAATAGAAGATAATACAAAAAATAAAGGGTTTGTTTACACCTCTTGGTGCAGAGACAGCTACCAAGCGATAATAGAAGAAATCCTACCCCACACCTTTACTCCAAATAACCACCCGCCAGATCAACCCTAAATAAATTATGGTGCCGGATAAATTCGGATCTGGCCTTCGTAACATCTTCATGAAACCATTTCAAGACCTCCTCCCGTGACAACAAAGTAATCCCCTGTCCTAAGAAAGCGCTGTAAGAAGAAAACTTCCATTCAAGATAATTTTTTGTAAATCTATGATGAATAGGATTATGGTGAATATAGGCCAGGATATGCCAGATTCTATGATAAGATTTTAAAGAAACCCTTTTAAATCGTTTTTGAAACAAACTGCCTGTTCTGTTTTCTTGTTTGTTAAATGCCAAAGCATAAGAAGAAAACAAACGTTTAAATTGATATTCCAGAAACGTATTATAGCTAATTTCATTATTAATAAATTTTCTGCTCTTTGAAGTAAGCTGTCCTTTTATAATTTCAATAAGTCGATCATCCAAAGGTCTCACACTCACTAAAAAGTGAAAATGATTTGGCATCAGACAGTAAGCTTTTGTTTCAAAAAAAGGATGAATCAATATTGCCCACTTTTTCAGAAAATAACGATAATTCTTATCCTTTTGAAATAGATTAGTACTCGCAATACCTCGGTTATAGATATGATAGTGAACATCCTCCTGAAAAGTCTCCCAATAATTAATCTTTCTCATAGTATTTGAAATTAAAAGTTCAAGACTTTAAATGCGCAAAACCCTTTTAATCTTGTTTACACCATTTTAAAGTAAGTTAATAATCGAACTTTCCCCTATTTCCAAGACGAAAAAACCTTCAAATAAATCCACCCTTAACCTCCTTAACGACGTTTACTAAACCTATCCACGTATTTTAGAGTAGGTTTAGTAAACGTGCTTCCCCCCTAGACGAAAAAACCTTCAAAAAATCCCCCCCTTAAACTCCTTAACGACATTTCCCGAAACCGACCCTCGTATTTTAGAGTAGCTTTAGTAAACGTGCTTTCCCACTTTCCAATTCAATCAATCGTTCCGGCCTTCAGTAATTCCCGGACCCAGACGATTAGAAATAAGAACCCGGCAAAGCCGTACGTTTTTGGAACACCCCAGGGCAAACCGTACGATTTATCATTGAGGAGCAGCGTAAATTTTTCCAGGCTGAAACCAATCGTTCCTTCCATCCCCGCCTGATAGTACGCATACCCGAAATATCCCAGATTGATAACTACCAGAAAAAAGGCCGCAACAATTAAACTTTTAATTAAAATTAGTAGGTGTCTGATCATCTTTGTGATTTTGCAGGTCAAAATTACAAAGATAAAGAAGTTGATCAGAAAATTAAGATTACCCAAAATAAAACAGCCCATCACCAGATAACCGGTGATGGGCTGTAACGATAACTATTAAAATAGTTTTCTATTTCCGCAATAGTACGCGGTCGGTCCAGGTCTTCCCGGTCGTTTTAAACTTCAACAACATCAGACCACTTTCGTAAGCAGATAGATCAATGTATTGCATACCACTTCCGTTTTCCAGTAGTTCCTGTCGCAGGTGCTTTCCATCAATGGTATATATATCCAGCAAAATATCCGCAGTAAGACCTTCGGGGCTTTTAAAATAAACACCATCTTCGGTCGGATTCGGGAAGAGCTCATTGAAAGTAACAAATTCCAACTGTTCCGGATTAGAGGTCATTTCCGTATTGTCCGACCGCAGCTGAGTTACTCGGTAAGTATTAATACCCGGTAGTGGATTGGCATCCAGGTGGTTGCGTACAATTGCGTACGCGGATGGATCTTCTACCGTGATCGTTTCAATTACCCGGAAAATATTATCCGTTCCTGCCCGCTCAATCTGATAGGCTATAGTTTGATGATCCTGATTTGAAACCCACTGTAAACTGGACGTTCCCGGCGTTTCTGAATTTACTGATAGTTGCAGATAATCCGCTCCGATCACCGAACTAACAGAACTGCTGGAACCATTTACGGTCATAGAATAATCTTCTACCTCTCCCTGATCCAGGGCACCACAGGAACTTGCGTAATTGCCCCGCTGCATCACTACCCGCATCCGCGTATCACCATTCAAAGCAAAACTCGGAATATCAAAACTTTCTCCCAATTCTCCTATTCCGGAAATTCTCAACACTTCTTCTCCTGCGTCAAAAAAGTCCTTGTCCTGATTAAAATCTATGTAAACCGTCCAGAAACAAACCGAATTATTATTTCCTGGGTTCAAGAAAATATATTTATCTTCACCGGCGGTAATATAACCCCGCTTATCTGTAAAGTCCGCATACCCTTCTTTTTCACTCCACTTATCTATTGAACTGATTCTTACCCGCTCAATGTAATAGTTCCAGGGATTGTCTCCCTGAGCAGTACAGTATTCTCCGTTGCCGGGTGGTTGATTATTATTTGGCAAAACGGTGACGGTAAAAGTACAAGCTTCGATGTTTCCACAATTATCTCCAATCATGTAAGAGATTTCTGTAGTTCCTACCGATAGGAAACTGCCGGGTGCAGGTCCCCCATTCTGGATTATTTGCACAGAACCATTACAGGTTGTCGTAGCAGTGGGAGGAGACCAGCCAACCGGTAGTCCATTTTCTCCGGCAGCAGCAGTTACCGTAAAGCTATTCAAACAATTCACTGACAACACTTCAGATGCATTTCCATTAGGCTCCAATACTACGGTATAATCTTCTACCTCACCCATACTGAACTCACCACAGGCATCCTGATATTCAGTGGGACTCATAGCCACCCGCATTCGCACAGCACCTTCTGTAATCGAACCCGGAAGTGTGAAACTTGCAGCCATCGTCGCGTTGTCCGTACCATTTTCGGGTCCATTTTGTCGTCTGGTCACTACGGCCTCATTATTTTCAAAAACACCATTAGCATTCTGATCAATCCAGACTTTCCAGTAACTATCAGAAGAAGCCCAACTGTAGCCGGTGGTTAGGCGAATCGTATAATTTTGTCCGCTTTCCAGCGTAGTAGATTGATCTGTAAAGTCTCCATATCCTTCTTTAATAGATCGGTTATCAATACTTCCAATTCTTACTCTGCTAATCCAGAATTCCCACGGCAGGTCTCCCTCCGCGTCACAATAGTCTCCTCCGGATGGCGGCGGCGGCGGGTTGATTATATCATCGTCCCGTCTGATAGTGACCATAAATGAACACTCTTCCAGGTTACCACATTGATCAAAAACACGATACCGGACCGTATATTCTCCGGGAGACTGCGTAGAATTATTGGGTATTCCACTTAACTGGAACAGGGTAAATCCACCGGGACAATTACTCCCCACTTCGGGTCTGTCCCAGGAAACAAAACTACCAGTGCCCGATTCCGGAATGGTAATCAGAATATCATCCTGACAAGTAATTCTTAGTTCATCAAAGTTAGGAGGATTTTCGCCATTCTCTTCCAGCGTAACTGTAAATCTACAATCTTCAGTATTTCCACAGTTATCCGTAATCCGGTATCGAATGGTATACGTACCGGGACCAACAAATGAGTTACGGCTGATACCTGAAACCTGAACTACATTCGCATTGCCCGAACAAGTGGTCGAAGCAGTAGGAATCGACCAGGTTGCAAATCCGCCCGTAGCACCGGGTGATAAATTAATCGTAGAATTACCGGGACAGTTAATAGACAAACTCCCGGAGTTCCCCGTGCCTTCTCCGACGGTTACCGTCACATAATCAAAAAGGGTCCAGTATTTTTGTTCTGAATTTAAAAGACGATCATCAGTCACCATCATTTGCAATACATAAGTTCCTTCGGTACTGAAACTGGCACTGGTACTATACGCATTGTCATTTCCGAAACTAACAAATCCGGGGCCTTCAATTTTGGACCATTCGATATCCCAGTTCGGATTGATGTCATTATTATCAGCCACCGAACCGCTCAAGTTGACATTATTGTTATTGGTTTGAATATCGTCTCCTGCGTCGATGGTGTATCCCCGATCCGTATCCGGCCATGGCCACGGAGGCGAAAGCGTAGAGGGAATATGACGGCGCCAGAAATCGTACCGTCCATTCCAGTATTCGCTGGGGTTAGGATTGTGTCCGTTGTCCAGCCAGTGCATCAGCACTTTTTCATTTCTATAATGATTAAATCCAGCAAAAATTCCGGAGGCCAGACTAATTTCATCTTCGTAGGAAATAAATTCCAGTACTTTTCCTTTGTATCGCTTCGCAAAGTTAATCGCATCATAATAGCGGGTCGCCTGACGAGTACCTTCATAATCAAAGCCCCGTTCAATGGATTGCTGTAAATAAAAAGGCCAGCCACTGGCTACTTCGTAAGCGTTTCCAGCGTGCTCGTGGTGGGATGGATGCGCAATACTCATCAGCGTAACCCGATCATCCAGACCAGATACCATCGTAGATAAAGCACCTCCCTGAGAAACACCCGTTACTGCTAGATTTTCACCATCCCAATCACTCCGACTGGTCAGATAATCCAGGGATCGCAATCCCGAAAGGACCGCCCAGCGAAAATAGTTTTCATCCCGGTTGTCAATAATATCCGGTTGGTAAGCATTTGGATCGCTTTGGTTGGCGGGTGCATTATGAATAACAATTTTCATGTGAATTGCACCGGCCCGCTCTGCGACGACTTCCTCGGGTGAAATGGGATTATCACCGAATGCGGGCAGCTCAAGAATAGCCGGAAAGGGGCCTGCTCCTTTGGGTACGGCCAGATAACCGTATACCCGACGATTATCAATTTGACGGAGACTAATCTGATAGGTAGTTGTATATTGAGATTCTCCGATTTGCTGAATGCTGGGAGACATCGGAACAGCCGCCAATTCCGCTTTCAGACCATCCCAGAATTGATCAAAATCACCTGGTTCCGGTTCTGTTTGGGTAATTTCATAAGGAGAAAAAACGGCGACAACTTTATCTCTTTGATTAAACTGTTCCACCTCGCAGAATACGACTCCGGGTTCGTCGAGTGTAAAGGAGATAGCCACATCACTGTTACTGCTGCTGGCAAAAACAGTCCCTTGCTGAATAGGTTCTGTTTTCTCATCATAAAAAATCTTATATCTAATTTCTCCGGAAGCAATGGGATCCACCAGGAAGGTCATATTTTCTCCGGCTTCGTAATACCCGGATGCCCGGTTGGTTCTTAATTCCGGCTGCGCTAATAAAAGCGTAAAACTTTGCAGGAAGACAAAAGCGAGTAAAACCGCCTTGAGGCAGTTATTAGTAGAATGGTTCATGTTATAATTCGTTTTTTCAAAAAAATTCGTTGCACTACATTTCCTTAAAACATAGATTCACAGTACCAATGTCAGTCTTTAAGACAAAAATTATCCTTTTAGGGGTAATTTATTAGTAAAATTTTGTAATTAGTTGAAGTATGCCTTTTTGGTAATCTAAAGGGGGAAACAAGGAGGTTTCTACTGAAGGCCGATTTTGTGTGTCATCAAATCTATTTACAAAGTTAACATTTTTTGAATAATAAGTAAAGGCTTAGCGGGTCATTCTGCTAAATTTAAAGGCAAAAGGAGGATTTTCAGTGCTTTTTCTATATTACCGTCTTCTAATAGACCTTTTGCAAGAATATGCAAGGCTTCTTTTTTTTCGGTATCTTCTAAGCGGGAGGAGATTATTTCGGCGACAGCCGGATCATTTTTAATTTGGACGACGGATTCGGTATTTGGTAACATTTCAACGTTGCCTAGTCGTCCCAGATTGTTGCCGGTTAAGATATTACTTTCCCGGATGGTTGCGGGTAATTGATCGACACCTATTCCCTTTTTTCTGAGTGGCTTGGGTATTTCAAACAGTGCTTCGGGCTGGGTACGATTATACCAGACGCCGCCCATTCTACCGACCAGATCCATTTTGGTGGTGTCGAGGTGTCCTTTTTCGTTCAGGTATTTTTGCTGAATATGGATTCTTTTTACTTCACAAATCACCAGATTACCCGATCCGCCTCCTTTTACCTGGTTAAGCGGAATCACCTGACTGACGATACACTCAAACGCTACGGGTGATTCTCCGACGAAGGGAGGTTTTACCACTTCAGAAGGGACTTGCGTCAATCCGGCCTTGACAAATTCGTTCACGCCCTGATCGTACTCGGTGCTGGAGAGCGACATTTGTTCCACAATCGGATAATTGACCATCGAAATAGTACATTCGGGCACGGCCAGCACATTGTCCAGGGTATGCTTGCTCGATCCGTCCCGGCCACGGTAGGCTGGCGAAAAAATCATCACCGGTGGATTGGAGCTGAATACGTTAAAAAAACTGAAGGGACTCAGATTGACATTACCCGCCGGATCAATGGTCGAAGCAAAAGCAATGGGCCGTGGCGCCACGGCGCTGAGAAGATAATTGTGCAGGGTTCCCTGTGAAACTTCGTCCGGATTAATCGTTATCATCATTTATTTTTTAGCGGGTAAAATGGTTCCGGTTACCTCACCGAATCCTACCCGAATTTCTTTATTTTCTGCGAAGGCGCGCATCGTAACGGTATCGTGATCCTGAATAAAAACCCGGTCACTTCCGTCTGATAATTTAATTTTTTTGGAACCTGCCCAGGAAAGTTCCAGCATAGAACCATAAGAGGATTCGTCCTTCCCACTGATGGTTCCGGAAGCGAGAATATCTCCTACCCTCATGTTACAGCCGTTGATGGTATGGTGCGCCAGTTGCTGCAACATATTCCAATACATGTATTTGAAATTAGAACGACAAACAATTGTCTCTTTTCCTTTTCTGGGAGTAATTCCAACTTCCAGTTGAATATCATAATTTTGTTTACCCGAATATTTCAGATAAGGCAATACCTTTGGATCCTGCTTGGGGCCTTTTTTCCGGAAAGGATCCAGCGCCTCAATGGGCACCACCCAGGGACTGATCGAACTACCAAAGCTTTTGCCAAGGAAAGGTCCGAGGGGTACGTATTCCCATTTCTGAATATCCCGCGCGGACCAGTCATTAAAAATCACCATTCCAAAAATATGGTCTTCTGCTTTCCCGGTAGCAACCGGATTTCCCAGCGCATTTTCTTTTCCAATAATAAACCCCATTTCCAGTTCAAAATCGACCCGGCCGGAAGGTTGGAATACCGGATTTTTGGCACCCTTTGGCAGTACCTGACCTTTTGGACGATACAGGGGCGTTCCGCTCACGACGATGGAGGAAGCACGTCCGTGGTATCCTACCGGAATGTGCCGCCAGTTGGGTAACAACGCATTTTCGGGATCCCGGAACATTTTACCGACATTTGTTGCGTGTTCAATACTAGAATAAAAATCGGTGTAGTCACC
This sequence comes from uncultured Saprospiraceae bacterium, assembly GCA_937921555.1. Taxonomy (GTDB): domain Bacteria; phylum Bacteroidota; class Bacteroidia; order Chitinophagales; family Saprospiraceae; genus JALZUU01. Next base: position 13,036 of record CAKZUV010000237.1, read on the forward strand.
AACTTTTACGGGTAAGTGCATGGTGACTTTATCTTGCGCTACAAAAACCCGCTTATTATTTTTCAGCGGGGAGCGCGGACTGGTCAGTAATTTGATAATCCGGGCGCGGACCGCATTGGTTTTTATTTTTCCCAATGCAATAAAATCGTTAAGTGTTGTTTGCTGAAAGACTTTACGGTCTTTTACAATTTTATCGAAATGTCCGAGGCGGGCGACCGCTGCAAGGTCTAAAATTTGTGTTCCAATGGCGACGCCGATCCGGGGTTTTCGCTTATCTGAAAAAATTCCGTAGGGTAAGTTATGGATGGTAAAATCGCTGTGGTCAGGGACGGGAATGAAGGTTTTTAAATTGGGCATTTGGGTGTTTTTTTTGTTGATTTGTTGATTTGTTGAATCGTTTAACCTGCCTTCCTGCGTCGGCAGTCGTTTAATCGTTGAGCTTATTAATAGCTGGTTTTTATTGAAAATATTTAGTCGCTGCTGATCGGTCAACGCTCCTCTTTGATATGCTTACGATGGAGGGAAGCTGACCAGCAGAAAAACATATCAGGTTTTTGGTTTTTCAAATAAAATTCAATAACAAAATACTCAATGTTCTGCATCCTCCAGCCAGCTTTGGAAATATTTTCCGTCATCCAGTTTCATAGCGGCTTCGGTGATCTGCAATGGTTTGAAAGTATCAATCATTACAGCGAGTTCTTCGGTTTTGGTTTGTCCGATACTGCGCTCATAGGCACCGGGATGCGGGCCGTGTGGAATACCACCGGGATGTAAGGTGATATAACCGGGTCCGATGTTGTTCCGGCTCATAAAGTCACCGTCTACGTAATAAAGCATTTCATCCGAATCAATGTTACTATGATTATAAGGAGCGGGAATCGACTTAGGATGATAATCGTAGAGCCGGGGACAAAAAGAACACACCACAAAAGCAGCGGTCTCAAATGTCTGATGAACGGGTGGCGGCTGGTGGACCCGTCCGGTAATTGGTTCAAAGTTGTGGATGGAAAATCCGTACGGATAATTGTAACCATCCCAGCCAACGACATCAAAGGGATGAGCGTCATAAGTCAGGGTATGTAAAGCACCCTGTTTTTTTATCTTCATGATAAATTCTCCTTTTTCATCGTGGGTTTCCAGGTCCTGCGGCAGGATATAATCCCGTTCGCAAAAAGGAGCATGTTCCAGTAATTGTCCAAAATGATTCCGGTACCGCTTCGGGGTATAAATGGGATGAAAAGACTCTGCGTAAAGCATCCGGTTGTCCTCCGTATCAAAGTCCACCTGATAAATCATGCCCCGGGGAATCACCAGATAATCTCCGTATTTAAATTTGATATTTCCCAGCAGGGTCCGGAGCGTTCCGGTCCCTTTATGAATGAAAAGCAGCTCGTCCGCATCGGCATTTTTATAGAAATAATCCCGCAGTGATTTCCGGGGCGCAGCCAGACCAATCCAGATATCCTTATTGACCAAAACCGGAACGCGGCTCTCCAGATAATCATCTTTGGGAGCCACATTATAGCCCACCAGTTTGCGCGCCATCATATTTTTGGAAACCGCAACTTTGGGCGTCAGGTCTACCGATTCTCCAACCGTCCGGACCATCGTCGGACGATGCGTGTGATACAATAAGCTGGACATTCCGTCAAATCCGATGGTACCAAATAATTGTTCGTAATAAAGGCCACCTTCCGGTTTTTCAAAAATGGTATGGCGCTTTGGTGGCGTTTTACCCAAACGGTGATACATTGGCATAACCTGATTTTTTTGGTTGTTGAATTACTTATCTAAACCTCTTTTTCTGCGTTTAGTTCGCACCAAAAATACAAAAAAAGATTGCCATGACAACTATTCCGAAACTAAATTATCAACGTTGCTTACGAATGCCCCAATGCTTGGTCAATTGCAATTGGAGGGAATACACAGCGAAGGACCTATGGTAAAAAGACGCCGGTCATTCAAAATGATAACCTGGTGTCTGAAAATTCTGGTTGCTTTCGATAACTGATTCGCAGGATTGATTAAAATAAGGGTAACATATCTCCTGATTATGTCGTAAATTGCGGGTAAAATATCCCCGAAAATATTAACGATAACAAGTTTTTAATCCATGTACACATCTAAAAAATCAGTTCTTAGTCTGCTTCTGCTATTTATTTTTCTTACCGTGGGTTGTCAAAAAGATCCTGCCTCAAAAAACGGTTCAGCGAATAGCAGTCCGGAAGGCCCCCTCTTTTCCCGGATCGAAGGATCGGGTATTGACTTCAAAAATCCATTGGTACCCACTGCCGCGTTCAGTAGTTTTGATTATCAATATTTCCAAAATGGCGGTGGCGTTGCAATTGCCGATTTCGATCAGGATGGTCTGGAAGATGTATTTTTTACAGCCAACCAAAAAGCGGATCGCCTTTATCATAACCAGGGCAATTTAAAATTTAAAGATATATCAAGTACTTCCGGTACGGATGGTTTTAGTCATGGCACCAGAAATTCCTGGTCTACCGGCGTAACCATTACGGATATCAACCAGGATGGCTACCCAGATATTTATATTTGTAAATCGGGTCCATTCAAGATGGGGCCCCAGACGCAAAACCTGTTGTACGTTAACAACGGTGATCTGACATTTACAGAAAAATCCGCCAGTTACGGACTCAATGATCCGGGACATTCCACTCAGGCCGTTTTCTTCGATGCCGACCGTGACGGAGATCTGGATGCTTACATTCTCAACCATTCTGCCTCTTTCGGAAATGGTGGTAAAGCGTATGAAATCAACCAGGATCCCGAAAGAGCACGACCTCATTCCGGCTCTCTTTATCTGAACAATAACAATCAATTTGAGGACATTACCATTGAGTCGGGTATCTGTAGTTTCAGCTACGGACTTGGGGTAGTTGCCAGTGATTTGAACAATGACGGATGGACCGATATTTATGTGGCCAATGATTTTTCCCGGCCCGATAATTTATTCATCAACCACTCACAAAATGGGAAGGTACGTTTTAAAGACGAAGTAAAAGAAGCTACCGGACACACCTCTTATTTCAGTATGGGATGTGATGCTGCTGACATCAACAACGATGGCGAACTGGACATCAGCGTAGTGGATATGGCTCCGGCCAATAACTTCCGGTCGAAGACCCTCATGCCGTCCATGTCCACCAGAGATTTTTATCTTCTGACCCGTGAGTTTGGATACGTTCACCAATATATGTTTAATTCGCTGCAGCTCAATAACGGAAATAACCGGTACAGTGAAATAGCAAAATTATCCGGTGTGGCAAAAACCGACTGGAGCTGGGCGACCCTGCTGGCAGATTACGACAACGACGGTCTGAAAGATATTTTTGTTTCCAATGGTTATAAATATAATAAAATGGAAAATGATTTTTCCATTGCATTCCGGGAGATGATGGCCAGTTATCCCAAAGGACAAATTCCGGAATCAGTGAAAAATGAATGGATCAATAAACCACCTTCTTACAAACTAAAGAATTACTTTTTTCACAATCTCAATGGTCAGAAATTTAAAAATACCAGCGAGGCCTGGGGTATTAAAGAAAATACTTTTTCAAATGGGGCAGCTTACGGAGATCTGGATAACGACGGAGATCTCGATTTGATTATCAATAATCTGGACGACCCGGCGGGCGTTTACCGGAATAACAGCAACCAGCAATATTTACAAATAATACTTACTGAAAATAACAAACCCAATCTGGCCGCTACGCTTAATACAAAAGTCGATATTTATTATAACAATCAACAACAACATCAGGAACTGACGCTTACCCGTGGTTTTCAGTCGGCCTGTTCTCCGGTCCTTCATTTTGGATTGGGGACTAATGATAAAGTAGATAGTGTACGGATCATCTGGCCGGATCAAACCAGTCAGACAATCCTGAATCCGGCGGTCAGTCAGCGGCTTACGGTGGATCGAAAAACCACCACTACTCCATTGCGCGCTGCGGGTAAATCGCCTGCTTTGTTTACCCCCGAATCAAATCTAGGCATTGATTTCATTCATAGTGAAAATGAATTTAATGATTTTGAAAAAGAATTATTATTGCCACACCAGAATTCCCGTTTTGGTCCGTTCATCGGAGAAGGTGACGTCAACGGTGATCAAAGGACAGACCTTTTTATTGGCGGAGCCAAAGGGCAATCCGGCAAACTTTATCTTCAGAAATCCAACGGAAAATATGCACCGGCACCGGCTCAGCCCTGGCTGGCAGACAAGAAATGTGAAGATATGCAAAGTGTATTTTTTGATATTGACAATGACAATGATCTCGATCTGTACGTGGTAAGCGGCGGTAATGAAATGCCGGAAAACAGTACGGATTATCAGGATCGCCTTTATCTTAATAATGGAAAAGGCGTTTTCACAAAAACCAATAAATTACCCACTTTAACCAGCAGTGGTTCCTGCGTTGTAGCGATTGATTTTGATCAGGACGGATGGCAGGATTTATTTGTCGGAGGACGAATGGCAGCCCAGCGCTATCCTTATGCTGCTACCAGTTATTTATTAAAAAACAATAAAGGCACATTAGAAGTAATCAGCGATGAAAAAGTATTTGACGAACTTGGAATTGTCACAGATGCCATTGCGACCGATTGGAACAACGATCAGAAAACCGATCTGATTGTGGTCGGAGAATGGACGGGAATTCAGCTACTCGCCAATACTGAAGATGGCTTTGAGAATGAAACTTCATCATATCTGCAATCACAGACGGGCTGGTGGAACAGAATTGAAGCCGGAGATTTTAATGCCGATGGCAAGATGGATTATATTGTTGGAAATCTTGGATTAAATTATAAATACAAAGCCAGTGAAGAAGAACCTTTCGAAATATATGCCAATGATTTTGATGGTTCGGGTAATCTGGATATTGTACTTGGATATTTCAACGAAGGAAAACAGTATCCACTCCGTGGCCGGGAATGTTCATCCGAACAAATGCCTTTTATCAAGGAAAAATTTCCAACTTTCGAAGATTTTGCTTCCGCTACCCTCGGCGAAGTTTATGGGGAAGAGCTGAAAAGTTCTTTAAAATTAAGAGCAACAAATTTTGCCACCAGTATTTTGATTAATGAAGGAAATGGTGAATTCGATTTGATACCGCTGCCAAAGCAGGCGCAGTACTCGTGTACGAATGCAATCGTCGTAAAAGATTTCAACAATGATCAGCATCTGGATGTGCTGCTCGCTGGAAATATGTTTGCGGTAGAACCCGAAACGCCCAGAAACGACGCCAACATCGGGGTCGTTTTAACCGGAGACGGAACCGGAAAGTTTACGCCCATGAGTATGGACCAAAGCGGGATTTATCTGCCGGGAGATTTAAAGGATTTACGGCTGGTTGAAATAAACAATGAGGAATTTGTGGTAAGCACCAACAATGACAGTCCGGTACAGGTCTACAAGTTACAAACGCCCGGTTCCTAATCATCCAATCAATCCTTTGGCCCTCGCATGTTCAAGGATTTCTGCGGATTGTTCGATGATGGCCACGTCTGTATTTTCGGCAGCTTCGATTAAGGTGCGGATACGGCGGGCGTTTTTGTTGAGTTTGGTTTGACGGATATAAATGGCCTTGATCCGGTTCGGAAACTGCTGCATGGCTTCCAGATAATAATCCGCATCGTGAGAAGCGGTATCGCCGAGCAGCACAAACGGGAGATCCGGAAAGGCGTTAAGAATCCGGGCAATTTTAAGGCGTTTATGCTCCTTGAATTGTTTGCGTTTTTCGCCCCGGTTAAATCCAAAATCCCGTAGAAACAAGGGGCCACGGGGCAGACCTTCGTTTTCCATAAAATGGGTAATGGTATCATACAAATTCCACGGACTGTCGGACAAATAGAAAAAAGGATTTTGTCTTTTTCCATCACCCCCGCGCGCCAGTTGCTGGTACAATGCTACCATTCCTTCCATGGCTTTTCTTCCGTGTGCGTTGGATGTAAAAGTCTGACGAAGCATTTTTAATTTTAGAAAACTGGTCATGTGTGTTTGTAAAACCGTGTCATCAATATCACTGATAATTCCGAAAGCGGCATTAGGCATCAAGGTCATCACCTGACCAATCGCCGAAACCTCCTGAGCGGGATAGCCCGGGGCTTCCAGTAATTTCACTTTACAATTGTGCATCAAAACGGGCGTTGCCGGAGCGGTGTAAGGCAATTCTAAATCCAGAAAATAAAAACCTTCCTCGTCGGTGGTCACCCGATAACTTTTACCAAGATAAATAATTTCTAATTTTGCGCCCGCAATTTCATCCGTTTCAAAACGCCGGAAATTATTGAGCATAATCCGGATAAAACGGTCGTCGGCATCGTCCGTGATTTCTTCGTCTTCCAGGACCCGGCCACGCATATATAAACGGGTGGCGGACTGGTAACCAATGTACGGGACGATGAGAATCGGGTCAGACTTAAACATGCGGGTAGATTGTTAAGTGGGTGATTAGTTTTACTGATTATTGAAAAGACGATCTGTTTTCCGATAAATTGTAGCCCACCCGGCCAACTTCTTCGCCAAAAGCCAGCACATCGATGATATTATTTTTTGCCATCAATAAAGAGATTTGGTTTGTTCAATGGCTTTTCTTTCCCGTAAAATTTCCCGGTGTACCTGATCCAGTAAATCGAATTCTTTCAGGGCTTTGAAGAGCGTATTAATGGTAAAATTTTTCCCGGATTCGAGATTCTGAATGGTATTTCTGGAAACGGCTAATCGCTCGGCCACCTCTGACTGCGTGAGTTTTCGTTGCTTGCGGACCGCCCGTACGAGACGACCAATTTCAACTTTTACGTCTTTTATTTCTATCGTTTCAAACATATTTATTGCCAATTATATTAGGCAATATACTCTATTTGGGCCATTTTGCCTAATATATTTAGCATTATTTTATAGTTCCGGGATTGAAATATTTTGAGCTACGCTCCGGGAGAACTGCCGGAACTGAGCGGTAGAAAATACAAGAAATGTCCAGTTGTTTAATATTAGTTATTGCGTTTCTTCTTTGGCCCTGCGCTTTTTGTAAGCCAGAATTCCCCAGACAATCAACCCAATAAAAACAGCAATTCCTCCGGTGAGATAATAGTAATTGATCGCCGTCCGAAAAACGGCCAGTGAGACAATAATGGCCAACAGGATAGTTGGAATTTCATTCAGAATGCGAAAAGTAAGGTCATTGTATTGCTCCGGATGAGCGTCCATCGTAGCACTGATCTTTGAACAATAGACGTGATATCCCGTCAGCAATACGAGAAAAAATAACTTGACAGGCATCCAGGTTTGTTGCAGATATCCGGGATTCAACGCCAGCATTCCAAGACCACAAAACCAGGTAAACATCATCGCCGGATTCATGATGATTTTTTTTACCCGCCCTTCCATCAACTGATATTGGGGAATCAAAATCGCTTGGGTAGCCGCGTCTTTCTGCATCGCCTCCTGATGGTAAACCAGAATCCTCACAAAATAAAATAACCCACCAAACCAGGCAACGAATCCGATGATGTGCAGCGTTTTCAGGAAGTATATTGTCATGTGGGTTTTATTGAGGGGCTTTTCTCGGTTGATTTGTTGATTTGTTGATTTGTTTCAGATGTCTTACTTACTGTGTCGGGCAAGCAACTAGGCAACTGTATTTATTGTAAGAAACAGCCTGGAGGGAAGATGGTCAGTTTGAGAAATTGATATTCACTTTCGTGCAAGATTCTTTTCTCAAACTGAACACCCTATCTACTATCCCTACGACTCCGACTTTCCAAATGCATCGTAGATCGCGCAAAAATCTTCCGCTTTCAGCGACGCGCCACCAACTAAACCACCGTCCACGTCTGGCTGACCAAACAATTCTACTGCATTGCCCGGCTTCACACTACCACCGTAAAGAATCGAGCAGTTGTCGGCTACGGTTGCGTTGTATTTTCCGGCGATCATCTGCCGGATTTCACGGTGCATTGCCTGTGCCTGTTCCGGACTAGCCGTGACGCCAGTACCGATGGCCCAGATTGGTTCGTAAGCAATAATTATTTTACCAAAATCTTCGGCGGACAAGTGAAAAAGGCTTTCTTTAATCTGATCAGCTACGTAAGAAACGTGGGTACCGGCTTCCCGGATATCCAGTCTTTCTCCACAACAAAAAATAGGTGTCAAACCGTTTTCCAGTACCGCATTGACTTTCTGAGCCAGCAATTCGTTGGATTCGTGAAAATATTCGCGGCGTTCGCTGTGTCCTAAAATTACGTGGGTCACTCCTACCGATTTGAGCATATCCAGAGAAATTTCTCCTGTATAAGCACCCGATTTTTCGGGATGACAATTCTGAGCCGCTAACCGCAAATGTGGTTGTCCTTTGATAATTTCTCCTACTTCTTTCAGATGGATAAATGGCGTCGCAAGGATCATCAACGCATCAGAAGCAGAAGATTTTACCAATAAATTACGGGCCAGCACAAGTCCTTCTTCGTAATTTTTATTCATTTTCCAGTTTCCGGCAGCTATGTTTTTTCTAGGCATTTTTTTATTTGTTTAATCGTTTATTTGTTTATTTG
>CAKZUV010000238.1 GCA_937921555.1 uncultured Saprospiraceae bacterium
GTTATTGGCAACCGATTTTTTATAATTGTCCTCATTTTTTCTAAGGAAGTGTTGAATGATGTCCGGATCTACCGTGATGATATTGACCTTATTATAGCGCAAACTAAAACAATAGGTGTCGCCATATTTTTTTAAATTCCGGTTCATAAAAGGAATCGGATTTTTCATAAATCGCTGAATACGCAGGATAGATTGGTAGCTAGGAGTACGAGGCGGGAGATTTATCTTTTTGTTCATTCCAGTAATTCTGTAGTTGAGAACTTATCTAAACTTCCATTAATTGGCTGCAATTGTCAAATTTGGACAAGCTCTAAATGAGTATTTGAAAAACAAGGGGTTCCAGCATATTCTTTACTGGTTGGCTAACCCTCCAACTAATTTCGTTAAATTTGGTTTACTTTGAATAAAAAAATTGACACCCGTATCCTTTAATATTCTCTACGAAGACACAGATTTTATTGCCATTCATAAACCATCTGGTATATTGGTACACCGCACCCGGATCAGTGAAGACACCGTTTTTGTTTTACAAATATTAAGAGATCAGCTGGGATACCGTATCTATCCCGTTCACCGACTCGACCGGATGACTTCGGGCGTTTTGATTTTTGGAAAAACAAAAGAAGCCGCCGGAAGCCTGGCCGAATTATTGCGCGAACAAAAGATTTCCAAAACGTACCTGGCTGTAGTCCGGGGCCATCTCCCGGCCAGCGGAACAGTTGATTATCCACTGGCCCGCTCTCCCCAACACAAAAAACAACCAGCCGTCAGCGAGTATCGTTCGCTCGACCAAACGGAGATTCCACACGCCATCAGCCGCTACCCTACTTCCCGTTATTCCCTGGTAAAAATTACCCCGAAAACCGGACGTTTCCATCAGATCAGAAAACATTTTGCCCACTTTCGTCATCCCGTCATTGGTGATCGTCCACACGGCGATTGCAAGCATAATAAATACCTGAGAGAAAAACTGGGGATTGCAGGAATGCTCCTCCATGCTGTTTCATTTTCCTTTGTACATCCCAATACCCTAAACAGGGTAATTATCCGATCTGCACCAGATTCTTCCTTCGTAGAAGCCCTCGAAAAACTCAATCTGAACCTCCCAAAAGAATTTTATTCCACAATTATCTGAAATTATTTCTATCTTTGGGTTGTAATTTTTGGCTCTTCCCCAATCCTTTCTTTTACGTTTCAGTAAGCTTTTTCACTTACTATCTTCATTTTTTTATATAAAAACTTACAGTTATGTTTTTCAGAAAATTAGATTTTCAGGAGATGGCTGGCATGATGGTGCTCATCCTGTTAATGTTCAGCAACCTTGCAACGGCCCAGTTTATCAACTATCAGGGCCATTCCACCACCCGTGGGCTTACCACCGCGCCCGATCAAACGATCTGGGCCAACGCGGGTAACGGTCTTTTACATTATGACCTCAATGGTGATTTAATTGAAATTATCAGCCGGGAAAGTACGGGGGATTTAAGGACGCCGACCAGCACCGGAACTGCGATTACCGTCGCTCCCAACGGAGATATCTGGACGGCCAGCGGATACGGACCCATCCAGCACTACGACGGAAATACCTGGACTATTTTTGATTTTAATAATACTCCGGAAGTTTTTCAGAATAATTCCATCGATTTAATTGTAGCCGGACCTGATGGAGCCATTTATGCGGCCTCCCATTCTGAAATCTCGGTTTACCTCAACGGCGAATGGCAGACTTTTAACCTTGGTCTTTTTTCTAACGGAATGAACGCAGTTGGTATTAGTCCGGATGGAGAACTGACCCTGGGACTGGGGCGCGGACTCGCTACGTGGACGGCAGAATTTGGTATTCAGTTTATCGTCGGTGGCGAAAACAGCAGTGAGCCTGCTGTTTATGACTTCCAGTATTTAGAAAATGGAGACTTGTATTATTCCCTTTCAAACGGAAATATCTATCGTATTCCCTCGGGAACGGACAACTCCGTTTTGATTGCCACGGCAGACGAGTTATTCCCCCGGCTGGCCGTAGAAAGCGATGGTACTATCTGGGTAGGTACTTTTTCTCAGGGTGGAAATATTGTACAGCAATGGACGGGTAATAATTGGATTACGTATACCCCGGCCAACAGTACGGTAACTACCAGTGCAGTTTCGGATTTACTCGTGGATGCCGACGATAATCTCTTTTTGAGTCAGGGGTTCTTTTCAGACGATCAGGGTTTACAACGTTTTGATGGTAGTAATTGGGAAGTAAAATATGAAGGTTTTATAGCTCGTGGAGGTAATAGTCTGGAGCAGGATTTTGACGCTGCGGGCAATGTCTATACCATCGGCGGAAGACAACTGATTTCTAAACTTAATCCGGCCACCGGTGCGGTGACACATTATCACCGTGGTAATAGTCCACTTGGAACCAACGACGTCTTCTTACAGGCATTGACGGCTACGGGCAGCAATCAGTTTTGGGTGGGAACTCAAAATCATGGAATCTATTTTTATAATGGAAGTAGCTGGACACAATTTACTTCGGCCAATACCAACGGTCAGATTCCTACCAACAATATCGAATCTATTAAGTCGGCGCCCGACGGAACCATTTACGCAATCGCCAGAGGGTTTTCTCCTACTTTCCGATGGCTCGTTCGCTACCAGCCCGGTACGCAAAGCTGGACCAATTACCCGGAAGGAGCAGCACTTCCTGAAGATTTGAATGATCTCTACGTCGATCCGCAGGGTACAGCCTGGATTACCAGTTTTTTCGGTTTATCAAAATTTGAGAATAATATTTTTACTACTTACACACCGGACAACAGTAATTTGCCGGGATTCTACACGGACTATATCACGGGAAGAACGGATGGTAGCGAGATCCTTTTCCGTGGCAGAGATGACGATGCTAATACTACCAGATACTACACCTTTGATGGTCAGACCTTTGAACCTTACCAAAATAGCAATGGCAATTTACCAGGACTTAATGGCGCTTTCAGTTCAGCCGGGGATTATTTTTTCGGTGGCGATAGTTTTGGCGCAGGTGGTTTTACTCGTTTTAACGAAACAGAATCCGTCCGGTATGATCGCAATGACAGCTACCTTCTTTCCAGTGGTGGCGGTGGCGTAGTCAGCGATCCAATCAGCGGTGTTTGGTACTTTAATTCAGCCGGGGTCGTAAAATATACGGGAGATGACAACAATGCTTTAACAATCAATTTGACCAGTACTGACATCACTTGTCACGATGCCAATGATGCTACGATCAGCGTGTCTATCAGTGGAGGAACGCCTCCTTATCAATTACTTTTTGACGGAGAAATTTATACTGGAAATAATTTTACTTTTAACAACTTAGACATCAGCTTTGCTGCCGCAGTTTCGGTAGTGGATGCCAATGGAGTCACCACTGGAGGTACCGTAAGAATTTTCAATCCACCTCCAATTAATCCAAACATTGTTGTTTCAGGAAATAACATCACCACCAATGTCGTCGGTGGTATTGAACCGTACAGCTATCTGTGGAGTAATGGCACTACCGGATCGGGCATTAATAATGCAAGTCCCGGCAGCTATATAGTAACCATTACAGATAACAATGGTTGTACGGTCGTAGGGAGTGCCAGCGTTAATAATACGTCCAACGAATATTGCGAAAGCCAGGGAGATCAACCGTGGCAAAACTGGATTCATACGGTCTTTATTGGTAGCATTAATAACGAGTCCGGCAAATCAAAATACAGTGATTTTACGGGACAGGCTTCTACCAGTTTGAGAAGCGGTACAACGCGTGAAATTACCTTAGTTGCGGAATGGAGTTATTTCACCTGGGATGTTTACTGGCGCGTTTGGATTGATTATAATCAAAATGGCGTTTTTGAAAATTCTGAAATTGCTGCTCAGACTGTTCAGAACGCTCCGCCACCTCCGGGAAATCCAACAGCCGCTTTTGCAGATATTACGATCCCGCAGGATGCTACGCTCGGAAGTACCCGGATGCGGGTGTCTATGAAACAAGGTAGTTATCCGGAGGCTTGTGAAACCTTTGCCGTTGGTGAAGTGGAAGATTATACCGTCGTGATCACAGAAGGAACCAATGGTCCTATTTGTCCACTGACGGGTACCACCAGTAACTTTACTTGTGACGACAACGGAACGCCTAACAATCCAGGCGATGATTTATATTATTTTGATGCAACTATTACTGCTGCTACGCCGAATCCAAATTCGCAGTGGCGATACAACAACAATCTCTACGATTATAATGTACCTGTCAATCTCGGACCTTTTCCAATTGCAGAAGGAGATGAAATCTTGTTCATTCGTGATATCAACAGTACCAATGCCAATAGTTGTGAATTATTTTTATTCGTAGAACTACCGATCGGTCCCTGCTCTGATGGTACACCTCCACCTCCACCAACGGATGATTGTGAGAATAACCTGTTGACCAACGCTGGTTTTGAGAATGGTCTCGACGACTGGAATGAGGCAGGAACAATTTCTATTACTGGAAACAACGTCCGAACCGGAAACAATGCGGCCGAACTGGAAAGTGGCAGCAGCCGCGTATTCAGAAGTTTTTCTACTACCGCCGGAAACACCTTCAATCTCAAAGCCTATCTGCGGAGCGAAAGCGGGAATAAAAATGCCGGGATCAGTATCAAATATATGAGCAGCAGTTACCAGCCAATACTAAATGAGACCGATTATTTCACGGTGGGTTCCGCTTATACTTTATTTGAAAAAACAGAAACGGCACCAGCAAATACCGCCTTTATTGAAATCTCTGTCCGGGGTTTTGGTGACGGTAGTTTAATTGCAGATGATATTTGTCTGACCAATGGTGACGTAACTCCTCCTCCGGCCAGCGAACCAGATCTTCAGGTAGCCTTCGCGGGTGGTAGTTATAATACTAATCCGGGAGATGTCGCTAGTTTCAATTTTGATCTGACCAACAGTGGTACGGCTATTGTTACGGACGATTATCGAATTGGCTTTGTCCTCAGTACCGATGCGACGTTAAGTAGCAACGACGTTTTAGTGGGAGAAGTACCAACCGGTAATACGGGGATCGGAACGATTACTGATATTGGAGGTGCGATCACTATTCCTGCGAATACCACTCCGGGTAGTTACTTCCTGATTGCCAAAGCAGATTTCGACGAGGTGATTGACGAATCGAATGAAAACAACAATATTGCAACGCAAGCTTTTACCGTCAACGGAATTATATCTCCTCCAACGGGCGAACCAAACTGCGAAGCAACGAGTGATTTTCCCTGGCACGAATGGGTAAGCGAAGTGACGGTTAATGGAACAACAAAAGCATCCAGCAAGTCTACCTATTCTGACTTTACCAGTACGGCGATGATGTTAGGAAAAGATGGTAACAATGATATTTTCCTTACGGCAAAATACAGTTACGTAACGGCTGATGCTTACTGGCGCGTATGGATCGATTATAATCAAAATGATATTTACGAAGCCGATGAAATCTTCTACGAAGCGGTAGTTCCCGCTCCAGCGAGTGGTAGTAGTGTAACCAGTATTGCCCAGGCCAGTAATCTTTCCATCCCGGACGGTGCGCTAGACGGCTCAACCAGTATGCGGATAATTGTAGCCAGAGATGCTTTTGCCGACCCTTGTGGCACCGTTCCTTTTGGGGAAGTAGAAGACTATACAGCGGTGATCGGGGCGAGCAGTGCCAGTATGAGGGGTAAAGAAAATACTTTCTATTCCGATCCTCAGTTGGTGAGTTTAGCACCAAATCCAGCCACGGATCACGTGGTGATTGGATTAGATAAAATGACCGGACAGGATTTTGAAATGATCATTACCAATCAACTGGGGCAAGTATTCTTACAGCAATCTTTTGTAGAGAATGAGATAGATCGCTATAATTATGATACCAGTGATTTACCATCGGGCGTTTATTTTGTTTGGTTAAAAGCAGATGGAAAGCGCTCTATTCCGCAGAAGTTGATTAAGCAGAAATTATAGAATTAATTTTTCCGAATAGTTTTTTAAAAATAAAAAACGCTCAGACCGGGAATTTCGGTTTGGGCTTTTTTTTTATGATAAGCGTACAATTTCTTATTCTATTACTAATTTTTGCACACCTAACCCTTTAATGCTCAACAAGTAAATTCCGCGGGGTAAAATTGCAACTGAAATCTGATCGTCTCCGTTTTTTATTTCGCCATGACGGATCCGTTGTCCCTGATAATTAAATAATTCCCATTTTCGGGATTGGGTATCCGGTAATTTTATGGTCAGCTCATCACTCGCCGGATTTGGATAAATACTAAAACCAATTTGCGTATCTAGATCATTTGTATTGGTAATAAATTCGTAGAAACACTCCCCTTCCGGCACCTGACCAAATTGTCGTTGGCCATCTTCGAAGTAGCATCTGATCCATCGACCAAAATCGATATTCTCACAATAAGCGGCAGTGTGATACAATACGCCAAACTGACTGCCAATTCCCTCTATCCAGAAAGTTTCATCTTCCATATCTCCAAAAAACTGATAAGAAAAGGTAATTCTCTTACGCCTTTCTCCATTGGTCAGGCTGACAGAGTCCACTGCAATTACCGGAATTGAACAGGTCCATCCACCTCCATTATCAATAAAAAAACTATCGCCTACTACCAGGTTAAAATCAAATAATAATTTTTCTTCGTCATCAACAAAACCAGGTCTGCGCAGCCATACTTTTTTAGTACTGTCTTCCCGAATTATTCCGCTAAAAAGCGTCCATTCCTGATTAACCGTATCTCTGGTAAGGTATATCTTTTTATACAGTTTGTTGTCTACCAATGTATCACCCTCCATCTTCATGATGGTGGTAACCGGTGGCTGTGTAATGAAAACTTCACCGATATACCATTGCTTATTTTCTCCGACAAGAGACTGAGCGAGGATAGAAAATGTGCAGAAAAGAAGCGGGAGAAAAAGTATATTTTTTTTCATAATAACTAATTTTAAATTTTAATCATTTTCAACATCTGAAAGGCTCCTCCTTCATCTTCCAGGCGAACAAAATAAATACCCGCGGGATAATCCGTCACAGACAACGTATAAGGAAAACGATTCACGGGTATATTTTCTAAAGTCTGACCCGCCAAATTGACTATATTAATC
>CAKZUV010000239.1 GCA_937921555.1 uncultured Saprospiraceae bacterium
CTACATAATGGCGCTTCTCTTTTTCATTCAATTGACTATAGTGATAACGCATTTTTGATTCAATTTCCTGATTATAACCTGTCATTTTTTTTGTCTCAAATTTAATTAAAAATTCTGAATCTATTTAAATCTTGTCCCTTATTTTTCATCTAAATCCAACGATTCGTAATACCAAAGGTTTACTAAACTTAACTAAAAAGAATCTACTAACTTCTTATCAATATCTCCAGATTCGAATTAAGTTTAGTAAACCTAAACCATCCGAAATCGGCCAAACTTCACTAAAGAAGCCTACCTTATTTTTCATCTAAATCCAACGATTCGTAATACCCAAGGTTTGCTAAACTTAACTAATTAATTCTACTGTATTTCTTATCAATATCCACAGATTCGAATTAAGTTTAGTAAACCTAACCATCCAACCTCTACTCCACCATTCCATCAAGCTCATCCTGCAACACGACATCCTCTTCCTTCTTCCGGTTACGGTACCACCAGAATCCGAGGCCGGCGACCATCACGTATGGTAGTGAAAGCATATATAAAATTCCCGCATTCAGGCCTTTTCCGGCCGTTCCCCCATTTTCCAGATTACTATCCGCGGCCATTCGGCACATCGGACATTGTGCGGGACTTTCTACGGGCATTCCCAGCATAAAAAAGAGACTAAAAACAGTGATGATTCGAACGATATATTTTTTCATAATTCTATTTAAATCAATTTAATAAATAACAGGGTCGTAACATAAAATAAATCACGGGTCCCGTTACTGCTACGTATAACCATAACGGAAAAACCCACCGCGCCATTTTACGATGGAGTAAAATTTGTCCGGTATACGCCCGGATATAGGTAAACAATATAAAGGGTAGTAATGCTGCCGCCAAAATAATGTGCGTGATCAACAGAAAAAAGTAGAGATACCGGATGTTTCCTTCGTTACAATAGTTGGTCGTCGGCGTCGTAATATGATAGACCACGTAGCATAACAAAAACAACGCAGATAATCCCAGGGCAATCGTCATATACCGGCGATGAGCAGCAATATTCTTTTTTTTGACCGCCATCAATGCCAGTATCAGCACCACCGCCACCAGGGCATTCAGCCCGGAATAAAAAGGTGGCAGAAAACTAAAGTCTATTCCAAGGTCTAATTTTATTTTCCGCATCAGCACCACTAGTAGTACTACGACGATGGAAATGATGGTCGCTCCTTTGTTCAGCTTTTTAGCCAGTGGCAGGTTTTGTGGAATATCGTACATCTTTTCTGAGTTAAATTAGGGTTTTGTAATTGGCTGTGCTTCTATAGTTCCCGGTCTCTCCGCAAGCGCGGATCTCCTTCAATATCACGTGGTAAAATCAGCGCAATGTGTTCTACCATTCTTTCAATGTCTTCATTCCGGTCCGCGTGGTAGTAATTCCTGATTTTTCCTTTTTCATCGATTAAAATATAATAAGGATAATTGTTAGCATCCGCAGCACCGTTTTTCTGAAAGTTTACACTGCTTCCCGGTTCCCGAACATCCGGTAGTTCCGGAATCCGGTAGTTGTTATTTATCAGGCTGCTTAGCGTTTGTGAATTTCCTTTGACCAGATAAATCTGACGGTCATCTTTCAGATTGTATGCATTTTGAAAACCAGCCAGATCAGCCGATTCGGGCAGATGAAGCAGTAATTTGAAATCATTGCGCTCATCAAATTGACGGTGTAAAGTTTCCAGCACCTGCATCCGGTCTTTGGTTTCGGTCTGACCGGGATTGATAAATGCAACCAGCGTCATTTGTCCATTGACCAGACTGGAATCTACCGTTCCATTCATCCCGGTGAGCTGAAAAGCGGGCAAATGACCGTAATCCTGTAATTCGGAAAGTGCTGTTTTGGAACGATTGTATCCCATATTCATGTAAATCCAGGATCCTCCGGGAAACACAATAATCAACAAAAACAACATGGCTGCCTGAAGATAATTATTCGATTTTTTCTGTTCTCTTTCCATATCAATAAAACATTTTGAATCAGAGTTGGTTTAGAATTTCTCCCTCCTTTACCCTGTTCAGACAATTGAATACTGACATAAAAAAAGCGGAGCTAATAAGCTCCGCTTTTTTTATGTACTCAGCTTTTACATCTGATAAGTTTCTTCTTTTTGCAGCAGGCTCCCCTGTATATCCATTTTCTTATCTTTAATACTTCGTTCGTTTTTCTCCTTGATCAAATCTCTCCGCTCAAACCAGGAATTTCCTTCCTGAAAGAAAGCGATAACCGCCCAGACCAGTAATAAACAAGGCATCAATACCGTCATTCTTAATCCTTTTACTTCCGAACTCATGTGCATAAATTCGTAAATAATAAAATACGCTTTGTAGAGTGACAAAACAATCAGACCGATGGCCACGAGCGCCAGCAACCAACCCATTTCAGGGCCTGGCTTGTACCCCAGGTGTCCTTTTCCAAAAAGTGATATTCCTACTTCGATCAAAGTAACCACGGCTAACAGTATCAGCCCTTTGTAAACATCTTTGATTGATTCTTCGTATGATTTATGACCCATTTTATTTTTATTTCAATTTTAAATTACTTACAGAATAGAAACGCGCTTTAGAGCAGATAGAATACCAGGAATACGAATACCCATACTAAATCTACAAAGTGCCAGTACAACCCAACCTTCTCTACCATTTCGTATCCGTTTTTTCGTTCGACGTACAGTCCACTCGCTGCATTGATCATAATTATAATCAGGAATACGACTCCGGATAGTACGTGGAATCCGTGAAATCCGGTGATAAAGAAAAACAATGCACCGAATGCTTTCGGACCAAATTCCTGCTGCTTCTCAATTCCTTCTTCCGTCTTATATTTCAAAGGATGAAATTCACCGTCGTGCTGATGAATCAGATAAGAATCACCCGCTGCGAAGGTATCTCCCGCGTTGATATCATGATCGTCACCTTCCAGATAGGTTCCCGATTCGGTGTGCGTACCGAATGGATTAACCGTTACGGTCATGTGCTCCACGTTGATCAGATTGTTCCACTCCCAGGCCTGACAGCTCAGGAAGCCAATTCCACCGATAATAGTCAGAAACATCCAGAAAACCACGCCGCGCTTATTTTCACGGTGTCCTTCCTGTACACCCCGTACCATCGTAACGGAACTGATGATCAAAAGGAAAGACATAAAGGTTACAAAGATGAGTGGTAATCCGTGTCCACCAAATGGAGTCGTGGAAAATACAAAGTCGGGAACCGGCCAGGTAGCACTACTGAATCGTAAGGTACCGTAAGCAATCAGGAATCCCGCAAAGGTAAAGGCATCCGATAATAGGAAATACCACATCATTAGCTTTCCGTAGCTTACTGCAAATGGTTGTTTTCCTCCATCCCATGCTCCTCCGTCGTTCGTGTCGTGGTGATCGTGTTCTTTCACAACAGTTTCTGTCGCCATGTCAAATGTTTAATTTCAGACCTTTCCGGATTAATTTATAGGTTTCCAATTGATTTTTTTGGTTACGCTACAAAGAAATTCAGCATCAAGTCTATTGTTTAAAAGTTTACCGTTTTATAAAAACTATTTTTACTAAATCGTATTTCTAGGTTTGCTGCAAAATAAAAAAGAACAACAAATATACCCAAAGAATATCCACAAAATGCCAGTAAATAATCGTTTGCTGAAAACGCAATTTACGGGCGGGTGTCGGATTGAAGGGCAGCAAAAAGGCATGCAACATCGCTACCGCCAGTACTGCTATTCCCGCCAGTACGTGCGCCGCGTGCACCGCCGCGATTACATATACAAATGATCCGGAGGGATTTCCTGTCAGTTCAATTCCCATCGCTTCCATTTCATAAAATCCCAGCACCTGACAAACTACAAAGGCAATTCCCAGTAAAGCACTCACGACCATCAGGCCTTTATACGCAGCTTCTTTTCCGTTTTTAAAAGACACGTAGGAACTGTGTAAAAGCACACTGCTCAAAACGATGATTCCGGTACTGACATAAAAATAAGTCGGCAATGGAAACTCTAGCCAGTTACCCGCCGCCTGCCGTACTACGTAAGCACTCGTAAAAGCAGCAAACAACATCGTCATACTTACACAAGCCGTTACCAGTGCAAATACCTTCGGATGAATTCTGTTATTTCTAAAATTTTCTACTGCCACACTCATAATTTATCGTTTATAGTATTTTATCTGCGTACAGTGCAAACAGCACCAGTGGCAAATAAAAGAATGAACTAAACATCAATTGTAAAGCAGCTTTTCGATTGTTTTTTTTATATAAATTCCACGCAAATCCCGCGTAGATAATACTTGCTACCGTAAGGAAAACTGCCGAAACAATTCCGCTTATTTCCAGCAAAAAGGGCATCCAGGAAACAGGAAGTAACAACAACGCATAAATAAACGCTTGTTTACCTAATTGCTCATCCTGTGCTTCCAGAAACTTAAAGCCAGCCTGATTATAGTCGGTAAAAGCCAGCCAGCCAATCGCCCAGAAATGGGGTAACTGCCAGATGAACTGAAGACTAAACAAGGCAATAGACAAACCAGTAATGGTTCCTTCAGCGGCCACACATCCGATCATCATCGGTAATGCACCGGGTACCGCGCCGATAAATACCGCCACGGGAGAAACCCGCTTCATCGGCGTATAAATAAAAGCATAACTAATCAAAGCAATGGTTCCCAATAATGCCGTCCAGGGATTAATCGACGCCAGTAAACCAATACCCACAACACTCATAAAACCCGCAGCCAGTACGCCTTCCGAAATGGTCATCCGGTTGGCAGCAATGGGACGGTTTTCGGTCCGCTTCATATCCCGGTCGTACTCTTTTTCAAGGACCTGATTCAGAGCATTGGAAGCTCCCGTCACCAGAAATCCGCCAAGGGACAAAACCAATAACAACGTCCAGTCTGGCGTTCCGCCGCATGCGATCAGATAAGCCATGACCGAAGAGAAAACCACCGTCAGATTCAGCCGCAGCTTAACCAACTGAGAATAGTCCGAAAACTTTTGTCCCAGTAGTGAAAATCCCGTATTGTTATCTGTTCTGATTTGACTCATTATTTTTTTGTTTAAATGTTGAATCGTTGAATCGTTTAGCAATAATTACTTTTAAACAAATCAACAACTCAACATTTCAACTTATCTTAATGCTCCTCGCTTTCATTTTCGTTAATCGGTACGTATTGCGGAATAAACTCAATTCCATCCTTACCGTAATCGTACGCCCAACGGTGTACTGATGGCAAATTACCAGGCCAGTTACCGTGAATTCCTTCCACCGGTGTGGTCCATTCCAGCGTAGTCGCACCCCATGGATTCTTGGTCTTCATCTTTCTACCTTTGAAAATACTGTAGAAGAAGTTGATTACAAACAGAATCTGTAAGAAGAATACTACGATTGCAGCTATTGTTATGAATTTATTCATATCGCCGAAGTGAGCGAAAGCATCGAAAGTATCAAACTTGTAATATCGTCTTGGTACACCGGCTAGTCCCAGATAGTGCATCGGCCAGAAGATCGCGTAAGCACCGATCATGGTTCCCCAGAAGTGAATCTTACCCAATGTCTCATTCATAAACCGACCAAACATTTTCGGATACCAGTGGTAGACTCCTGCGTACATTCCGAAGAAGGCCGCAATTCCCATTACAATGTGAAAGTGAGCAACTACAAAGTACGTATCGTGCATCTGAATATCGATGGTTGAGTTTCCTAAGAAAATACCCGTTAATCCACCGGAAATAAACATAGATACGAATCCGATAGAGAATAACATCGCCGAAGTAAATCGGATATTACCACCGTATAGGGTTGCAATCCAGTTAAATACTTTTACGGCCGATGGTACCGCGATGATCAATGTAAAGATCACAAAGAAGTTGGCAATGAATGGATTTACACCCGACATAAACATGTGGTGCGCCCATACAATAAAACTTAAAAATCCAATCGCCAGGATCGAGAATACCATCGCTTTGTATCCAAAAATTGGTTTACGCGCGTGTACACTCATCACCTCAGAAACCAGTCCCATTGCGGGAAGGATAATAATATATACCTCAGGGTGTCCTAAAAACCAGAACAAGTGCTGATAGAGAATTGGTGATCCTCCCACGTTGTCCAGCGGTGCACCTCCGATAAAAATTTCACTCAGATAAAAACTCGTTCCCAGACCACGATCACACATCATCAGGAAAAAAGCCGAAGCCAGTACGGGGAAAGATAACAGTCCTAAAATGGCCGTTACGAAAAATGCCCAAATGGTCAATGGCATTCTCCACATCGTCATCCCTTTGGTCCGAAGGTTCAGAACCGTCGTGATATAGTTGATACCTCCCAAAAGTACAGAAACAACGAATAGTACTAGCGAAACAATCCACATCGTCATCCCTGCTCCGGAACCGGAAGAGGCTTGTGGTAAGGCACTCAATGGCGGATATCCTGTCCATCCCCCGGCAAAGGGTCCGGTGCTGAGGAATAGTGATAGGAACATCACCAATCCAGCCATAAAGAAGAACCAGTAGGAAAGCATATTCAGCATCGGCGATGCCATATCACGCGCTCCCAGTTGCAGTGGAATAAGCAGGTTACTAAATGTTCCACTCAGACCAGCCGTCAATACAAAGAATACCAGAATGGTTCCGTGCATGGTGACCAGGGCGTAGTAAAACTGTGGATCCAGGGTTCCAATCCCCGAATCGTTCACCGTAATCCATTTACCGAGCAGTGGCTGTAACCACGCCAGATTCTCTTCCGGGAATCCTAACTGTAAACGGAAAACAATCGACATCGCGGCCCCGATAATTGCCCAGAAAATTCCCGTAATCAGGAATTGTTTGGCAATCATCTTATGGTCCATCGAGAAGATATAGGTGTTGATAAAACTTGACTGATATTTATCTCCATGATGATGCTCATGAAAATGATCGTCAAATCCTTGCTCTTCGATCAATAGATCTTCGTCGTACTCTAAAACGTAAGCCATAAATATTAATTTATTAAATTTCTAATTTTCAAAATGTAGCCCATTAAAAAAATTGAAATACTTTTTTTCTATTCTATTATTAAAACGCTTTACTGCGTCAGAATTCTTAATTCAGTTCTGCGGTTCTTCGCCATATTCTCGGGAGAATCATTGGGAACTTCCGGTTTAGTTTCTCCGAATCCAACGGCCACCATTCTGTTTTCGTCTACTCCTTTAGAAGTTAACCAGTTAAACACCGCTTTTGATCTTTTGTTGGATAAATCCATATTCATTTCGTCATCTCCTGCGCTATCCGTATGTCCACCCAATTCGATGGTTAGATTTGGATTTTCGTTCATCACTTCCATTACGTTGGTCAATTCGTATTTAGACAGTGGAGTCAGTGTAGCTGAACCAGTGTTGAAAGTGATATTATCCAAACGGATAATCTTGTCCATTGGCTCAGTGGCTTCTAATGCTTTGGTGTAAGCATCGCGGAATACCTGCTTTCGTTCTCTGATTTCAGCATCAAATAAACGGTCTCCGTACGGGTCCTCGTCCGTTCCACGCACAGTAGAAAAGAAGTAAGACTTTTGCGTAGCCAGCCAGTTGTCGTATTCTTCCTGTGTTACGATTTCAAAAATCCGACGCATGGAATAGTGTCCTTTTCCACAAAGCTCAGCACAAGCCAATTCGAAATTAAAATTCTCTCCACGGGTTCCAAGTTCGGGACTGGTCTCATCGTACAAATCGTACCATTCCGGATACAGCGGATCACCATTTCGATCCTTCTCTAAAAGATTTTCCCGGTATTCTTCGGTTGTTATTTTTGGTGTAAACACAAAATAAGTAGGCAGACCAGGAATGGCATCCATTTTCACCCGGAAGTGTGGCATATCAAAGTTATGCAGTACGTCCTTGGCAGTAATACGCACCCGTACTTTTTTACCAACCGGTAATTTGATGACCTCACCCGCACTCGTGGAAACAATATCATCCAGATTTTTTTCATCCGTCCATACCTGTCCCAGAGGATTGGTGGCAGATATATCCCGGTAGTATTTTTCTCCGAGTAAACCATCTTCTCCCGACATACGGATCGTCCAGAAGAACTGCTGTCCCGTGGCTTCGATCTCGATGTGTTCTTCGTTGGGTCCGACATCGGCCATGATTTTGTTCCAGGCAACCAGTCCCTGTACTACCAGAAAGCACATAACTACCGCAGGAATCGTCGTCCAGATCACCTCCAGTTTGTTGTCGTGCGCAATGAATAATGCCTTTCGGCCTTTTACCCCTTTATATTTCCAGGAAAAGTAAAACAGTGCGATGTGCGTCAACACGAATACAATTCCGGTAAAGAATAAAGTCAGATTCCAGATAGAATCCATTTCATCACCGTGTACCGAAGCGGATTGGTGCGGACCATATCCCAGTAAAGAATTTTTATAATAAATAGAAGTACCAACACAGAAAATCAGAAATCCTACCAGGAAGACGATCATCATATTGGCATTAAAATTATTACTACTAGCCTCCGCATCCTCTTGTCCACGGATTCTCGCGGATAATTCAGTCATCTTACCAATTTGCACGAAAACCGTAGCAATCAGAATAATGCAGAGAAGGATCAATAATGTTGTCATTTTTATATGATATTAAGTACTGAAGTTTTGTAAAATAAGTTATTCAGCCTGTGTTTCTAATATAACAGTTTTTTACACGTGATGGTGTAAACTTTCTGCCAGATAAGGGTCATTTTTTGGCATTAATGCCGCCTTCTCCATCCGGTTGAAAACGAAGTAGAGGAAGAATGCTAAAAATCCTAAAAATGTTCCTATTTCCAGGAAGCCGGGGATGGTAAAACCCATCGCAAATTCGGTTCCTTCTTGTACCGCGTGTCCGGCAGCGTGGGCCAGATCAGCACCGTGTTCCGCCGCGTGTCCGGCGGCTCCGTGGGCGGCTTCGCCAGCTCCGTGCGCCGCATCCTCGTGTCCGTGACCGGCTCCGTGGTGTGCGTGCAGTGCATTTAGTCTCGCACCCGGCTTAATCAGATAGAAATAATCCCACCAGTGGCCGAAGAATACAATCACCGCCGTAAATCCTAGAGTACCGTATTTTCTTTTGGTGTCATTACGCATCAGAATCAGGAAGGGCAGAACAAAGTTTAAAACCAGGTTACCAAAATACAGAATGGTGTATTCGTGGCGACGCAGGTTGTAGTAAACCGTTTCTTCTCCGTTGTTTCCGTACCAGATCAACATAAACTGTGAAAACCACAGATAAGTCCAGAATACAGAAAAGGCAAACATATATTTTCCTAAATCGTGAAGGTGCTCCGCGGTGACCGCTTTGTAATATCCTTTTGATTTCAGATAAATAAGAATCAGGATAGTCAGGGCCAGCATCGCTACAAACCAACTCGCCGTAGCGTACCAGGCGTATAGTGTACTGTACCAGTGTCCGTCAATACTCATCACCCACTGCCATACCAGTGCCGCACTTGTAAAGGCACCGATTGGTAAAAAGATAGCAGCTACTTTTTTCATTTGCTGGTGAAGCGCATAATCCGTTGTTCCTTCTTCGTCTTCTCTCAGAGAAAGAGACCGTAACCGGTAAGCGAAAAATGTCCAGATACCCACAATAATCAGCGTACCAAATGTATACCAGTATTTGTTCAGGAAAGGTACTTTCCCGGCTAAAATTTTATCGTAATTTGGGGACGTTGGATCGGCTATTCCATCCATGGACCAGTGGTACAAGTGGTGACCGTGCATCCACAATCCAACAATTACCAGCAACATCATGATTAACCCAACGGGCAAAAACAACATAAAAGCCTCCCATACCCGCTTCATCACTACGTGCCATCCGGCGTAGGCCAGCATAAAGGCAGAAAGCACAAATGTAGCCACAAACGACATTCCCAGAAAGAAAACCGCATTGTGCAAATAATTTGTCCAGAACCGATTGGAATCGATAAAGAAAGTTCCTACCATACACAGGATTCCCAGCACGATAAATGCAAGTAGGGTCGTTTTTTGTTTTCCTTCAAAAACAAAATGCTTAATATCCTCAGCATGATCAATAGTAGCGTGATCTGTATTCATTATATTTAATTCAAATATTTATTTAAAGGTCAAACCGGTGATCTCCGCCGATTTGCTTTTCGTTTTTTATTTATGGTCTCCACCTTCGTGGTTATGGTCTCCACCTCCGTGGTCGTGTCCTTCGTGGGAGTGATCGCTGGCATCGTGAGATTCCGTAGCGTCGTGTCCTGCTCCGTCTCCGTGAGCTTCACCATCTCCCATATTTTCGTGTGCTTTACCGTCACCACTGTTTTCATCAAAAATAAATCCTTCGATATCATCCGAAGCTATCGGTGCTAAACTTTCACCGGGAATTTCGATATTGTTCAGTGTATTTACTTTAGCGTCGTATTTTGTTTTGGTCGCATCCGCTTGTAAAGACCGGATATGATGTATTACATTCCATCGTTCTTCGTAAGAAATTTTATCCGCGTACCCACCCATCACGTTTTTACCGTGCATGATGGCAAAATAATACCGTCCGTTAGAAGCGGTCAGCAAGTCTCCCTGAATGAGGTTGGCAGGTTGTGCCGGATACTTTGCGTTGGGATTATCCTCGGATACTAGATACCCTACTCCATCTCCTTTTGATCCGTGACAGATGCCACAAAAGATATTATATAACTCCTTTCCTTCGGCCAGTCCTTTGGTGGTAATTGGAAACGGATTTTCGATGATCTCTGCGGTCGCCCGTAACCTTTCTTCTTCGGTATTTTCATAATAAAAAGGAACGCTACCGTTCACGGGAACAGAAATCGCCGAAGTGGAGGTTCCGCCATTGAGCACTTCCATCACATCGCGTCTAGCTTTTCCGGTTTTGCTCATCGCTACCCCGGCATATCCACGGGGGATCGTACCATCAACAGGCTCACCGGGAATAGACAAAGACTTCAGGTCTTTTACACTTTGTGCATCCCAGGTATTGTTATAATAATAATTGTAAATATTTGACTCGTAGGCAATAGAGTGTGCCATATCGGGCATATATTCCGAACCGGGATCATTCTTCCCTGGGCTTCCGCAACTACTGAAAATCAGCAGCGCAAAAAGGATGACGAACAAATTTAATTTTATGCTATGTTTCATTGAACAATTAGTTTTTATCTTCTCAATTATTTTGGAAGCAATTTATTAGCTGATTCCTTAGATGACTTTTGCGCCTATTTCTTCTACGCCGGTAGAAGTGAGGAATGATTTAAGTTTATCAATCTGATCTTCAGAGTAACCGTTGGTTTGGAAAGCAAGACAAAATTTATCATCCGTAATTCGATCGTCTAATACTTCATTGGTTACGCCGGGTCCCAGTCCACAAATAATGTAGAAAGACACAACCATCCCGATAGCGGCAAAAAGTACTGTTAACTCAAAGGTAATCGGAATAAAAGCCGGTACGGACCAGTATGGTTTTCCACCAAAAATGATCGGCCAGTCTCTGGTAAATACCCAGGTCATAAACAAAAATGCCGTACAGGTACCCGTAGCTCCGTAAACGAATCCAGCCTGGTGCAGACGGGATTCCGCTAACCCCAGAATTGGATCCAGTCCGTGAATTGGAAAAGGGGTAAAGACATCCATGATATCCAAATGTTCTTTTTTGGCCTGACGAACTGCGTCGAGTAAAATCTCCTCGTCGTTGTACAGTCCGTATAAAACTTCTGTGTGACCTTTTTTCATTTTAAATTTTTTATAAAAATTTGCTATTGGCTATTTGCTATCGGCCATTTGGCCTTCTTCTATTGTGTAAAACCCGCGTTAGCAAAAAGCTAACAGGCCAGCTGGCTAACCAGTTATCTGGCCAAAAAATTATTTAATTTTCGTGTCTGGATTTTCATCAATATCAATGCTCGTTCCAGCTGCGTGCTCGTTCACATCGTGCTTTACGTGGTGGTGATGTTTTGCGTTTTCTCCAACGTACTGATCTCCACCGGTTTTAAGAATACTCTTGATTTCCGCTACGGCTACTACCGGTGCTACTCTCGTAAATCCAAGGTAAAGGGTAAAGAACAATCCAATCGTCCCCAGGTAAATTCCGATTTCCACCCAAGTAGGTGTGTAGTAAGACCAGCTTGATGGCAAATAATCACGGGCCAGGGTCGTTGCGATAATTACAAAACGCTCAAACCACATCCCGATATTTACAACGATGGACAGGAAGAAAGTCCAGGTAATACTCCGCCGGATTTTTCTGGACCAGAAGAATTGAGGAGATAATACATTACAGAACATCATTCCAAAATACGACCACCAGTAAGAACCGAGGGCACGGTTAAAGAATGCAAACTGCTCGTAGATATATCCTGAATACCAGGCAATGAATAACTCCGTCAAATAAGCAACTCCTACCATGGTTCCCGTTACGAGGATTACCTTATTCATGGATTCTACGTGCTCAATGGTAATGTAGTCTTCGAGGCTCAATACCTTTCGGGTAATAATCATCAGCGTCAGTACCATCGCAAATCCTGAGAAAATCGCTCCCGCTACGAAATATGGAGGGAAAATCGTGGTGTGCCATCCCGGAATAACGGAAGTGGCGAAATCAAAAGATACAATCGTGTGTACCGATAATACTAATGGTGTTGCTAATCCAGCCAGTACGAGGGATAAAGATTCCCATCGTTGCCAGTGTTTTGCTTTTCCGGTCCAGCCGAAAGCTAAGAAAGAATAAATGCTTTTTCTGAAACCAGTCGCACGGTCACGGACCGTAGCAAAATCTGGTACCAGTCCCAGATACCAGAACAATAAGGATACGGTAAAGTAGGTACTGATCGCAAATAAATCCCAGAGCAGCGGAGAGTTAAAGTTTACCCATAATGGTCCCCGGGTATTTGGATAAGGGAAGAAGTAGAATACTACCCAGGCCCGTCCTACGTGAATACCGGGGAAAAGTGCCGCACAGATTACAGCAAAAATCGTCATCGCTTCCGCCGCCCGGTTAACGCCCGTTCGCCACTTTTGCCGGAAAAGCAAGAGAATCGCAGAAATCAACGTTCCGGCGTGTCCGATTCCAATCCACCAAACGAAGTTGGTGATATCCCAGCCCCAACCAATGGTCCGGTTGAGGTTCCAGGTACCAATCCCGTTCCAGATGGTCCAGGCAATACAGAACAAACCAAATCCCAGCAAGGAAATTGACATCAGAAAAGTAATTACCCACAAAGCGTTGGGCGTCTTTTCCGTTGGGCTGATCAGATCTTCCGTAATCTGGTGGTAAGTTTTATTACCCGTAATCAACGGTTTTCTAACTGGGGAAACTATCGCGCTCATATTTCTAATTTATATTCTAATTATAAACACCACCTAGTGGTATCCAACACAAATTTTTATATCTGATTTACTTTTACTTAACAAGGTTTTAAGCATCCAGGCTTTCGTCCCGGTTGTTTACGACTGCGGTATAACGAACGGAAGACTGTACGTTGATTTCTTCCAGCGCGATATAAGCTAAAGGATTGTTATCCAGTGCTTTGTTCAGTGCGCCTTTTTTGTTATTCATATCTCCGAAAACAATCGCTCCCGTTGGACAAGCGGTCTGACAAGCTGTTTTCACGTCCTGATCTCTTAGCTTACGCATTTCCCGCTTCGCAGTTAACTTTCCTTCCTGAATTCTCTGTACACAGAAGCTACATTTTTCAATAACTCCTCTGGAACGAACCGTTACATCCGGGTTCAGTACCATTCGCGTCAGGTTGTCCGCACCGTAAGGAACAGTCTCTTCGTTCAGATCCAACTGATTAGCCGGGAAGATATCAGCGGTGGTGTAATCCATCCAGTTGAAACGACGTACTTTGTAAGGACAGTTGTTGGCACAGTATCGGGTACCGACACAACGGTTATAGGCCATCTGGTTCAGTCCTTCCGAACTGTGGTTGGTAGCTGCTACCGGACAAACGTTCTCACAAGGTGCGTTATCACAGTGCTGACACATCATCGGCTGGTAGGCCGTATTTGGATTTTCCGCATCTCCGTAGAAGTAACGGTCAATTCGCAACCAGGTCATTTCGTGGTGACGACTCACCTCTTTTGCACCAACTACGGGTACGTTATTTTCAGCCATACAGGCGACCGTACAAGCCGAACAACCCGTACAGGCATTCAGATCAACGTACATGCCCCAGTGGTGGCCATTTTCGTATAAATATTCGTGACCAGGATAGAGTGTTTGAGAATTAAGGTGTTGTGCCTCTTCTCTTTTCTTGGCAATTTTTTCCAGTTCTTCCGGCAGACGGTTGATGTTCGTGGTATAAATAACAGAACGATCGGTCAAACTACCCTGAAATCCCTGATCCACTACACCGTAGGTAAAGTCTACCAAAGCAGCTTCATCCGCATTGATGGTCTCCCCCGACTCGCTCTGAGCGGTAACGCCCAGCGTGTGGTGATACTGAACACAAGGGAAATCGTAGTTGATATCCACGATGTCACTCACTTCTATGTTCGTTGCATAATATTGTGTATTGCCATTTTGGTCAATAGATAAATACGGGAACATGTTTGTTCCGATATTCCGACCGGCATCTCCACAAACTTTTCTACCATATCCCAGCGTAGTCGCTACGGTTCCTTCGGGCTGACCGAATTGTGGGAAAGCAGTGATCGGCGTGGCTTCTTCGGCCCCCGTCTGAGTGAGGTTGACCACGTCGGCGTATCCTTTTACCATATTGGAACCGATACCTTTGTAACCTTCGAAAGTATGTGCTCCGTCAAACTTAACCGGTACTCCGAGGTAATTCCCCCAGGAAGTCCGGGTAACCGGATCGGGCATTTCCATCAGCCATGGATTGTTGGCGTACTGACCAGCTCCCATATTGACAGATTCCTGAAAATCCACTTCCATTTCTGAATTGGAAGGCTGGGAAATTTGTCCGCTGTTTACACTTGCGGCACAAGTTGTGTATTCCCGCGCTGGTGCACCGACTTTGGCTACCCCATCGTGTAAGGTTTCATCCCAGAAAGACTGAAAAGAAGCGTAAGAAGATTGCGCACCAAACAAACTATTTTTCCAGTTATTTCTAACGTAATCATAGTATGGTTGCTCCGCGTCCGCTTTATAATTTTCACTCGCAGCCCAGGTCAACAGCGAAGCTTCCGCCTGACGGGTTGGGAATAACGGCTTAATGGTTGGCTGTATGATGCTGTAATGTCCACGCTTTGGCTCCGCGTCTCCCCAGGATTCGAGGTAATGATGCGTCGGTGCGATATAATCGCAAAGTGCCATGGTCTCATTGACGTCGTAGGACAGAGAAACTTTCAGTGGAACTTTAGCGAAAGCGGTAACAAATTTATCTGAGTTTGGAAGATCAAAAGCGGGATTTGCGTCCAGCACAAAAACGGCGTCTACGCCACCACCCTGCATTTCCGTAATCAGATTCTGAATATTTTTATCAAGACCCTGGCGCTGTAAAGAACCGTGGGTGAAAGTAACAGTTGATCCCAGGTTACCGAGCATTTCGTTGATCTTGTTGACCATAATTTGCTCCATCACATTATTGGAAGAAGAAACAACCAGTGATTTTCCACGGCTTCCGCGTAATTGACCAGCCAGATTATTCATAGCTTTGGCGGCTTTGGCATTCAGCTTGGGAGCTGAAACGCTTCCACCTAATGCACTATATAAGGTAGCGATAGCCGCGCCCATTTCTGAAGGCTTGATCAGTACCCGGTTATCTGCGTTGGAACCAGTCAGGGACATTCCGCTTTCTATCTGAATGTGGCGGGACATTTTAGGATTCTTCGCGTTAATTTTCCGGCCTTTTGCGTAAGCAGTCGCATACTCAATCGGAGAAATCCACGCACCTAAAAAGTCAGCACCAAAACTAACGATGGTATCTGCTTTGTCAAAATGATAGTCAGGAATTACCCGGTCTCCGAAACTCTGTTCGTTGGCTTCCAGCATAGCGGAAGAAGAGATAGGGTCGTAAGTAACTACCTGTGCATTTGGATATTTTGCCTGAAATTCAGCGAATACTTTTTTAGTTGTAGGACTCAGAACGGTATTGGTCACAATCCGGATTTTCGATCCTGCGTTAAGTTTAGCCATGATCTCTTTGTCCAATGATTCCCACGACATTCCGTCAATTTTACCGTCTTCGCCAATGGAGCCACTCATTTTATTACGATTCACATCGTACAATTCGAGCACACTCGCCTGCGCACGGGCGGAAGTTCCACCGTTGGTAAGCGGAGAAAGTACGTTTCCTTCTATCTTGATGGGGCGGCCCTCTCTGGTTTTCACCAGCACGGAACAATAATCACCACCTTTGACAAAACTGGAAGCATAATAAGTAGCAACACCCGGAACGATTTCATCGGGTTTGGTTACGTAAGGAATCGCTCTTTTGACGGGAACATCACAACTGGCAGCGACCGTTGCGGCTCCCAGACCGAAGCCCAGATATTTTAGAAAATCACGTCGATTGGTTTCTACTTCGGCAATTTTTTCATCGCCTAGGGCTTCAATGATGGGTAATTCCACAAATTCTTTTCCGGCAGCTTCGATGAGCGCAGGATCGTTGTTTTTGTGTGCCATTCCGACCCAGATGTCCTGATTTTTCTTGTCCATTATTTCAATTTAATTAAGCTCTTTTTAGGAGATCGTACTTTTTTTGTTTTTTGGTAAAATGTGATTATTAGTAATGACATTTCTGACATTCCAAACCTCCGATATCTTCTACCGTGACCACTTCCCGCTTTCCGGCTTTCAATTCTTTGTGGTAAGTTTCGTACTGATCGTAATATTCGTTGGAAGCAAACTGTACTTCCGTTTGGCGGTGACAGTTAATACACCATCCCATGGATA
>CAKZUV010000240.1 GCA_937921555.1 uncultured Saprospiraceae bacterium
CGGAATAACGGTAAATCCTTTTTTACTACGAATATCAGACGGGATGGTCTGATCGATGAGCTGGTCCAAAGAGTCAACTTTGATGGCTTTTAGCATCGCCTTTTCATCTTCGTTATTAGTACCGATATGTCGGTTTACGAATTGGTCAAAACTGGATAATTTGGTCATAATATTGTTTGTCTTTTTTTGCTGGTTAGTCCGTTAGCTGTTAGCTGGTTGGCTTCCTTCAAACGTAAAAATATTTGGAAATAGGGCTGACCGGCTAAGAGCAAGTCCCCAAATTCGTCACGCATTCAAATAATATAGATGTAGTGCCCGTGGCATTGGTTTTTGATGATTCAAAGATACAGAATAAATCAGTTCATTTAACAATGATTCGATGCTTTTGATGGAAGAAAATGGTGGGAAATATTCAGTTTTCGGTCATCTTTTGCAGTCGCTATGATTTTTACTCAAAATGGTCTGGTTACGCAGATAATTTTAACCAAAAAGAGGGTATTAACATGGGGGGGGTGCTATTTGCTTTTGGCCATTGGCTATTTGCGCTCTTTCATTGCGATTGAAGGGAGCAAATAGGCAGAAGCCAGCGGCAAGAAGCATCTTTCATAGACTAGAAATTTAACGCTTGATTCGCATCAGGTGTTTTTTGCAAGAATTATTTAAACACTATTATATTTAAACAAAGTTTCATACGTTTGCCAAAAACGAATTTAAGGCTGTTTTTTTACTTTAAACCATAAATAAAACCTACTTTTACAGGTCGAACGAAAAAACATTGCGAAGATTATTTCTTTCATGTTTATTTTCGTCAAATAAAAGAACATTTTTTCAATTAAAACCAAACTTTTAACTTATGGGAAGTAGTACAATTACATTTGTAACCTTAGCGCTTGGGCTTGTTGCATTGGCATACACTTTTTGGAAATCCGCCTGGGTTTCCAGGCAGGAAGTAGGAACCGAACGGATGGGTCGGATCGCAGAAGATATTGCGGATGGAGCGATGGCTTTTTTGAAAGCAGAATATAAAATACTGAGCATTTTTGTGGTGGTAGTCGCTATTTTATTAGGAATTACAAACAATACACCGGAGTCATCTCCGATCATTGCCTTTTCGTTTGTGCTGGGTGCGATCTGTTCTGCCCTGGCCGGATATATCGGAATGAAAGTGGCTACCAAAGCCAACGTCAGAACGACCAATGCCGCAAGAACCAGTCTGGGAAAAGCACTGGAAGTGGCCTTTGCAGGAGGTGCCGTGATGGGAATGGGCGTTGTTGGACTGGGCGTACTGGGACTTAGTTTATTATTTATCATATACAGCAATACGTTCGGTATTCAGGATGCGAACGCCGTGATCCGGGTAATTACGATTATTACCGGTTTCTCCTTTGGTGCCTCTTCGATTGCTCTTTTTGCGAGAGTAGGAGGTGGAATCTACACGAAGGCCGCCGACGTTGGAGCGGATCTGGTAGGAAAAGTGGAAGCGGGTATTCCCGAAGATCATCCGCTGAATCCAGCAACTATTGCGGATAACGTAGGAGATAATGTGGGGGACGTCGCCGGAATGGGAGCGGATTTATTTGAGTCTTACGTCGGATCGATTATCGGTACAATGGTACTGGGTGCTGCCTTTATAGGCGCCAGCGGATTTGAATTAAGCAATGATTTTGGTGGACTGAACGCCGTATTATTGCCCTTGGTTTTGGCCGCAACGGGAATCATTACCTCCATTATTGGTACTTTTTTCGTGAAAGTAGGAGAAGGTGGTGATCCGCAAAAAGCATTAAACCGGGGAGAATTTATCGCAGCCGCTTTGGTGTTGGCCGCAACGTACTTTATCATTCAGTGGATGTTGCCTGGTAGCTGGACTGGAAGATTGGACGGATTTGAATATACGGCCAACGGTGTTTTCTTCGCCGTAATTTTCGGTCTGGTCGGTGGACTACTAATCGGAATCGTAACAGAATTTTATACAGGTACAGGTACCAAACCTGTAAAGAGTATCGTAGATCAATCGCTTACCGGAGCTGCGACAAACATCATCGCCGGTCTGGGAGTAGGGATGCAATCCACTGCGATTCCGATTTTGATTTTAGCCGTAGCAATTGTCGGAGCATACAGCTTTGCCGGTCTTTACGGTATCGCAATCGCCGCCGTAGGAATGCTTTCCAATACTGGAATCCAGTTAGCAGTTGATGCGTACGGACCCGTTTCGGACAACGCCGGAGGTATCGCCGAGATGGCAGAATTACCAAAAGAAGTTCGTCAGCGTACCGATAAATTAGATGCGGTAGGAAACACGACCGCTGCGATCGGAAAAGGATTTGCAATTGGTTCTGCCGCTTTAACCGCACTGGCTTTATTTGCTGCCTACATCACCGCTTACAACGTTACCCACCAGGACGCACAAGTGGTAGGAATTGATTTAACAAATCCTTATGTAATGGCCGCCTTATTCGTAGGAGGAATGTTGCCATTTTTATTCTCCGCTCTTTCTATGAACGCCGTAGGACGTGCTGCGATGGATATGATCACCGAAGTACGTCGTCAGTTCAAAGACATTCCCGAACTGAAAGCAGCCCTGAATGTGATGCGTAAAAACGATGGCAAAGAATACAAAGAGTGGAGTGCCGCTGATCAAAAAACCTTTGATGCCGCCGACGGAAAAGCAGAATACGGAAAATGTGTTGCCATCTCCACGGAGGCCTCCATCCGTGAAATGCGATTACCCGGTCTGCTCGCAGTCGTAGTGCCCATTATCGTAGGATTTACCCCCGGTCTGATCGGACTGGAAGGAGGTAGTAAAATGGGCGCAGAAATGCTGGGAGGATTGTTAGCAGGTGTAACCGTTTGTGGAGTGCTCATGGCCATCTTCCAGTCTAACGCCGGTGGTGCCTGGGACAACGCCAAAAAGATGTTCGAAGAAGGCGTCGAAATCAACGGAAAAATGTACTACAAAGGATCGGAGCCACACAAGGCTACGGTCGTTGGAGATACGGTGGGTGATCCATTCAAGGATACCTCCGGCCCGTCACTGAATATCTTGCTGAAGTTGATGTCCGTAGTGGCATTGGTGATTGCACCGCTGTTGTAAGACGAGCAAATATTCCAGGATAATAAAATAAAGAAAAGCTGCTCCGTGAGGGGTGGCTTTTTTTTTGTTTCAATCCTAATTATCGTGGAAGTAAAAAATGAAG
>CAKZUV010000241.1 GCA_937921555.1 uncultured Saprospiraceae bacterium
CGGAGACGGAGTCTACATCGAGCCAAATCTACTGCATAGCGCCGTTTGTCTGGAAGAAGGCATGCTGATTGATACCTTCAGCCCCGTGAGAGAGGATTTTTTGAGTGGCGGTGAGGTGTCTTATTTTGGTGATAAAAAATAGACTTTTTTTGGAATAAGGTCTAGTACACTACTGGACAGTTGCGGGTTTGGAGCTACTCCTTCAGGAGGCAGGGAGGTAGAAAATGGGAGAAATGTCCAGTAGTGTGTTAAAATTCTCCGATTATCACTTTTTCCAGATAGGATTGAATCTCTTCCACTTTGGTATCGGTATCGAATTGTACCGGTTCGCCGAACTGAACGGTAAGTTGAGTACCAGGATTTTTTATTTTCACCCCTTTTTTGGCGAAGGCCTCGTCAAATCCGGTAAGTTTGACGGGTACAACAATGGGACGGTATTTTTTTATCAAACTGGCGGAGCCTTTTCGGACCGGAGCGCCTGCGGTGGTGGTTCCCTGCGGAAAATTGACCACCCATCCGTACTCGAGGGCCGTTTTTATTTTGGCAGGCGCTTTAACATCGGAACTGCGAATTACATCTTTTCCTTTACTACGCCAGGATCGCTTGACCGTGACCGCACCAGCATACGAAAATAACCGCGCCAGCCAACCACTCTCTTTCATCGTTTCTTCGGCGGCAATGTAATATGCTTTTACCCTGGGCAACAGTAGATACATCGGATTATTGATGTTTTTAAATTTCCATTTAACACTTCCGAATATATGATAAAGGGCAATTACGTCCACGTAGTACGTCTGGTGATTGGCAACAAAAAGAACATTTTTGTCAGGTAAATCCATCAAAAAATCAGCTCCGATTACTTCGGTTTTGTTGATAATGTTCAGATGCCGGTAGGTAGCAATTCCCAGCCAGCCGGTAAGCGCCCGTTTTAAAAACAGAATATTTCCAAAAGGATCTAGAAAGATATTGGACTTTTTATTTTTTCCTAGTGACAGTTTATCGGTCATTACTGTTATTTTCGGTTTAAGAGCACTTTAAGATCCATGTTATAAAACGGATGCGAAGGTAAGAACTTATCCAAATTTTTATGATTTTGCGAAATTGAGGAAATTTTGGACAAGCTCCAATATATATCGGTAGTAAAACTACTTACTTTCTACGACATGGAAGGAATTTTGGTATTTAGTAATAACTATGGCTTTTTCAGTGTAAAACCAAAGGTAGTACCAACGTCAGGATTGGAGCGTACATTGATGGTCGTACCGTGCGCTTCGATGATGTGCTTGACGATGGACAAGCCCAGTCCGGATCCGCCCTTAGACCGATTCCGGCTTTTTTCAACCCGGTAAAACCGGTCAAAAATATGGGCAAGATGCTTCTGGTCGATACCGATGCCATTGTCTGCCACTTCGACGAGAATGTATTCGTCCATATCGTAAAAAGCGATTTTGGTCGTTCCCTTTTTTTTACCATATTTTATTGAATTGACGATCAGGTTGGTCATAATCTGACGGACACTTTCCCGGTCTGCACTCACCTCGTACGGCTGGGTGGCTTTGTCTTTATAGACGATGGTAATTTTTTTCTTTTTAGCCACCAGATCCGTTTCCTCAATTACCTCGTTGCAGAGCTTTAACAAATTAAAGGTTTCTATTTCCAGGGGATTTTCACCGGATTCCAGGCGTGAAATAACTTCCAGGTCTTCTACAATGTGATGCAATCGTTCTGCGTTAATGGCGGCTCTTCTAAGATACTCCTCGTTGATCTTTTCGTCGTACAAGGCACCGTCCAGCAGGGTATGGATATAGCCCTGAATATTAAAAAGCGGGGTTTTCAGCTCGTGTGAGATATCCCCTAATAAATTCCGACGATATTCCTCCAGTGATTTGAGGTTTTCAATTTCTTTTTGTTGTTTGGAAGCCCACATTTTCACTTCTTTCTCCGCTTCTTCAATAATATCCTTGCTGTAATCCATGTTCTCCATTTTAAAAGACCGATTGGTTTTTTCGCTGTGAATACTTTTATAAATTAATTTTATCTTTCGGTAAAGATAATGTTTTAACAAAAAGAAGACAATCAGATAGGTTGGAACAAAAACGGTCAGCGCAATGCCGATGGTATAGGCAAAGTTGGTAGAAAAATTTGTTATTCCGACGAAGAGTAAATGTACCAGCAAGACAATTACCGAAATAGAAACGGCAGAGAGAAAAGCCAGTTGCCGGGGAGTGATGTTTTTCTTCATAAAAGTCTGAACCAGTTACTATTTAATTTCCACCTTATACCCTACACCTTTTACGGTTTTTATATATTCGTCCCCCAGTTTCTCTCTTAATTTACGAATATGGACATCAATCGTACGGTTGCCAACGATCACATCGGCCCCCCATATTTTTTTAAAAATTTCCTCCCTGGTATACACCTTGCCCGGCCGTGCCAACAGCAGCGTAATCAGTTCAAATTCTTTTTTGGCCAGATCAATGGTTACCCCGTCTTTCTGAATCATAATTTTTTCCCGGTCGACCAGCAGATTTCCCAGTTTGATAATATTTTCAGCCTCCTCTTCAGCCTGGCGGCTGTTCCGGCGCAGAAGGGCTTTGATACGGCTGACCAGCACACCCGGTCGAATCGGCTTCTTGATAAAGTC
Source organism: uncultured Saprospiraceae bacterium (assembly GCA_937921555.1). Taxonomy (GTDB): domain Bacteria; phylum Bacteroidota; class Bacteroidia; order Chitinophagales; family Saprospiraceae; genus JALZUU01. Next base: position 2,645 of record CAKZUV010000241.1, read on the forward strand.
ATCTCCTCCTACATCCAGCGCGGCAATCTGAGTAAAATCTTCGCTTCGGGCAGTTAGAAAAGTGATGATCGTGGTGCTGAACTCCGGCTGGCTCCGTAAATAACGACAGACCTCTACCCCGTCCATTTCGGGCATCATGATATCCAGAATAATCAAATCCGGTTTTTCGCGTTCAGCCTGGCTGATGGCCTCTTTTCCATCTTTGGCGGTAACAACGATGTAGTTTTCCTTTTCCAGATTATAGCGGATAAATTCCAGTATGTCCTCGTCATCATCTGCCACCAGAATCTTATGTTGCGTATCCATTATATAAAAATTATTTTATTGAATTTGAAGACTGGTTTAACGAATCTCCGTATATAAAAATCAGCGTATTTTATGCCGACAAAGTAACGAATTTGTTCAAGTTCATCAATAACCCGGCATTAAGTTAACATTAATTTCTATCTCCTCCGGTAATTGCAGCTTTTTTTACAAAAAGTGTTAAATCAGACTAAATCCGGTGACAAACAGTAAAAAATCGAGTAGATTTGTCATAGCCTTTTAATTATTCTCTCATAAGTCTTTAGTGAAGTTCTTCGTTCTGAAGAATTTCACTTTTTTTGTTTTTCCACTTCCTTGTGGTATTCCTGTATTTTTTTATAAATCTTGTGAGACACCTCCGGATGATTTTTCAGCCTTTCAATATTCTGCATCAGTTCCGGTTGATCTATTCCGTGGATTTTGAAAATCTGATCGTAGTATATATTTACTACACTATCCTTTACACCGCTGTGGACCGTTTGGAGCGCTGCCTCAGCCACCTGAATATCGTATAAAATTTTGATCAAATCTTCCTCCGGCACGGTAAACTGTGGTTCTTCCGGCCCGCAGGACATTATAAAAAAGAGGAAAAAAATCAGGAATTGTTGTTTCAAGAGAAATATTGTTTTGGATAATAAAAATTGACAATTTTACCGTTGGTACCCCCTAAATCCTGCCATTGTTTGATATTCGCATTGATTTCCACGACGCCACAAGTTGGAATATTAACGATATAATCACCGTCAAACATATTCGCCAGATAAGTAAATCCCGGATTATGACCAAACATAAAAACCGTATCTGCCTCATCGGAGAACCCACGGACCAATTGCAGCAGCAATTCCGGGTAGGCCTCGTAGATTTCGTGTCTGATATCCAGCTCACCGTGTTCGATCCCCTGCGCGGCGGCAAATTGCTGCGCGGTGGTGATGGCCCGGTTGGCCGGACTGGTGACAATCTGGTCGGGTTTGATGCCCTTTCCAACCATCATTTTAGCCATAAAGGGCGCATCGCGGATTCCTCGTTTATTCAGTGGCCGGTCGAAATCCTGCAGGTTGGCGTTGGACCAACTGGATTTGGCGTGTCTAACTAAAAATAATCTCTTCATAATTTTTGGTAATATACAATTTCGTATTATTGCTCAGGCTTCCGGATAACGCTTCCTTTTTCTGCCTGTCAGGCCACCGCAATGACCGAAAATAAGCGCTGAAAAGGAAATTTCTCCGGATAAATGCCCGGTAATTTATTTTTTTATTTTTAAAAATAAAAACGATCTATTGTGACCATTGATTGCTGTTATATTGGAAAAACGAAAGCGGAATATTTGAAAACCGGCATACATCTCTACGAAAAACGATTGGGACATTACCTCAAGTTGACCACGACTATTTTACCTGACCTCAAAAATGCTAAAAATCTGGCAATTTCTGAAATAAAAAAGAAGGAAGCTCAGTTGATTCTGAACCGGCTTAACCCCGGAGATTATCTGGTCGTGCTCGATGAGAAAGGTAAACACTATACTTCCCGGAATTTTGCCGACTGGTTTCAGCAAAAAATGAACCGTGGTACTTTCAGAATTGTCTTTCAGGTAGGTGGTGCTTACGGCTTTGACGAGCAGGTTTACAAGCGTGCCAACGAAAAGATAGCACTTTCTTCGATGACCTTTTCTCACCAAATGATTCGTCTGTTGCTCGTAGAACAAATCTACCGGGCCATGACTATTTTAAATAACGAACCTTATCACAATACCTAAATTATGAGCTTAACTTTAATTATAATTATTCTCACTTGCGCCATTTCCTACAAAACGTTTCAGGACCGGGGAAGTTTTTTAAAACTAATGCACTACCCTTTCCAGGAAAAAAGAGGCAAAGAATTTTACCGGTTGATCACCTCCGGATTTTTACACGGAGGATGGGAACACCTGGGAATTAATATGTTCGTTTTGTATATGTTCGGGGACATTATTGAAAAGGAATTTCTTTTTGTCTTCGGAGATGTGATGGGCCGGATTAATTTCCTGTTGTTATATCTGCTGAGCATCATCTTTGCCAATATTCCTACTTTTTTGATGAATAAGGACAACCAGGGTTTTTCCAGTGTCGGTGCTTCCGGGGCGGTCTCGGCCTTGGTTTTCGTGTTTATTTTATTTCATCCGTGGCAAATGCTGTATTTGTATTTTGTGATTGGATGTCCGGCGATTATAGCGGGTGTGCTGTACCTGCTCTATTCCAGTTACGCGGCAAAAAGAGGAACGGGAAATACGGATCACGTGGCCCACTTTGCTGGCGCTGTCTTCGGATTTATATTTGCCATTATTTTAAAACCCTCCCTGTTTTCCGACTTCATGGACGCTCTGGTAAACAATGCACCTTTTTAGTAAAATTATGAAAAAAGATTCGGAAAAAAATCCCTGGACGACGTTATCCGTCAAAGAAGTGTATGACAATCCCTGGATAAAAATTACCCACGAGGAGGTCTTGACGCCTGCCAACACGCCGGGAATTTACGGAAAGGTACATTTTAAAAATACCGCCATCGGGATCGTTCCGCTCGACGAATCGGATCACACCTGGCTCGTCGGCCAGTACCGGTATACGCTAAATGATTACCACTGGGAAATTCCGGAAGGTGGTGGTCCGCTGGGTACCGACCCGCTGGATTCCGCCAAAAGAGAACTGCTGGAAGAAACGGGTATTACCGCCAGGTCTTGGACTAAAATTCTGGAGCTGCATACCTCCAACTCTGTTACAGACGAGCACGGGGTTGCTTATGTGGCGCGTGATCTTAGTTTCGGGGAATCTGAGCCGGAGGAGACGGAGGATTTGAAGGTTATCCGGGTGCCGTTTTCAGAGGCGGTCGCCATGGTGATGGACGGACGAATTACGGATGCGTTGTCGATGGTGGCGATTATGAAGGTGGCGATGATGAAAAATGGATCGTTTGATTAATTTCAGGTTTTTGAATTTTGAAAAATAATGCGACACCCGCCGGGATCGGCCCATCAACCTCGGCCTTGGCTAACATAATGAGATCCCGCTGGGATCTTCCCGAGACAAAGAACCTCTGTTTGCTAATGGCTAAGGTGTTCAATTTACCCTATGAATTTTGAAAATTTCTTCTTGCATTTTTTGCATCAAAATCCAACTTTTACAGCAATTATTCCTATAATAAAAGCTTCCATTAATGAACGGAACTGTTCCCGCTTGATGAAGTTTCCGACCTTGAGCTTTTTTCCATTCGGTATATTAATAAAATATCTTAAAACGAATACTGTGTGAGCTAAACTGCAATTAAATCAAAAACAAATGACTGATAATCAATAATTTAAATTTTAAAAACAGAACTCAAAAGCGAGTTTATTCGGTTTGATATTTTATTAGAAGTGCCGAATTCAAAAAATGCGACAGGCGGCAGATTTTTTGGTTTCGTTTTTTTTCTGCAAAAAAAGGAACAATAAAAATAAGTTTAAAAGTAAAATTTAAAAAATTGCAATTTGTTTGTTCTAGGGAAAAAATCCAACAGTTTATTCTGTTAATTGAACACCATAGCTAATGGCCAATAGCAAAAATACATCTTCCTAAAAAACCATCGGAATAATAAATTTTCCAAATATCCAAATCAACAGGACCGATCCCATATTCAAAATAAAACCTGCCTTGACCATTTGCTGAACTTTGATGTGACCACTGGCAAACACAATTGCATTTGGAGGCGTAGCCATTGGTAACATAAACGCACAACTGGAAGCCATCGTCACAGGAATCAGCAGCAGTAACATTTCCTGATCCAGACCAATCGCTACTCCCGCCACCACCGGTGCAAAAACGGCTACGAGCGCGACGTTGCTCATCAGTTCTGTCATAAATAGCATGATCGTAATCAGGAGCAGCAGCACCAATGAAACAGATAAGCGATTATTTCCCGACACCAAATCTCCGATAAATCCGATGACACCTGCTTCCGAAAGTGCACTGGCCAGGGCCAGCCCACCACCAAATAACAATAAAATTCCCCAGGGGAGTTTTCTGGTATCTTCCCAGTCCAGAATGTATTTTCCTTCCTTAAAATTGAAGGGTATCGCAAATAAGGCGAAGGCCGCCAGCAGGCTTATTCCGGTATCGGATAAGGAAAATCCGGGTAGCCAGTCATTAATAAAAATCCGGGTAATCCATAATCCCATGGTGGTTCCAAAAATGAGTAATACCCTTTTTTCGGCGGGACTCAAAGGTCCTAATTTTTCAATTTCCTGATCAATTAAATGTTTTGCGCTTTCAAGATTTCCCAGGCCGTTGGCGTAGACTATTTTTACCAAAACCAAATAAATTATCACCAGCATAATACTACTGAAAGGAATACCGATCAGCATCCAGCTCAGAAAAGAAATCTGAATCTGATATTCATTTTCTACAAAACCTACCAATACCGTGTTGGGAGGCGTGCCAATGATCGTTGCGATGCCACCCACGTTTGCTGCGTAGGCAATTCCCAGCATGAGACTTAACGCAAAATTGCGGTCTCCGGTGGTAAATCCATCTTCGTCGTTGATTAATAATTTGATGACGGACAAACCGATGGGCAGCATAACAACGGTCGTAGCAGTATTACTAATCCACATACTCAGAAAAGCGGTGGCGAGCATAAATCCGAGGATGACCCGGTTGGCACTCGTCCCGGTAAACCGGATAATGGTCAGCGCAATCCGCTGGTGCAGTTTTACCTTCTCAAGGGCCAGGGCCATCACAAAACCACCGAAAAATAAAAAGACGATTGGACTCCCGTAACTGGCAGCAACTGCTTTTATTTCCGCAATCCGGAGCAGCGGAAAAAAGGTCAGAGGAATCAGGGCCGTAACAGTAATGGAAACCGTTTCGGTGATCCACCAGACGACCATCCAGACCGCGATGGCGATAACGGCATCCGCCGCAGGATTGATGAGTTGAAAGGGTAAATTATAAACCAATAAAAATAAAAGAGGCCCGGAAATAAAACCAACTTTTTGAGCAATGGAATAGGACGACATATAATAAAGGGATTGAGGCTGTTTATAAATCTACGCGAAGTTGTTATTTTTACGCCAAAAAAGAAAATGAAATATACCACCATACTATTTGATGCTGACAATACCCTCTTTGACTTTGATGCCGCCGAAGCTTCTTCGCTTCGAAAAGTTTGTGATACGCTGGGGATCGAAATGGACCGTCAGACGTTTAATCTTTATCATCATATTAATAAAAAATGCTGGGATGATTTTGAAAAAGGAAAACTGCCTCAGGCGGATATTCAGCGAACCCGGTTCGGGCGTTTTCTGGATCGTCTGGAACTGAAGGCTGATCCTGCCGCAATCGGCGATCTCTACCTGACCGGTCTCTCGGAAAGTAAAACACTCATCGAAGGTACCGTTGAAATGCTCGACCGGTTAAAGGAAAAAGACCTGGAACTGGTCGTCATTACCAACGGCCTGAAACAAGTTCAACGACCCCATTTCAAGCATACCGGCCTGACGGATTATTTTTCGGAAATCATCGTATCGGATGAGATCGGCGTTTCTAAACCTCACCGGGCTTTCTTCGATTATACGTTTAAGAAAATCAAACAAAAAGATAAGTCAAAGGTGGTAATCGTCGGGGATGGTTTGGGGTCGGATATCAAGGGTGGTATGAGATATGGTGTTGATACGGTGTGGTTTAACAAGCGGAAAATTCAGATGCCAAAGGGCTATAAACCAACTTATACGATTGACCGCCTAGAGGAATTATTTGGTGTACTGGAATTAGCAAATTAGTTGACCAGACTTTCTAAAAACCGTTTTTCGCGGGCAGTAACAAAGGTAAAAACCTGCTGCTGTTCTTTTTCCGTCAACAGATCAAACAGATCATTTCCTTTTTGAATAAGTTCGAGGCCAAGCTGGAGGGCGTCCCGCTCGGAGGCGGAAAAAACATCGGGTTGTTCTTTCATCTGGCTTAGCAAATAGCGGATGACCTCAATGATCCGGCTGACCAGTTTCCGGTCGTGCAGAATGGAAAAAAGCGATTCGGTGCTGTTGATAAAATCGTTCATCTCCGTCATGGAGAGTGACCCTATCAGGGTTTTAATATCTTCGGTACCAAACGGGGCGGAGATATTTAGTCGAATGGCTTCCCGGGTGAGTTGGGTTTCAAAATTATTAGCTTTGCGGAACGAGCGCAGGGCTTTGAGTCCGGCCTTCAGCATCCCGGGCAGATGACGACCGTATTTAAAGATCAGGCGACTGGACATGGAGACCATTTTCATGAGTTTGACGGGGTCTTTGATGTAGTTATCGAGTTGGTGGAAAGCAGCGTCAAGTTCTTCGCGGCGTTCTACGGTTGGGTAGAGGTAGGTTAGGGCATAGTCTTTGAAAAGGGCAGTTCGTTGGCGGTCGAAGGTTTCGGGGAGGTCGGGTTCTTTGGCCATCTCCGCGTATTCGTAGCGGTGTTCGATGAGTTTTCGGTAACCGGTGATGACGGCGTTTTTGGTTTGTTGTGGCGTCATGGATCAGGAGATATTTTTTACGATGAATTGGTAATTCTTAATCTGAAAATGATAAACTGGGATAAGTGTTTTCGCGCAAAGAGCGCAGAGACACTCCTAATTTGTCGGCGGGCGTGTATATCTTTTTCGTATAGAAACGGATCTTTTATTTTTATTGAATAAGTTTTAACATTTACGCTCTTCCGGTTTTTACAGGAGGTTCATCAATATAATCCTAAACTTAATCAAATTTCTCACAAAATGTTTAACCCTCATTCGTCTTTTCAGCGGTTATTATAAAAATCCTATTTTTGTAACAACGTTCTTTCAGCACGATTTTCACTTAACGATCAACAGTAATTGAAAACCTTCAAACCAAAAAAATTATGAATCAGGAAAATAAAACCTTATCTGACCGCGCACAACCGCTCGGCAATTATCCCCACGTAAAGCGGGTTGGAAATTTAATTTTCGTTTCCGGAACGAGCAGCCGCCGACCGGACAACAGCCACGAAGGCGTAGAAATTCACCCGGACGGTAGCGTAACATTGGACATCCGAAAACAAACAAAAGCTGTCATTGAAAATATAAATACGTTGTTGGAAAGCGTTGGGGCAAACCTCAGCAATCTCGTGGATGTAACTACTTTTCTGGTAGATATGAAAGATTTTAAAGGGTACAACGAGGTTTATGGACAATATTTTGATCATACGGGACCGACCCGGACGACGGTAGCGGTGAAGGAGCTTCCGCATCCTAATTTGTTGATTGAGATGAAGGTGCTGGCGATGGTGAAGGAGAAATAGGGTCGATGTATTCCTATACCTGCACCATATTCAGAATTTCCTTTCTGCTCCGACGCAGTTCCCCTACCCGCTCCGCCGGCATCTGCCGCACCTTCAACGCAGCACGGTACCTCCTGGCAAGGTCCAGGTAGATCACACTAAAATATCCAAACAAAGGAATAAAAACCGCTAGCGTTAGTCCTATCCAACCGCCGAAAAGCCATCCAAATAACAACATAGCCGGATAATAAACAAGATAAAAACCAAAAGTCATGCCCAGGACGACACTCATCCGGGTTTCTACGTCTTTTGTTTTGGAGCCACAAAATAATCCGAAACCATAAGGCAGGACATTCGTCAGCCAGCCCACCAGAAATAAGAGATGGGTCAAAATCAGAAATAACAGAACAGGCAGTTTATATTTTCCGGAATGAATCAAGGCATAATCGCTAATTCCGTCTTTATCGAGCTGACCAAAATAAGCCGCTGTTTTTTTAGCTAAATTTTCTTTAGCGCTATCCGTTAATCGGCTTAGTTTTTCAACTAATTTTTTATTCTCAACAATCTTATTGGAATTATTTACTACTACTTTAGATACCGAAATCTCATGCTCATTTTCCTGTAATTGCAATAATTGGTCGGCCAGTAAAAAATCCGCCTCCCGGTCTATGTGGACTACCTGTTCCAGCATTCTCTGATACAAATCCTCCCCTAGCTTTCTGGTCGCTTCCCTGGGATCTTTATCGTACAATGCCACATAATCCTGAATATCCAACGGCTTCCCAAAACCCAAACTTACCTCGCTGCGAAACTTATCCGCATTCGAAAAATTTACGCCAACCGGAAGAATTTTTAAACGGGTTTCTTTGTTTTTTTCGTAAGCCCCAAAAGCCATTTTCGCAAAACCTTTATTGAGTGTTCTGAGGTGTCGGATCTGCTTGCTGCTGCCTTCCGGCATGATCAGAATGGCGCCATTTTCGGCAAATTTTTTATAACAATAATCAAACGTTCCTACGTTGGCCTTTCGTTTATCAAACCCACCGTCTTTCTGCCGATATAGAGGAATCAAATGCAGCGATTTTAAAAATCCGACAAAAGGAGGTACAAACAAAACGCCTTTTGCCAGAAAAAATAAGGCACGGGGCTGATAACAGGCCATCAGACAGGGTTCAATAAATATCGTTGGATGATTGATGGCCATAATAACCGGATCACTTTGTGGCACCCGGTCGAGGTGCACTAAGTGAATTTTCGTAAACCAGAATTTCAGCGCTAGTCGCGCCAGCGGGCGGACTAAATAATATAGCATATTTTTTTAAAACTATTAAAGTTGTTTAAGAGCTTTTCTAAACTTTCATTAAATGGCTACAATTGGTAACTTTGGAAAGCCGCTAAAATGAAATCTAGTACTTTTTTTTGTTAATGAAAAATTACATGCAATAAAAGCAGCGATACCGCCAAACCTACCCCTATTCTGCCAATTACCGGATCTTTAAATTGGATAAGTTCCCGGCGGGAACGCCAGCCACCTTTCCAGCTAAAAATGGTCACCAGAGAAATGGCAATCACGATCACCCATCCAGCCCGGACAAAATAATTCATCCCTGGGAATATTTTCTGAAAAATAATCTGTAAAGGAATCGTGGATAAAAAAACCACCAGGGTCATGGATTGATTGGGTAAAACCAAGAAAGCCGCCGTACAGATTAAAACGACGATTCCGCAATTTATATAATAGCGTAGTTCGTTGAGTGTGTGGGTAAAAGCAAGTTCCGGATTTTCAAATTTCACGTATAACAATACCAGCCCCATTATAATTCCAGTCACCAAAGAAACCAGGATTACCGTACGTCCCACCCTGATTACCTGCTGGTCAGAGGCGGTTTTATGGAGGTAGGTTTTGTAAATATCAATGGAAAATAAAGTCGCCAGAGAATTAAACGTAGAATCTACGGTGCTCATCAGGGAGGCGAACAAAGCGCAGAGAATAACTCCTTTTACGCCAACGGGCAAATAGTTTTTTACCAGATAAGGAAACGCCATATCCGGATCAGAAAGTCCACCCTGTTCTTTCAAAATCCCATACAGTGCGATTCCGGGAATTACGATCAACACGGCCATTACATATTTTAAAACCCCTCCAACCATCAGTCCAATCTGGGCTTCCCGCAGACTTTTTGCGGCCAGGGACCGTTGCATAACCGACTGATTCGCACACCAGTAATTGATATTCAAAAAAAACAATCCAAAGACATGCGTCCAAGGTAATTTTTCGTGATCGGCGGGCAGGTGCAGATGCATTTTTTCGGGCGTCTGCTGATAAAGTTCAGACCAGCCGCCAAGATGATGAATGGCTACGAAAAGTACGACGGTACCCCCCAGTATTAAAATAAAAAACTGAATCACATCGGTTTTTACCACCGCACTCAATCCGCCCAAATAAGTGTAAATCGCAGAAAAAATTCCCAGACCAATCAATAAAACGGATATTCGGACGGTCCGGTCCGGATGAATAAATTCGAGGTATTCCGCAAAGACCAGATCGGCCGCGTAGGCACCCCAGAACAACGCTGCTCCGAGGGTAATGGTGGCGAATAAAATGATGTTGGCAATCGAATAAAAAAGGCCAACGGTATTGCCTAACCGGGAACGGATAAACTGGGTGATTGTGACTACCCCATCACGCAGATATAAAGGCACGAAAATAAACGTGGCCATCAAAATTCCCTGCATGGCATTGATTTCAAGACTGGCCTGAGCAAGTCCGTAGAGATAGGCGGAACCCATCATTCCCAAAAACTGGTAGCCTTGAATATTGGTCGCGATTGTAGACAACGCAATGGACGGCCACCTAAGATTCCGGTTACTCAAAAAATATCCATCAGTGGTCAACTCCGTTCCCTTCTCACGGCCCGAAAGTGCGGCAATCATGATGATGGTAAAATATCCGAGTACGATAAAAAGGTCGATCATGAAGTTGGGAGTTATGGAGTCTGCTACAAATTGAATTTACTGTCAATGGCAGTTTTCTGAAAATGATGGATCGTAAATTTAGTGAAATAAATTAAATAAGTTGAAACATGCTCTAAGTCCAAACATTCCGGTTGTTCTGAAAAGTGTACCTCGTAAAAATGCTTGAAAACCCGAATAAATTCCCGCCGAAACCAAATTTCCATCTGTGTTCCTTGTACTTATTAGTCCCTGTCCTCGGTTTTTCCGGAATTTTCGCTTGATAGCAGCAGGGTATTTGTATAAATTCAGTATAAAGAAAATTTCAACTGAGTAAAATTATTTTACGTTTATTCCTAATTATTTCCTAAACTTCTGAGTTATCGCGTATAATGGTGAGGTTCGCATTATATTTGTTCTATCATTGATAGAATTTTTACCTGAATAACAGGCGGGACTGGAATTTTGAATGCAGCTAACTGAGCGCTATCTAAAATCTTCAGAAAAGCGTCTGTGAAAATACGACTGATGAAAATCTTTACTGCTTTATTAATGTTTTTGCTGGTATTTGGCCTGGATGCGCAAAATATCGTCCCGAACGCAAGTTTTGAAATATCCAAGAAAAAACCACGCTTCATGTCCTCAACGGGCAGGGATTTTGAGTCGGCTATTTACAAATGGACGGTTCCCAACGAAGCGTCAACGGATTTGGTTACTCCACGGTTTGATAGTAAAAATCTGACGGTCATTCCGCCGCGAACCGGTGAACAAATGATCGGGATTGTGGTCAACGGCGATTACTGGGCGGAGTATGGAAAGATAAAACTGGCAGAACCGCTAAAAAAAGGAACCGAGTATTACGTCGAATATTGGATTTCGATGCCGACTTATTACTCTAAAAACAAACCAGTTCCCACCAATCTAAATGATCATTTCGGACTTTATTTTTCAAAAGATATTTACCACGGAGATAAACGGATTCTGACGGCCAGGCCACACGTCGGTGCGACGCCCAACGATGTTGCCCGGCCCGTCAAATGGACAAAAATGACCGGAAAATTCGTTGCCGATTCCGATGCGACGCATTTATACCTGGGACAGTTTCTGGACGAAAGTGATCCAGGAAAAATAGCCAAAGGTTATTTTTTTATTGACGATGTATTCGTCGAGGCTTTTACCAACAGCGCAGTGGATTATACGCCGAGCCGCTACTACACGATCAAAGGGAGTACTGCTTCGGTTAATATTGATAATATTTATTTTGAAACGGATAAGTACGAATTACTTTCCAGTTCTTACCCTGAGCTGGACAACCTGGTAAAAATTCTGACTAAAAATCCTACGCTGAAAATTGAAATTCAGGGACATACGGACGACGTAGGATCGGCAGAACACAACAAAGAACTTTCTTATAATCGGGCGAAAACAGTTTATGACTATCTCAATAATTCCGGAATTGAGGCAGCACGGCTATCGTTTCAGGGGTACGGTATTACCAAAGCAATCGCTTCGAATGCTTCTGAAAGCGGACGTCAGAAAAATCGAAGAGTAGATTTTGTGGTCGAGGCAGATCCCGAACTGGAAGACAGCCGGGAGATGATGGCACCGGAATATATTTATAAATTTTCCAGTCAGATCGCTCCGGATAAAAAAGCACGCCATAGTTTTATTGGCCGCTACGTCAACAAATGGAACTGCGATGGCCGCTCCGGAGAGCAGCCAAAAACGGTAGAATTGAATAATTTAAAAAATAGTCGTCCCGTCAATGCTCAAAAATTTATTAATGAATCTTTAAATAAAGAAAAAGCATTGTTTTTCAACGAATACCCGGATCATCCGCAAAACCGGGCGTTTGTCAGTACGATGCTGGACGATTTATTTGCGGCGGGTTTTACCTATTTTTTTATGGAAGACGTGGTAGCCAGTGACAAAGAATTAAACAACCGGGCTTATCCGGTCATCAACAGTGGGTATTACGTCAAAGATCCGGTTTACGGAGATTTAATCCGGCAGGCGCTACAAAAAGGATTTGAAGTGGTTTCCTACGAACCAACTAAAGCTCAGGTTGAAAAGGCGATAACAATCATCAAGCGGACCGCTAAATTTTCGGACCCTGCCCTACTCCAGCAATGCGCCAGAGACTGGGCCCGCGCCATGAATATCAATCGGATTTACAAAAAAGATCCTGCCGCCAAAATTGTGGTGCTGACCAGTCGTGGAAACATCAAAGAGGTAAGCAGTAATGGATTTAAAACGATGGCCAGCTGGTTTCACACCTTTACCAAAATTAATCCGCTGACGATTGATCAGCGAACATTTACCGAAAAATGTACCATCGACGAAGACCCGCTTTACGGAATCCGCAAGGTAAAAGTACCTACTGTTTTCTATTATAAAAATGATATTTTCATCAAACAGGAAGAGAATACCATTACCGGAACCACCGGCAAATTTGTGGATGTCCAGATTTATTTTCCACGCAGTTCCTTCCGCAATGACCGGCCAACCTGGCTGGAAATGAATGGCTACCGGTTGCACCAGGAAATTAATCCGGATAAATATGGGAT
>CAKZUV010000242.1 GCA_937921555.1 uncultured Saprospiraceae bacterium
GCAGATTCTAGGCGAACTATTTTTGCCTCAATCAAAGAAGCAAAATGGGAGTTATGCTGTGTATAATGACCATTTTGTTGAGGCAGAGTGAGGCAAAAAGAGGAAGTATAGAATCGTACTTTATTTATTTAACATTCCTTAATATAGAAACTGTTTAAAACTCCAAAAATACCTGCATCATGATCTTTTCCCGCCTACAAATCTTTATTCATAAAAGAGGTGTTATCCAGCAATCGCCTGACCGTCCGATCCTTAAAGACCTTTTGTATCTTGTCCAGGTGTCCGATCCGGTGCAGATCGGTGGCCAGAAAATCAACCATACCGGCTTTTAGCAATTTGATTCCCAGTTTTTTCTGTCCATCGCCATAATGACCAGCAAGGGAAAGGAGATTTACCTGAAAAAGGCACCCTCCCGCCCTCAGTTTTTCAAGTTTATCAAACTGATCTCCAAAATAAAGGTAGCGTTCCGGATGCGCCAGGATAGGTTGGTAACCCCTGGTTTTTAGTTTAAAAATAAGATTCCGGCCATTCTGCGGAGCGGCAAAAGTGGAAAATTCAACCAATATATGTTGTTTACCAAAAGACAACAATTCGGTATCACTATCCAGCATTTTCTCAAAATAATCATCTAAAAAATATTCTGCGGCCGCTTCGACCGGCACGTCAATACCTGCTATGCTCAACCCTGCTTTGACTTTTTGTAGTCCAGCCCGGATCATCTCCGGCGTATTGGGATAATAATCGCCGATGATATGTGGCGTAGTAATAATCCGGGTATACCCCAAATCCAGCAATCCCCGAATCATGGCGATACTATCCGCTACCGTCTTGGCACCATCATCAATTCCGGGAATTAGATGAGAATGAAAGTCCGTTCCCAGAAAACTAAAGTCAGCGGCACTATTTGATTTTTTACGAAAAAAAGAAAACACGTTTCTAATTATTTGATGATTATTCAAAATAACATTCTTTGAGTGTAAAGTAACATTAACTGATGTTTTTTAAAACAAAAATATTTTTTTCAATAAAGTATAGGCATAATCATTGTTATAAAAATAGAACACCACTAGTCTTTGCCTATGCGATTACTCATTAACTTCGTACCATCGGAATACCGTGCAGATCGAAAGCTAAGAACGAGCATCTTGCTGATTCTCTCGGTAAATATCGGCATCCTTCTTTATGCAATTGTCATTGGATTTACTTTCTGGAAATTAGAATTTATGTATGGCGTTTATCTCGCCAGCGCAACAGTTGCAGCTGCTTTATTATTTTTTCTGCTCACCCGCTACAATAAATCGATTTTACTCAACGGTTGCTACTTCACACTCTGCAGTCTTGCTTTCTTCACCGCTATTTGCCTGGGAACCGGCGGCATTCATTCTCCGTATTTACCGTGGTTTTTGACTATCCCGGCGGCTATCTTTTTTTATATTGAAAAAAAATATGCGCTACCCTGGGTCTTTTTGACCGTGACTTGTGTAATAGGAATTGCGGTCAGCAGTATACTGAACCTTAAGATTACGGAACCACTACCGGATACAGTACTGATATATCTGCGGATTATTAATTTTACCATACTGACGTATTTGCTCGTCCGGATTGTCCATTCTTTTCGGAAAAGCTACCGTTTTGTCAACAAGAAACTGAGCAACACCGTAAAAAAGCTGGAGACCACTAACGAAGATTTGGAAAATTTTGCCTACATCGCATCCCACGATTTGCAGACCCCGTTAAAGAGCATCAACAGCACGATCAAGGCGCTAAAAATACATCAAAAAAATCAGAACAAAAAAGCAGACCCCATCGAAACCCAGTGTCTGACCTTTGTGGAAAACAGTACTGCAAGACTCGCAAATCTGGTAGAAGAAATTTTGAACTACTCGCGGGCCGGCCAGCACGAACCACAACTACAACCAGTAAATCTGAATGAAATTATTCAGGAAATCAGACAACAACTGATTTCAGCCGAGCAATATCCAAATTTCATCGTCAAATCCGCAGAACTTCCTACCGTTATTACAGATCGTACCATGATTTTTCAGATATTTCAAAATATTATTGAGAATGGTTTGAAATACAATGATAGTGAGCATCCCGCGATTATAATTGATCTGGCACCCGATATGAAATATGACCATCTCACTTTTACCGATAACGGAATTGGCATAAAACCCGAAGATCAGCATAAAGTTTTTGGAATGTTTAAAAGAGTCGGTGAACCCCAAAAGTACAAGGGGACCGGAATCGGCCTGGCCATTTGTAAACGCATTCTGGATCAGAGTGGCGGTAATATCTGGCTGACCTCCGTTCCTGGTGGAGGAACGGTTTTCCACGTAGAAATTCCTAAAGCAGACGTGCCCAGGATTGACCCTTTTTCAATAAAAGAAAATACCGGGAACGAAGTTAAAGTAAAAAGTGTTCCTTCGTAGACGATCCAGGTCATTGAAAGAACGTAAAGCAGGTAGAATCAGCAATAATTATTTCTACAAAAAAATACCTTTAATTATTGCACTTATTTATAGAAAAGAATACCTTTGTCCCGCTCAATAAAGATAGGACTCTAATTAAGGTCTTCTTTATTTGAAAAGCCTCAATAGCTCAGTTGGTTAGAGCGGCGGACTGTTAATCCGTAGGTCCAAGGTTCAAGTCCTTGTTGAGGCGCCATACTTAAAGCGGTATCACTTAATTGTGGTACCGTTTTTTTTTATCTTTGTCAAAAAAAATCATGACAGAAGGTTATATCAAAACAATACTTCTATCTCCGGCCATCGCGGAGATCACGTTTTTTCATCCAAAACATAATTCTCTTCCCGGTCATTTGCTGGCAGAACTAAAAGCAGCCATCGAAATCAGCAGCACGGACCCTGCCGTTCAGGTTATTATTTTAAAAAGTGGAGGTGACCGAACCTTTTGTGCCGGGGCCAGCTTTGACGAGTTGATCGCCATCAACGACCCGGCTACCGGAAAAAAATTCTTTCAGGGGTTTGCAGGAGTCATCAACGCCTGCCGGAAATGTCCTAAAATAATTATTGGCCGGGTGCAGGGCAAAGCCGTCGGTGGCGGGGTTGGTATTGCCGCTGCGGTCGACTACTGTCTGGCTACCAAATTTTCAGCGGTCAAACTCAGCGAATTAAATATCGGCATCGGCCCTTTTGTCATCGGTCCGGCCGTAGAAAGAAAAATCGGTGGCGCAGCCTTCAGCCAACTGGCGCTGAATGCCAACGTATTTCAATCCGCCGAGTGGGCAAAATCCAAAGGACTCTACGCCGAAGTGCACGAGTCGACTGAGGAACTCGATACCGCTACCATGAATTTAGCAAAATATCTGGTCGCCACTAATCCCGAAGCACAGCGCGAACTTAAAAAAATATTCTGGGCCGGAACTGATGATTGGGATACGTTGCTCGAAGAACGTGCTGCGATGAGTGGACAATTGGTTTTATCTGATTACACCAAAAAAGTGCTCAAACAATATAGTTAAACATGAAGGTAATCAATGTAGTATTAGCTATCCTTTTTTTCACCTTCGCAGTATTACAACTTAACGACCTCGACCCCTGGGCCTGGGTTGGAATTTACGGTTGGGTAGCATGCTTATGTGGAATGAATGCAGTAGGTTATTTTTCACCAAAGGCTGTTCTCGGCACTATCCTGCTGACTATTCTCGGGATCGGCTGGTATTTACCGGATTTTATCAGCTGGCTGCAAAATGGAATGAGTTCGATTACTTCTTCTATGAAAGCGGAAACGCCACACGTGGAGTTGGTAAGGGAGTTTTTAGGATTGGTGCTGGTATTAATAACGCTGGGGTGGTTATACTGGTCGGGAAGAAAAAATAACGGAGGTATTTCTTCGTAGAAATCCTCCGTTACATTTTTTTTAGTGCACCGTAAAATAAGTTGCTGTGCACTTAGTACACCAATATTTTTTGATGGCTGATATTTTCGTTATCATTAATAACAGAAAGAAAATAAGTACCCGGTACCACGTTAGGAAAATCAATAAAGGTATCTTCGCCCGAAGCGATCGGATCAACCTCTATTTTCCTTGCTACCACTTCTCCCATCGTATTATAAATCACCAATTGTAAGTTTTCGTAGACCCGGTCTTCCAGCGATCCCAGTTTGATGTTAAGACATTCGTTGGCAGGAATTGGATTTGGTGAAACGATAATCGGTTGTTTTGGTGCAGCCAACCGGTTGAGTACCTCCACCGAGGAACAAAATAAGCTCCCGTCAAAATCCATTTGCTTCAAACGGTAGTAGACCGTACGATCTCCAAATACTTCCATATCTTCATATTGATAATAAGTCGTCTCTGCCGTTGTTCCGGCGGCTTCTATCCGGGTAATTTGCTCGTAACGCATTCCGTCGAAGCTTCGTTCTACCTTAAAGCATTCGCTGTTGAGCTCGTCGGCGGTCACCCACTTTAATACCACCCGATCCGCTGCTTCTGTCACCGAAAATTCTAAAAGCGTCACTGGTAAAACGCCATTAATAGTATTAGTAAAATCACCTGGGAGAGATACATTACCACCTCCGTCGCTGGTTCCGTCAAAGACAAGAATTTCTCCAACTGCCGCAGGAGGCACAAAATCACCGGCATTCCACAGTCCTGCGTTTACAGCTACGGCCTCTCTGGTACTACCAGCATTCATTCCCCAACGTACAAAATCTTCCATATTAGCAGCAGTACCGTATCCCCCACATCCATTTGTATGATAAAGTGCAATTTCTCCGTCCGGAGCATTCATCGTAAAACTAGAACCCGCTGGTAGTTCCAGAATTAATAGTTCTCCCGGTGCCAATGCAGTAGCATTACCAGATAGAATGTTAAAAGCTGTACTATTGATGGTACGATAAGAAGGTACGTTGCACAAGCACCAGTTCGAAACATCCTGAGGGGATGCACTAACATTTCTTAACGCTATTTTTTTGGTTATACCCGAAGCTGGATTATAAAGAACCTCTTCGATTACCACATCCTGAGCGGACATCTGCAGCGTTAACAAAACGAACAGGCTGACCAATAATTTAGTAAAATTATTATTCATAATAATTAAGTTTTTGTGTTTATAAAATATCTGGGGAAGTAAGATTAAGATTGGTATAGATCTTTTACCAATATACGAGATGCTAAACAATGTGGATCATCTCTTCCATAGAAAAAATCACTTTTGCACCAGCGGCGGACAATTTTTCTCCATCGCTATCACCTGCGTAGCCGTATACAACCATACCCGCAGCCCGCGCTGCGCTGACGCCCGCCACGCTATCTTCTACCACCACACATCTGGCAGGATCAGCACCCATTTTTTTGGCAGCGTGTAGATATAGATCCGGTAATGGTTTCCATTTTTTGATATCGTAAGCACTAAACAGGTGCGCCTCGTCAAAGTGGTGGATCAGGTTGGTAATTTTAAGGTTGGAAACGATCTTGTGCCGGGGACCGTTGGAGCCGACACATTTAGGTGAATGAAGCTTTTTTAATACTTTTTCGATACCCGGTATAGGCTTAAGGTCTGTCTCAAAACGTTCGTGACACATTTTCCGGTAGCGGCCTTCAAGGTCAGGCGGCATCGGTTTGACTATTTTATCTTTTAGAAAATCAACGGCGTATTCGATTGAAGTACCGACAAAATAGTCGATGGCTTCGCGGGTAGTCATTGGAAAACCCAATTCGGTGGCAATTTCGGCAATTGCTCCGCAAGAGATAGATTCACTATCTACTAAAACACCATCACAATCAAAAATAACCAGCTCGTACGTCATGATTTACACGCTATTGGCGACTTGCTCTTTAATTTTTTCGAGTTCATCCTTCATACGGACTACGATACGCTGAATATCAGAAGAATTGGCTTTTGAACCGAGCGTATTAATTTCACGGCCCATTTCCTGGGAAATAAAACTAAGTTTACGGCCTTTTTGTACCTGCGATTTATCCAGTTCCTCCAGAAAATATTTACAATGCTGGCTCAGTCGTACCTTTTCTTCGGTCACGTCAATTTTTTCCAGATAGTAAAGGATTTCCTGTTCAAAACGATTGGCATCAATGTTATCTTTTCCGACGTATTCGTCGATATTTTTTTGCATGCGGCTACGAATCACTTCTACCCGTTTTTTTTCAAAAGGATCCAGCGTTTCCAGATCTTTCATAATACTATGTACCCGCTGCCGGCAGTCCGTTTCCATGGCAGCACCTTCTTCTCTTCGGAATTCGTTAAATTTGGCAACAGCCTCTTTTATCGTAGCATTGAGTGCCGCCCACTCTTCTTCACTCAAATCCGTATCAGCATTGGAGACCACATTGGGTAACCTCAAAATTGCCTGCACCAGATCACCCGTCGGCATTTCCAGTTCTCCCATAATCTGAGATAACTCATTGTGATATTTTTTAAATAACGCAGCATTCAAACCATATTCACTGTCTCCGTGCGCGGACTTGATATCAATCGTCATATCTATTTTTCCACGCTGAATATTATCGGTGAGATATTTCCGGATAACTTGTTCCTTTTCTTTATAATTCTGAGGAATTTTCACCCTCAAATCCGTAAATTTACTATTAAGGGAGCGAACTTCAACGGTGATCGTTTTCTCTTCAAAGCGGGAGGTCGTCCGGCCATAGCCGGTCATGGATAATAACATTTATTTTAAATTGAAAACGAGTTAAGAAAAAAATCCTTTCTGCAAGGATCGTTGTTTTTTTTGATTTACCCAAACGAAAACTCTCAAAAACCGTAAAGTCTTTGATATTTATTATTTTTTATATTTGAAATAAAAATAATAACTTAAAATAAATCGCTGATTTTCTTTCAATTAACCCAGAAAAGTGCGAAGTTTGTATCGTTTTAAAAGTATAATTTTTATTTATAACTAATTCTAAACCAATAGAATAAATGAGGAAAGCGGATTTAGTTGCAGCTATCGCGGAAAAAACTGGCGTCCCAAAAGTAGATGTATTAGTTTCACTGGAAACTTTCTTTAAAGAAGTAAAATCTTCTCTTTCAGAAGGTGAAAATGTTTACATCCGGGGATTCGGAAGTTTTATTGTTAAAAAGCGAAAAGCCAAAGTCGGAAGACACATCAAAAAGAATATCTCCATCGAGATTCCGGAACATTTTATTCCTGCATTCAAACCAGCCAGGGTTTTTATGGAACAGGTAAAAGATAAGGTGGCCGATCTGCCCTCGGATGATAGTAATAAGGAAGTCTAAACAACCATAAGTTATGACCCGACTTCAGCTGATTGTAGTGGCCAGTACCGTTTTGTTGTTCGCTGTTCTTTATTTTGGATTTGATACCAAACCACAAGAAAGACAAGGTATCGATGCGGCCCGGAAGAAGATTGCGGTAAAAACGGATATACAGGCATTACTGGCCGAAGCACGCGAAGACCTGAATCCGGATGAGCTTACTTTTCTTGGCAGTGTCCATCAGGTTTTGAATGCTACCGAAGCTGATTCCCTTAAAATTCCGATGTGGAAAGAACTTTCCAGTGCCTGGTATTCTTATAACCGGCCGGATTTAGCAGGTCATTACGCCGAGCTGATCGCTGGTGTTCTAAACACCGCCGACGCCTGGTCTATCGCCGGAACTACCTACGCAATCGGGGGTCAGCGCCTCGAAAACGAAAAACATCGTATCTTTGCAACTGAACACGCTGCTGCGGCCTTTGAAAATGCGATTTCAATGGAGCCGGATAACGTCGCTCACCGTACCAATCTGGCAGTTTGTTACGTGGATAATCCGCCAGCGGATAATCCAATGAAAGGCGTACAGATGTTGCTCAATCTGGATAAAAAGTATCCAGAAGCAATCGGCGTGCAAAATACACTGGCCAGGTTTGCAATTAAAACCAGTCAGTTTGAAAAAGCAGCGGCCAGGTTAGAAAAAGTTTTAACCATGGATGCTGATAACAGAAACGCTACTTGCCTGCTCGCCAAAGCCTACGAAGGACTGGGTGAAACAGATAAAGCAATGAATTTTAACGAGCGCTGTCAGGCACTCCTTAAATAAACGCGTATCTGCGTACGAACAAATAGATAAATTTTTTGTTTTATATATGTAAGCGGTTTAAAACCAAAGTTTTAAGCACCTTAATATTTTTTTTTAATTTTTAAATCATATTACTATGCCGTGTGGAAAAAAGCGAAAGCGTCATAAGATTGCGACGCATAAACGCAAAAAGAGACTTCGCAAGAATCGTCACAAGAAGAAGAAATAAATAATCTGATACTCCGGTATCTCTATTATTTATCAGACTGAGCCGTTCGCCGGCTCGAAATATATCCGATGACTATATCAGTGTGGCTAATTTTTTAGCTGCTATACTGGTATAGTCGTTCGTGTATATTGAAGTATAGGATTTGACGGCCAGAAATATCCATTTTGGCCCTGTAAAAATCCTGTTCGCTCTAATAAGAGCATGTTTAAATTTCTATTGCCTGATAAAATAGATTTTAAACAAGCTCTAATTTTATTTCAGGAATCAAGTAGATAAAGCAATTATATTAAAATTGCGCTAAAGAACACTGTGTATTGAAATAGTGCCGCCAAAGATTAACCATTAGCACCAAAATCCCAAAAAAAAGAAATTACGATGACTGATTTTGTCATCCGGTTATATAACTTCTCTTCAGGCATCTTTTGGCAGACTTTTTATCTACCCACTTCTACCCTCCCTTAATCGTTAAATTCTGCTATTTTCGAACAGCAGAAAAAATGATAAGGCCTTTGCGACCGTGGGAATCGCTCATTCTATAAATGTGTATTTTGGAAAAAGAACTCATCATCAATTCAACGCCTGCCGAAGTTGAAATTGCACTATTGGAAAACTCCAAATTGGTAGAAATACATCACCAGAAGACCAATACTAATTTTACCGTTGGTGATATTCTTTATGGACGTATCCGTAAACTAATGCCCGGCCTGAATGCTGCTTTTGTAGATATTGGTCATAAAAAAGATGCATTTCTACACTACACGGACCTCGGTCCCCGTCTGAAATCTCTTCTGAAGTATACCAAAGGAACTGCTTCGGGTTCTATCAACACGGCCAGTCTGGATAATTTTACAATTGAGCCCGATATTAATAAGAATGGAAAAATTGATCAGGTTTTAAACAAGAAAGATACCATTCTTGTACAAATTCTAAAAGAACCCATTTCTACCAAAGGGCCGCGGCTAAGCTGCGAAATAACAATTCCCGGACGTTATATTGTTTTATCCCCGTTTTCGGATACCGTTGCGGTTTCCAAAAAAATATCCAGTTCGGACGAGCGCGCGCGTTTACGTACCCTAGTAGAAAGTATCCGGCCCAAAAATTTCGGAATCATTGTTCGTACGGCGGCCGAAGGTAAAAAAGTAGCCGATCTCCACGAAGAATTATCCATGATGCTGGACAAATGGAAAACGGTACACGAAGAACTTCATAAATCGACTCCGCCACAGAAATTACTCAGCGAACTGGACAAAACGACCAGTATTATGCGGGATATTCTCAGTGACTCTTTTAACCGGATCGTCATTAACGACAAAGAACTTTATACCAACGTAAAAAACTTTATGGCTTCGATCTCTCCCGATCAGGTCAATATCGTCAAACATTACAAATCGGCACGTCCCATTTTTGATGCGCACGGCGTTACCAGACAGATAAAATCTTCTTTCGGAAAGACGGCGACAATGAACAGTGGTGCCTATCTCGTAATTGAGCACACGGAGGCGATGCACGTAATCGACGTAAATAGCGGGCATAAAGTAACGAGCGGTAATCAGGCCGAAGCTATCTTAAACGTTAATCTGGAATCTGCGGATGAAATCGCCAGACAATTACGATTACGGGATATTGGCGGGATTATCATCGTGGATTTTATTGATATGCGGGTCGCAGATCATCGTAAACAACTGCTTAACAGAATGCGGGATGCGATGAAAAAGGACCGGGCACAACATACGATTTTACCCCTGAGTAAATTTGGATTATTACAGATTACCCGGCAGCGGGTGCGCCCCGAAGTCAATATCAGCACAGCCGAATTATGCCCTTCGTGTAATGGTACTGGAAAGATCAATCCTTCTATTTTATTAACGGATAATATCGAACGGGATCTGGAATTTATCATTCAGTCGAGACCTAAATCCAAATTATTTTTACATGTCCATCCGTATATACACGCATATCTGACCAAAGGTATCCGCAGTATTCAGGTCAACTGGTATCTGAAATATTTTAACTGGATCAGAATCAAGCCTAACTCTGATTTCCAACTGATGGATTACAAATTTTTTGATTCAAATGAAGATGAGATTCGTTTGACGTAACTGACGGGTCATCATTGATATGGAAAAAGAGCAGCTGAGGTTATCGGTTGCTCTTTTTTGCATTCGTAAGAAACTCTTCTTATCACCGACTCTTGCAGGAGAATCCCGACCCGCTAAAATTTATAGCAGATAAAGACTGGTCATTCCGGGGAATGGTGTAAAATTAGTACGGGCAACCACAATCTCCGGCCCGGCAGGCGGCAAAACTCAAGAGAATAACCAGAAGCAATATGGCTTGGTATGGATTTTTTATTTTTTTCATTTCTATCAATATTTCAAGAGTGCGTGATAAGAGCTTGTCTAAATTAGATTTCACCAAAATTACAATTTTAATCCTGATTTTTAACTTTCTACTTATCTTCGTAGCATGGCAACACCGTTTTCCAATATTCTGATTGCTCCGCTTAATTGGGGATTGGGTCATGCAACGCGTTGTATGCCATTGATTAATGCCTTGCTCGACCGGGGCATTCGTCCCCTCCTAGCCTCGGACGGTGCGGCGCTGGCCCTGCTACGTAAAGAGTATCCTGATCTAACGGCTCTGGAATTGCCGGCTTACGATATAAAATATCGTGGCAGTAATATGATGCTCACCATGGGTGCACAATTGCCCAAAATTACTAAAGCGATATTTTCTGAAAAACAGGCAATAAAAAAAATAGTAAGCGATCACCAAATCGAGGTAATTATTTCAGATAACCGCTACGGAGTTTTTCATCCGGATTGTCGTAATATTTTTATGACCCACCAGTTGAATATAAAAATTCCAAATCGTATTTTAGAAAAAATGGTGGCACAAATTAATCATCAGCTGATTGGTCGTTTCGACGAATGCTGGGTGCCGGATTACGCGGAGGCGCCACGACTCGCGGGGAGTCTTTCTGAGAACCCAGGAATAAATACGGTAAAATATACGGGACCACTATCCAGAATGCGAAAGGAAAATTTACCCACCGCCTATAAGCTTGCTGTTGTACTTTCCGGTCCGGAACCACAGCGAACCCATCTCGAAAACATTTTATTGAGCCAACTAAAAACCTGCCAGGACAAAGTATGTTTTGTCCGCGGCATGGTCAGTGATAGCGCGCCTCCACCGATAGAGAATAAGCATATTTTAATTCATAATTATCTGACGACAGTTGAATTAAACCGGATTTTAAATGTGAGTGAAGTAGTCGTTTGCCGATCGGGATACAGTAGTTTGATGGATTTGGTGAAATTAAATAAACGGGCAATTCTGATTCCGACACCGGGACAGACGGAACAGGAATATCTGGCAAAGTACCTTTCGGAAGCGGGAGGTTTTGTTACGATGCAACAACGGTCTTTTGATTTAGAAAAATGTCTCGCAGATTTAGAGAAAACGACCGCAACGAACTGGCCGGAGGAAGATGGTTTGGGGAAGGTATTGGATGATTTTTTGCGTGTATGACAAATTTGGGGTGACCATTTATTAGCCCACTCTGCTATCATATTTTTTGCGTTTGAGAGGAGTCAACCGGCCAATAGCCAGCTGGCTAACTAACCAAAAATTCTATTGTTCTCCCGATTTGTCTCAGATTGATTTTCAAAAATCTTTCAATTTAAAAACGTGGATACTACCTTTGGTAAGCATAACTTCTTCTACGTATTTTCTAAAATCTGCACGCTCGTCTAGCCTGCGGGAATCCGAATACATATATTGTACCTGCTGATTGCGAATGAGGTCCTCGATCCATTCCAGCGGTAAATAATCGTCCTGAAAAACGTATCCCATTTTATCTACCTGGTAGGCAAAAATATAATTCGACGGATCATTCAAAATGATACATTTCTCACCCTGAGGCACCGCATTTTTTAATTCCGAAGCATAAATAAAAACGTCGTGATTGATAGCGGTTTTTTCCAGTGTACTCCACGAACGGGTAAGTACCTTTGTGTAGATAATGGCGGATAATCCGATGATAAAAAACAGGAGATTTGATTTTTTGAAATTGGTCCGGACGTATTCCAATCCCAGGGTTACAAGTATAAATAACCAGGGAAGAAAAGGTAACAAGTAATAGTCGTGGTCTCTCCCAATTGTAGTCAATTGCAAAAATAAATACAATATTGTTATTCCAATGAACCCGTATAACCATTTCAGACTTACGCTCTTTTTCCAGACTACGTACACACCCGTTAAAAAGGGTAACCACACAGGAAGAGACAGTAATTTATTAGGAAACATTTTAACGGTATGAAAACCAATCAGTTTAATAAATTCAAATCCGGACACTTCATTTTTAAAAATTCCCGTCAGGATCGGATTACCCGTCCAGCCAGGCATGACCCACGCGTACCAGCAAATGGCGGGAACTAAAAACAGCAGATGGAATAACGTTATTTTTACCGCGTCTCCGTACTTTTTTTCGCTTATTTTATTTATAAAAAAATACAGACTTACCACCGCAAACATCAGATAAGGCAATTTGGCCAACGTAGATACCAATAAAAATAAACTCGACAGTATCAGATAAACCAGTTGGCTATTCTTCGCATATTTTAATATAAAAAACAGATACCAAATTCCGGCAACCAGTGCCAGTACATCCGGTAACGGCGTCCACGAATAATAATAAAAAACGGGAGATAATTGAAAAAGGAAAGCACCCAGCAACGCGGACCACTCGTATCCGGTTATTTGTTTTAACAAAAAATACATCCCCAGAACAGCGGTTATTCCCAGCAAAAACATAAAAATCCTTACCACTGATATTTGCTCACCTGTCACTTTTTGAACCATGGCGATAGACCACTGCATCACCGGAAATTCGTACCGATAGAGGTTGTCGTTATCTCCGTTCAGAACATTAATGCGGGGGTTGAGGATATTAGCGTCATGACGGACAAAGTTTCGGACATTCCACATGGTTTGGGATTGACGCCAACTGTGCAGACCTTGAATATCCTGACTGATAAAATGAAAGTGCAGCAAAAAATTGATGGCAAAAATAATAAATAACCATCCCGTTATTTTTGATTTTGTCATCGCCGGTTAAACTGACTCATCGTGTGTGCCATCCCAATCGTCCCGAAAGCCTCGACGGTATCGGCGGCGTGACTGAGTACTTCCGGAATATCCACTGCTTCTTTATCCGACCATTTCCCAAGCACAAAATCTACCTGCCGGCCACGCGAAAAATTACTGCCGATTCCAATACGCAAGCGGGGATACTTGCTGGTACCCAGCACCTTTTCGATGTCTTTGAGACCATTATGACCACCGTGGGAACCTTTCCCTTTGAGCCGCTGAGCACCAAAATCAAGATTCATATCATCGACGATGACGAGCAGATTTTCGGGTTTTATCTTTCGGTCCTGCATCCAGTAGTTGACGGCTTTACCGCTGAGATTCATAAAGGTAGAAGGCTTGAGGAGGACGAAGGTGCGGCCTTTGTGTTTAAATTCTGCGAGGTCGCCCAGTGTTTTGTGGGAAAATTTTACGTCGTAGCGCCGGGCTAACGTGTCCACGACGTCAAAACCTATATTGTGACGGGTACCATCGTATTCTGCGCCCATATTACCAAGGCCGGTAATCAAATATCTCATTGGATCAGGTTCAATTTCAGGAGATGAAAAATAAGCTTTTATGCGTGTAAAAATATTCATAAATAGGTAACAAGATTGATTGAAAAACAAATATCGGTAAATATTGGGTGGTTTTTTTGGTAAATCGGGGTATCTTGGATGGTGGTGCTTGTTTATTTGTTAACGAAAATGAATAATTCTTTAATGGAAAATTAATAATGCCTTCTTTCGTATACCTTTTCTGTTGTAAAGAGATTGTCCTGTAATGTGTGTCAGCGCGTTGGACTTCCTTTAGGAATACAAGGTGCGGGATGCCAAATGACACACATAACTGTACAGTCCCGTTGTAAACAGGCCGCTTTTAGAAGGGGCTAACCAATTAGTGAGCTTAACTTTTTATAAATTTTTCTTGTGAAAATAATACAAATTACCGATCTGCACTTGGACCGAAAAGGGAAGAAACCCTACGGAATTGATGTAAGAAAAAACTTTACGGACATCATGCGGGAGGTGCGTAGTGCACAGCCGGACCATCTGGTGATTTCGGGCGATCTTTGTCTGGAAGAGGGAGATAAAAAAGTCTACGAGTGGATTCGGAATATCCTGGAATTACAGGAATTTTCTTATAGTTTGATCGCGGGTAACCACGACGACCCGGTACTAATGGCGGAAGTTTTCGGACTGGAACATCTACTGACGGACGATGAAATATTTTTTGCCAAAAAGATAGGAAAAGCTACCTGCCTTTTCCTGGATACGGCCAAGGGATATCATTCTGAAAATCAACTTAACTGGCTGCGCCGTCAACTGTATAACCACAAACGGGAACTGATCATTTTTATGCACCACCCGCCCTTCAAGGTGGGGATGCCGTTTATGGATAAAAAACACGGACACCGGGACATGAAAACCATTACTGGTTTACTAACCGGATATTCTAATAACATCACCGTTTTTTGTGGACATTATCACATCGAAAAAACCATTCGCTACCAGAATATTTTGCTACAAATTACCCCTTCCTGTTTTTATCAACTGGATCAAAATACTACAAAGTTTAAAGTGGCACACCATCGGATTGCCATGCGAATCATCGAACACAAAACCAGCCGGATCGCTACCTCGGTACATTATTTTCCGGGACACGTGGAGCGGATATGAATATCTTGCGTTTTTTATAAAATAAAAAAATAGTTTTCATCGGAATATTTTTTCAAGTTTATAATCACAGAAAAGAAAACATGAAAAAGCCTTTGTTTATAATATCCACAATTATTTTGCTACACATTTTTGGTTGCAGATCAAAGTCATTAGGGGTTTGTGGCTTTGGGTACGAATATCGCATACAGAAAGGTCCGGGCGAAGAAAGCAAACTACTGCTCTGCGAAAGCGTAAATAATAAAGATACTACGCTGACTTTCGTAAACGTAGAAACAACTTATCTGGAAAACGAAAAAGAAGTCAAGGCTATTGGCACTACCATTCTTATCAATAAAATTGACGAAGTCGATCCGTACAAAGGTGGTTGTACGGACATTGACGGTAAATATTTCGGTAGTTATGAGCCCGGAAAATACGATCTGACTATTTCGTATACGGGTTTTAATTCCCTGTTGCTCAAAAACTGCTTTTTCGAGCGGGGAACAACCATGAACCTCAAAATTCAACTGGGTACAAAAGGGCAGGATATAAAAGACATGGAAATAAATCTTGACAAAAAAATCTAAACTTTGCAGTATTAATGCCAGCTTGTAACACTAATACTACAAAATTTATTATAGATTCAGATAATCCTAGTGATTATGCCCATCGTGGTCGCCATGGTCGTGTCCACTGTGGTCGTGTCCACTATGATCATGTGCCGGTGCGGCAGCTTTGGTTTCGTTGAGCGTATAATCCATTTTACAGGCGGGACATTTGCCGGGCTTATCGCTGCCGCTGCCCACACATTTCATCGGACAAGTATAAGCCGAGGTGTATTCTTTCGCGTTGGTATCGGTTTGTTTGACAATCTTCGGGCTGGATTCGCAGGCCGTAAAGTGAACGCCTAAAAACAGTAAGGAACCACAGAATAAAAGTTGCAGAAGGAATTTCATAATTATTGTTTTTTAGGAATGGCAAATAAATAAGTGCAGATTCTAGGCGAACTATTTTTGCCTCAATCAAAGAAGCAAAATGGGAGTTATGCTATGTATAATGACCATTTTGTTGATGCAGAGTGAGGCAAAAAGAGGAAGTATAGAATCGTACTTTATTTATTTAACATTCCTTAGCTGGTTAGCGATTAGCCGGTTGGCTTGCTGGCCTCCTTCTAACGCAAAAAATTATTATCCTTACGAAGATAATCAAAATTTGAATAATCCGTAAACGGTTGTTCTTAAATGAAGATTGTCCTGTCAATTGTGTCAGCGCGTTGGCTTTCCTTAAGGAATACAAGGTGCGGGATGCCAAATGACACACAACCGTACAGTTCTTAAATGGTCTCAATAATTTCTGCGATCCGGTCCATTTCTTTCAGGGTATTAAAATAGTGCGGAGACAGTCGCACAACCCAAGCTATACCTTTATTACCAAAATCAATCTGCCCCTGATGCTTTTGGCTAATTCCGTAATAGACCTGGTGTTTGGAAAAAATACGATTAATCTCTTCCTGCGTTTTTCCATTTTTTCTAAAAGTAAGAATATTGGAAGTCTCCGTTCCCAGATCATAGCAGGTGACAGACGGAATAGCCGCCAGATTATTACGCAACCGCCGCATGATTTTCCCATTTTGTTTTTCAATATTCTGAATACCAATATCATTCAGATACCGCAGGGCTTCAGTCAATCCCGCCACCATCGCATAAGGTTTTTCCCAGCTACCAAAACGTTCCGCCGTATCTGCCAGTTGGTAAGTATCATTCCCCGTCCAGGTAGCATTTCCACCATCCAGCAACAAGGGAGCGTACCCCTGATTTAAGATCCGGTCCGAGACATACAAAAATCCGGTGCCCCGCGGACCCCGTAAAAACTTACGTCCGGTAGCGGTTAGAAAATCACATTTTATATTTTTCAGGTTCACATCCATCTGGCCGATTGACTGGCAGGAATCCAGCAAAAAAATCAGATTTTCGTTGGCACAGATTTCGCCGACCTTCGCCACGTCCTGCACCATTCCGGAGTTAGTTGGAATATGCGTAACGGCCACTAACTTCACCGGATATTGATTTATTAATTGTTGAAAATGATCCAAATCCAGATCACCATTGGGCAGACTTCTGATAATTTTAGTAATCACACCCCGTTTTTTGTGGAGCGACAAAAATTGTAAAAAATTAGAAGTATAGTCCACTTCGGAGGTAACGATGACATCTTTTGCGTAAAGCGGAATAGATGAGATGGCTTGCATAAATGCAGAACTGGCGCTGTGTGCAAAAGCGATGTTGTGTTTTTCACAACCAATTAATTCTGCTGCTTGCGTATAAAACTGATCCAGTTCAGTTGCTTGTTGTTCGGCAACGGTATAGCCCCCCAGGCGTTCTTCGCGATGAAGATATTCTATGATTTTTTCGGTAACAGATCGGGGCACGAGGGAAGCACCAGCACTATTGAAAAAAAGTTTGTTGCCGTAATCGACGAGATCGGCGCGTATTTTTTGGTGGTTCATTTTCACTAATTTTTTAAAATTTTACCAAATTTCCACAATCATATCGATCTCAACGGCGATCCCTCTTGGCAGGGAACCCATACCAACAGCGGCGCGGGCATGCTTCCCCGCGTCTCCGAAAACTTCGACCATGAGGTCAGAGAATCCATTGATGACTTCGGGCTGATTACCAAAATCGGGCGTAGCGCGGACCATTCCGGTGACCTTGAGAATTTGTTTGACGCGATTGAGTGAACCGAGATGATCCTTGAGAACAGCTAGTTGATTGATGCCCGCAATCCGGGCTGCTTCGTATCCCTGCTCCTGGGTGAGGTCAGCACCGACAACGCCTTTGATATAAGTTCCGTCCGCTTTGCGGGGACCTTTACCGGCAAGGTAGAGCATATTTCCCGCCTGACGGATATTAACAAAATTGGCGACGGGTTTGGTGACGGCAGGAAGTACAAGGCCGAGATCAGTAATTTTTTGATCGAAATGTTGAACCGGTATTTTAGTTGCCGGAGGCGTTGTACTTTTTTCATTCTGACAGGCAAACAATAGGGTTAATGCTAAAAGGAAGATTAGATTTTTCATAATAAACAGTTTTTTATGGTTGGTCAGTTGTCAAAAATAGTTATTTTAGAATGGATTCATAATTTCAGACGAACGCTAAAATTTAAATTTAAATACGAACGGTAAACAGATGGAATTTTCGGAGCAAACAAGTGTACGCTTTGCCGGAATAAAAAATGCCTGAACAAATTAGTTATAATTTATTCAGGCATTTTCATTTACTGAAATATTAAAACGAGCGTTTGTTTGAATTTTATTCTGCGATCACAAAATTAAAAAACTGACTTCGTGATTTCCCGGTAATTTTTACAATATAAAATCCGGATGGTAAGGACTGAATATCCTCCTTCGCCAATTGAACAGGACCGTTGTCCAGGCGAATTACTTCTTCCAGCAGCTTGCTAGAATTCTGATCGAATATTTCTACGCTGACTGCTCCTTCCTGGCTTTCTGCGTCCTGAATATACAAGACATCTACAACCGGATTAGGATACACGATGATGGACGTATTTTCTTTCGACTTAACTACTTCCACCGGAGAATATTCGAATGAACCATCCTGGTCTTCCATCCTGAGCCGGTAATAATTCCAGCCAGCATAAGGCGATAAATCTTCGAAGGTATAACGGGCAGGAGTGGTCGCTCCTCCAGTACTTTTCACGAATTGAATCGCTTCGTAAATTCTTCCATCCGCCGATCTTTCTACGAGAAAATGGCTGAAGTTTATTTCTGATTCGGTGTGCCATTCCAGGTCAACGCTGCCTGATCGGGGCGTAGCCTTGAACATTTGCAATTCAACCGGAAGTGAATTCAGGGAACTGGTAGAAGCCAGGGTGAAAATCTCCGCACCAAATGGTGGTGGCTCACTCAAGGAGTTTGAGACAAACCCACCCGCGCCGATCATTCCGGCAGACTGCTGACCGTAGTTCTTCCATTCTGTACCATCCCAGCCTGCTACGACCAGGTCATCAATTTCATTAATACCCGCTTCGGCAGAATCTTCCCAGGTCAGCGTAAGATTGAGATCACCTGTGTTTATATTTTTTTCAACCATCCAATGTCCGTCCGTACTTACATTATTGATAGTACTTTCAAATATTTCCGCCCCAAATGGTGGTGGCTCACTCAGATATTGTACGGTCACTTCGGACAATTGATCACTAATCGCTGAGATGGTAATCGGAGCGTAAGTCGTTTTAGTTCCAACGGGAAAAGTAATATCCTGTCCTCCAGTTGTACCTATTTTTTTAATCGGACCTTCAATGTATGCGGTACTACTCCCCGAAATTGTTGCACTATCTTTCAGAATAATCATCGCGGTCGAATCGGTTTTTAAATTACCATTAGTCAGTACCAGGTCGTCTTTAACAATCATGTTTTCCGACAAAACAAATGCCTCACCAGCGGTATTTTCTAACCTGACATTTTTGAAATATAATGAATCCGAGCCTGAATTTGGTAAGTTACCTTCCGGCATAATCTGTCGATCAGATCCGTTGAAGACCAGTGTTCCGTTATGTTTCATGGTTAATTTACCAAAATTATTCTGGCGAATGATCTCACCTCCCAGGTATATTTCTCCGTCGTCAATAATATTAATGGAAGCCTCATCTTCTCCGGAAGCATTCATGATTATATCACCTCCCACGGTTATTTTACCTCCACCGCCTTCGGCTTCCAGTTTGACCCTGGCTCCAACAGATTCCATGTAAACATTTTCCTGAATATATAATCTGCTCGCATTGTCACGGACTCTTAGTTTTGCAAAGTCGTTACTGGCAGTAGATGAATTAAAAATATATGCACTGGAAAGAATTTGAAGAGAAGTAGTATCGTGTAATGTAATTCCCGCTTCTCTCCCCGTACCATTTAAAATGAGAATCAGACTATCTCGAAAGATTGCTTCGGCGTTGTAAAACATCACCAGATTAAAATCATTACCGGCACTGTTAATAAACGTGGTCGTTCCTTCCACTTCTAAAAGGGAATTATTGTCCAGTTTAACGTCCTTGACTATTTCATTAGATCCGGCACCTAAGTAATCAAATCTAAAATTTCCTTTGATGAATGTTTTTGATTCATCTTCCAGAGAAAAATTTAAAAATTTATCAGAAGTATTTCTTTCGATTCTTAAAAAATGACAATTCCCCCCAATCATTACCGTCGCCTGCTGTCCTATCCGGAGATACACTTGTTTATCATAATCAAATAAAGTTGAGGATACATCATTCATTACCACCAGCGTATCGGTTCCATAGATGTCAAACCCTGAAAAATCAATCGCAGCATTAGAGATTGAGAGACTTTTGATGGTTACTTTACTATTGAGATTCAAATCAACTTCATGATGGATAACAACATCGTCAAATTCTCCGGGAATCCTCCCATTGCCAACATCCCAGATATTTGGATCATGAAACGCTCCAATTCCAACGGACGTAAAAACAGTTGCATTTGAAACATTGGTAAATAGAAAAAACAGAATAAAGATTGATAAAAAGTTAAGGCTTATTTTCATAGTAAATTTTATGGATATGACCTGAG
Organism: uncultured Saprospiraceae bacterium; assembly: GCA_937921555.1. Classification (GTDB taxonomy): domain Bacteria; phylum Bacteroidota; class Bacteroidia; order Chitinophagales; family Saprospiraceae; genus JALZUU01. The sequence goes on from CAKZUV010000242.1 coordinate 20,623, forward strand.
TATCGTTAAGCATCTATTACTGAAATAAGGGAAGGGAAAAAATCAAAAGAAGAGATACGGTCTATCATGACAATTAAAATGCCAAATAATCCATAACTTTAGATTTCCTGTCACAGGTTCTGTGGAATAGAATTTGCAGGTATCATACATCAAGCGTTTTCTTAATTCAAGCGTATGCTAAGTCTATGAAATCTATTTGTCTGCTGTTATTTGTTCTATTGGTACAAATACCTACTCAAGCCTGGGGTAGCAAGGTAGATAGTCTGCTTAATACCATAGAACTGCTACAAAAAGAAGAAAATCATCAGGAATTAGTTAAAACCCATGTAAAACTCGGCGGATTCCTGTCATCCAAGTCGGAAGAAAAATACGAAAAGGCCATTTATCATTATGATCATGCTACGGAAATAGCGTTAAATGAAGGAGCTTATGCTTTGGCCGCCGAAGCCATATACGGTTCCGGAATAAGTCATACGAGAATGAACAATTTTCAGAAAGCACTGAAAAAATTTCATCATTTGCTGGAGCTTCCGGAAGATAAGACTGAAAAGAAAATCAAAGGAAATGCGAACACACAGATTTCAACTATTTATCAAAAACTGGGAAATTACGAAAAAGCATTTGAGCATCAAATGCAAGGACTCCTGATTTTTGAAGTAGAAAAAGACTCTACGGGAATCGCAAACAGCTACTACAATATAGGAACAATTTTCTTTTATCAACTCCAATATGAAAAGGCCCTGGAGTCTTACAAAAAGGCTAAAGAAATTTGTGACGCATTAGGGAAAGAGCATATTATCTACTCCTGCCTGGCAGCGCTGGGATCAGTTTACGCTAAACTGAACTTACAGAAGGAAAGCCTGGATTATAATAGTCGTTCGCTGGAACTGGCCGAAAAACTAAATTATAAAACGGGAATTGCCTACGCTAAGGGCAATATCGGCAGTAATTTCGTTGCCCAAAAAAATTACATCAAGGCAGAAGAATTCTACAAAGAAGCCATCCAGCTTAAAACAGAAATTGGTGATAAGAACGGCGTTATTGGCAATAAAGTAGAACTTGCCCAATTATATCTACAATGGAAAAAAGCAAAAAAGGCAAAAAAATATCTTGAAGAAGCACTAATCTCCGCAAAAAAACTTCATTCCCGTGGCCGACAATCTGATATTTACAAGAATCTCGCATTGGTGCATGATCAGTTAGACCAACCACTGATTGCCTACAAATACAACAAGAATTACGTATCTTTAAAAGACTCATTGTTGAATGAAAAAACGCTGGAGGAGATGGGGCAGTCTAAACGGAGGTTTGATGTGCAAAAATCTGAGCACGAAATTCAAATGCTCAAAAAAGGAAACGAACTATTAGCAAAAAATGAGGAAATTCGCAAGCAACAATTTTGTCTGTTTGCTATCACAAGTTTTGCATTTCTGATGTTTTTACTTTGGAATCGTAATAAATTAAAATACCAAAATAAGGTTAATAAATTACTGGAAGAAAAGAATCTTCTTCTGAATTCCAAAAATGAAGAAATTCACATCAAAAACAAACAACTGGAACTCTCCAACGAAGACCTGCAACAATTTGCCTATGTGGCTTCTCACGATTTGAAAGAACCACTGCGGATGATCGGTTCTTATACGCAGTTACTCAAGCGAAAATACAGCGCTTCATTTGACGAATCCGGAAATGAGTTCATGCATTATATCGTGGATGCCGTGGGCAGAATGGAAAATTTATTGAATGATATTCTTGATTTTTCGAGAGCTGGCAGTCAGAAATTACCCACTACTTTTGTTAATACGAATGATGTCGTGTTTATGGTCGAATCCAATTTACGTCACCGGCTGGAGATGTTAAACGCAACTTTAGTGATTAAAAATAAACAACTGCCTCTGATCAAAGCACACCGTACGCAACTTTTACAATTGCTGCAAAATCTGATAAGTAACGGTATGAAATTCAGAGGAGAAAATGATCCAATCGTCGAAATAGACGCGTCCCCCTCAAAGAGCGGATATGTATTTTCTGTTAAAGATAACGGGATCGGAATTTCCGAAGAGAACCTCGAAAAAGTATTTGAGATGTTTCGCCGCTTACACACGCAGGACGAATACGAAGGTACCGGAATCGGACTGGCTACCTGTAAGAGAATTGTCGCTACCTGGGGTGGCGACATCTGGGTCGAATCGGTGGAAGGAGAAGGAAGTACTTTTTTCTTTTCGGTACCGAATGTGGCACTTCAGGCGGCTGTTGCCCCGGAGATGGAAACGGCTCCCGTGGCGTAATCAGGCGTCGTATCCTGGCCGCCTCACAGAAATTATAAAATTAATTAGAAAAACCATAAAGGATAATCCTGCCAAAATTATATTTCCCATAATTGCAAATACCGGCACAAGAAAAGTTGATACAATCAACAGTACGTGAACGATTGATAAAGCGAGATGGGTCGATTTTTTTTGGAAATATAAAATTCCATATCCAATTGTAAAAACAGGCAAATAAATACTGAGGGATAGAGAACTCCACCATAGCATATCAGTAATATCCCATCCCCAGCCTATCGTTCGGTTTAAATTCCACGTTCCGACGGGAATAAACTGCATAGAAATTTTTGCGGATAAAAAAATTAAACCTACAATCCAAAACATTTGCTCCTTAAATACTTTCTTCATTAGTTTTTAATAATCTGTCTGTTAGAACTTGTCCAAACTTTCATGATTGCGCGCAATTTGGAAAATCAGTAATATCTTCTATTTTGTAACCGGATGAAAAATGGAAATCAGCGTCAGTGTCAGGTTCGGCGAAGAATTGGTTTTTTACTCGACCCTCAGATTTTGTCTGTCAACCAGAAAATCAAAAGTCATCTCATAAAGGCCTTTACCGTCAACGGTTGCATTCCAGGCACCGTGACCTTCATTTACCAAAGGAACCAATTCGTGGTAAATTCCTAATGAATTATATATGCTGTCTAACTCTGTTGCTTCTGAAAACAACACCGTTGGATCCAGCGTACCATGTGCAATGAACAATTCCGGGTCATTGGCATCATAGCGATCTATTCCATAGACTGACTCAAAAAGCTCCAGTTTTACGTTACCTCCCCAAAAACCAACCAAACTTCTTACCGTGTAAGTCTCATCTGGATTGGTAGTAGCAAGCGTGGGGTCGTCAGTGACAGGGATTTCATCTTTGAAATCTTCCTGATTTGAAATGCCCAGGGCAATAGTCGTAATGGCGCCCGCTGATGCGCCTCCCACGGTAATGAAATCTGTATTCGCATTATAAGTATTTGAGTTAGCTACGATCCAGCGAAGAGCTGCCTTGGTATCTCGCTGAGCAGTATACATGGCCATGCTTGTCCGGGCATCTCCGGGCGTTGTTGCGTTTTGAATTGTAAAATCAATCCACGCTTGCGGAGCAATTCCCGTAAAGTCGGTTCCTCCTAAATCACTGGTCGTCCTGTAATCTATCGAAGCAAAAACCCATCCCCGGGCGGCAAAGTAATTGGCCATATCAATAATTTCCGGTTTTGTTTTTGTGCCCCCCTGAAATCCTCCACCGTGAATAAACATAAAGACAGGTCGATTGGTAAGATCATTATCAGGATAATAAACATCTAACGTTTGCGGCATTTCCGTCGTGGTATTGTTCACCCCGCCATGACTAAGTCCATCCGCATAGATGATGTCCTGATCCACCATAACGGGGAAAGAGGAATCAGCGCTCACTATTGGTATTCCATTATCTGGTGTGACTGGTTCGTCGTTGTTACAACCAATGAATAACAGGATTATTAAAATGTTTAGACAGGCTACTTTATACATGTTTTAGATTCTTTCATTATTTGAAGTTGTTTAAAAACTCCAAAAAGGCTTCCGTCAGGATCTTTTTCTGTCTCTCTTCCCCTTTTTTATCGCCCGTAGCGCGGCTACGCACTCTAAAAAGAGGGTCGATTGACAAAAAAATCTTCCTGCCTCAGCTTCTTTTCGAATTCTTAAACAACTTC
>CAKZUV010000243.1 GCA_937921555.1 uncultured Saprospiraceae bacterium
TAAGGAATGTTAAATAAATAAAGTACGATTCTATACTTCCTCTTTTTGCCTCACTCTGCCTCAACAAAATGGTCATTATACACAGCATAACTCCCATTTTGCTTCTTTGATTGATGCAAAAATAGTTCGCCTAGAATCTGCACTTATTTATTTGCCATTCCTAAGAAAAAAAAGACCAACTATGATAGTCGGTCTTCTAATTTTCAAAATTTATATGGAGGGGCTATATTTTTTATTCCTTTAAGTAGGAATTAATTTGATCACTTTTTAGATTAGTTTGTAAATTTAAGGCCTGATCCCGGTCCTGAAAGGTACTAACAACAATGTGGTAATAATTTCCAACCGACTTAATACTCGTCTCACCGTACCCCATGTCCAGCAATCTGCCCTTCTTCTTTTCCGCATTTTCATAATTGGCGTATACGCCGGCAATGACCGTGTAATCTCCCGAGTTAGAACCTGATTCCGAAGAAGAGGAAGTGTAATCCGAACTACTGTTGCTAGCGAAAGAGGCTTTGTCTACGTAGTCTGGTGGCGAAGTATCATTTTCAAATTTAATATTAATTTCGTTATTCATTCTCAGGATTTTAACCTCGGTCCGTCGGTTGTACTGATGTTCATCTTCTGTACATTCTTTTCCATTGGTACAGTGGTTGCGGATCGCATCTTCTCCGTATCCCACAGCCACTAACCGATTAGCGGGTAGTCCTTGTCTGATCAGATAATCGACCGCATTTTCTGCCCGTTTCTGACTTAATCGTTTGTTGTACCGGCTACCACCACGGGAATCGGTGTGAGAAGATAATTCTATTTCAACATCGGGATACTGACTCAGAAAACTGGCCAGTGCATCCAGATCAACCTTTGCGTCCGGCCGGATGGAGGCATCGTTAAAATTGTAATAAATATTCGGCAGCTGAAAAACACTACCTTCCCGGATGGTATTGGTAAATCCTCCTCCGGTACTTCCATTGTAGGTACTGCCGTTATTATCGTTATAAGTGCTGCCGGTAGAAGTGCTGGTTCCATTGGTTCCGTTAGTCCCGTTCAATCCATCATTAGCGGCAATCCCGGTATCCGGCATCGCAACCTCTTTGTCCAGGCTGACAAAAATTTCTTCCGGAGAATTTTCGGTATCAACGAGGATTTGCCGGGACTGATAACCGGGCTTTTCAATTACAAAAGCATAATTTCCCGTAGATAAAGCAACCGGGAATTTCCCTAAAAAGTCGGTAGCTCCGTTCATACCCATTTCATCCATCGGAACGCGTAGCAAGAGATCGGTTTCTTCGTCCTCCGGAACCTGCAGGCTGGGATCAGCGCCCCCGGAAATAGCTTTGGTGATACTCAGGTTGTCCAGATTGGTGTAGGTAATGGTCGCGCCTTCGATCATTTCTGAACTAATATTATCCGACACCATTAGCGTGAAATCACGGACGACCTTTGGACGATTATCTTTGTCAAATAGTTCGTCCAGCGTTCCACTTACGTAAAAGCTGTAGATATCATCCGCACCATAACCACCGCTGCGGCTGGAAGAAAAATAACCGTTCTTTTTGTCCCGGTCAATGATGAATCCAAAGTCGTCATTTTCACTATTAAAGGGAGCACCCAGATTGGTGGCAGGAGACCATTCGGCACCAGGGCGACTAAAAAACAAATCCAGTCCGCCAAATCCGATATGTCCGTTAGAAGCGAAATACAAGGTTCCGTCGGCGTGGACAAAAGGAAAAATTTCGTCTGATTCGGTGTTTACCGAAGGGCCAAGATTCCGGGGTTCAGACCATTCGTCTCCGACTTTTTGTACACTCCAGATATCCATTCCGCCGGCACCACCTTCACGGTTACTGGCAAAATACAGCATATCTCCTTCGACTGAAATAGAAGGGTGGACCGTGTTATACTCCCGGTCGTTAAATGGAAGTAGTTCGATGTTTACCCATTTGCCGGCAACATTTTCAGCCTGATAAATAGCCATTTTTGTAATGCCATCTTTTGCTTTTACTCTTCTACCTTCTTTGGTCTGGTTGCGGGTGAAAAATATTTTTTCTCCCGTACGGTCGAAAGTCAGCGGGCCTTCGTGTACCGTGCTTAGCAACTCAATGGAAAAAGGTTTTGGTGGAAGCAACAATCCATTCTCCTCTCTTTTACTTTGAAAAATGGACATCACATTTTTACCTATTCGTTTATCTTTCATCTTAAAGCGTTTATTGGACACTTTCGTGGAAATAAAAACGATACCATCTTCGTAAAATGCCGGGCTGTATTCCAGCTTGTCGGAATTGACCGTGGCTTCATTATTAATGAAAACTTTTTTTTCTTCTTCTGTTTCCTGGGCGGAAATGCTTACTACCATCATGGAAATAAGTAAGGTGGAAAAAAAGTATTTAAGCATATTCATATTCAATCTTTTAAAAATCAGGAATTTGGGTCTTTTCAAGTGTGCTGAACGGCTAGAAAAAGAATCTTGGATTCGCAATATCGTCACGCTCTTTCAGAAAATCATAACGTATCAACGCTTCAAAACTTCCATTATTATAATTGCTTAACTCACTGAGTCCTAAATCATAGGATAGCCCAAAGGCAATACTATTATACTGAAACATGACCAGGGCGTCGATAGATTCTCCTTCGCCGTCTCCTCCTAACCGGTAACTGACTCCGGCGGTAATTTTCTTATTATAAACAAAACTTAAATTTACGTCGAGGTCCAATGGAGCGTTCTGCACCCGCTTAAACAATACGGCAGGTTTGATATCTACTTTACTACTTAACGGAATCAACGTTCCGGCCATGACATAAAGGTGAGGTACTTCTTCGGCTGTCTCCCGCGTCGTCGGATTTATTCCAATTTCATTCGGATAAATGGATGGTACGCTTACCCCCAAATACATCTGTTTGTGACTCAGATAAATGCCTGCTCCAAAGTTACCCGTGTACTTGTTTTGTGCATCATCCGTGGTTACCGAAGGATCATTGGCTTGTTGTGCCCGAACGGAAGGATCGGAAAAATCGATATTGAAATTTCTGATATTTCCCTGAATTCCAAACCGGAAGGAGGTTTCCTTACTGATTTTAACGTTGTAAGCATAGGCCATCGAACCATTCCAGATATTGTGAATACCATGTGTATGATTGGCTACACTGACTCCCAGTCCTACCCGGTCTCCGAATAAAGGCGTATTGAAAGACAGCAGCTTACTGGTCGGAGCCTTTTCAAATCCCAGCCACTGCCCACGGTAGAGTGCCTGAAAAGAAGTGAGTCCCCTGGCACCCGCGTAGGCAGGATTCAAAACCAGCTGATTGTACATAAACTGGGTGTATTGATTTTCCTGCTGGCCGTAAACGGACAGGGTACAGCAGACAATCAGAAGGGTTAACAATTTTTTCATTATTTAAAATTTTAGGAAGAAGTCCGGAAAGCGGCTTCCTTTTCGTTATTTTTTAAAAAAAATTTATTTCGTCTTTAGTGGCAAATCAAAGACACGAAAAATACATAACAATTAAGTGCCAGGAGCACCATCGTATTTTAGCGGTAGACCGTCAAATAACCCCTGGTGACCGAACCGCCCGTTTCTTTGGTAAATAAATAATAATAGGATCCATCTGTTACGGGGGCACCATTGTATCTTCCATCCCACCAGACACCATTTCCGTACGGTTTGCGACGGTATACTTCGTCTCCCCATTGGTTATAAATAATCATTTCTGCGTCCGGGAAATCTTCTCCGCGCAGGCAGTTGATAATTAGTTCGTCGTTAAATCCATCATCATTCGGCGTAATCAATGATGGTACTACACAACTGGTATCCTGTAATTCAATCGTGACAATTGCCTGGCTGCAAAGATCGTTGCCATCACATTCGTAGCAGACTTCGTACTGAAACTGGTTGAGATCAACAAAGCTTTCATTTACTGCAAAAACGAATGTTTGAGTCGTTTCGTCAAATGTAACGACGCCGTCGTTGGGTTGGGTAACCGGCCTGACTGCTGGATCGACGTCTGCTGTTAGCTCGTCGTTTCGTAGAATATCTATTGCGATCTCAGTCGTACCGCTGTTAATTGCTACAAAATCATCATTGGCTACTGGGCCGCCAATTACATTTACCGTAAATAAGGCCGTATCAGAAGTACAGCTCTGTCCTTCCTGAGACAACCAGTACATGATTACGCAACTCCCTGGTTCCACCGGAGTGATACTGGCAATATTTCCGTCTTCATCAATATCAATCGTACAACCTGCTTCTGCCATCCAGTTAAATTCAAGGGTAGGATCAGTGGTTGCAGTACCAATCAAATTACAATTATCTCCTACACAGATTCCATTGTCTCCGCAGTCGGAGAATATGGATACGTTTGGAATATTCAGGGTAGAAATAGAAATGGTTTGGCTCGTACTGCAATTGTTATTAAATGCAGTAATCGTATAATCTCCCGAAACAGGGTTGTCTACCAATGGTTCTGTCAGGGTAGAAGTGTAACCGTTTGGTCCGGTCCATCTGACACTATCGGCAGAAGGCGAATTAATATCAAATGCTACCAAAAACTGAACACTTTCATTACAACCATCTCCACTGGCAGTGGCCTCGAAGACTGGCGAATCCTGAATATCGTCAATGGTAATTGTTGCGGTGGATTCACAATTATCAGCGAGTCGGCAAACGATGGTATAGTTTCCAATGTTTACGTCTGGAGTAATATCGGAGACGACCAGCGTACTTCCGGAAACGGTATTGCCTAAGGGCAAAGTCCATTCGTATGTCGCGCCCGCAATGGAATCAACGCTCAGTGTAAAACTTTCTCCACTACAATATTCGTCCATTCCTCCGGTAATCGCGATATCGGTAACCGGATTAACCGTAATATTAAAACGACAGGTATCGCTTACATTGGCTCCGTCGGAAAGAATAAATCCGAAATTGGTTTCCATGCCAATCGCTACCAAAGTCCCGTTTGCGGGGCCTTCTATCTGCGTGGGCATCCCGATGGGACAGTTATCAATACCTGCAGGTAGATTGAAACTCAATAAAACACTGTCACAATTGTTATTGGCAACAATGCTACTGATGATTCCGGGGGTTCCGCTGACCACCATACCGTCAAGGTTTACCACAATATCTTCCGGACAGGTAATGACAGGAACAAACTGATCTTCCACAATAACATTGAAAATGCAATTGCTTTCGTTTCCACTGTTGTCAATCGCGGTACAGGATACGGTAGTAGTTCCGACCTCAAAAAAGTCGCCGGGATTAGCCGAACAGACCACACCGACATTACTGCTGCAATTATCAAAAGCCAATGGCAGACTGAAAGAATTAACCACCATTCCACACTGATCTGGTTCTGTGGCAAAAGCCAAAACGGTCGAAGGACAGAAGAGGGAAGGAGGAGTGGTATCTCTCACTGTTACGGTGAAATTACAGGTTGCCTGATTTCCCGCAGCGTCAAATCCTACGTAGCCTACCGTGGTAGATCCCAATTCAAAAGTATCTCCGGGCATGAAGATGGGACTGCTGATAAAGGCATCCGAACAGGCATCCGTGATCGTCGGTACCTCCCAGGTGTAAGGAGTGCTGCAAGTACTGGCAGGGGCAAAAATTACGGTATCTACGGGACAATTTACAATGATCGGAGGATCTGTGTCGCCATTATCTACTTCGATGATGAATGAACAAAATGTATCATTTCCGGCATCATCCGTGAAGGTGTACACCACCGTAGTTGTAATGAAAAAAGTATCTCCGGGGCTATGGGAACTAACCACGGTTACACCGCCACAATTGTCCATTGCGTCCGGAACGGTCCAGGTGGCAACAGCTCCACAAATTTCAGCTACGGGGTCAGTCACCAAATCATTTGGCGGACAGTTGTTTACTACCGGAGCAAGGGTATCTCTGATTTCAACGTTGAAAACGCAGTTTGCCTGATTACCGGCACTATCTACCGCCGCGTAAATGACCGTAGTAATTCCCTGCTCAAAAATATCACCTGGGTTGTGGGTTGGGATAAATGTCTCCAGTCCACAGTCATCCGTAATTACAGGAATATCCCAGAAAACAGCCGTAGAACAATTATCTGCATCCGCAAAAAGAACAATCGGACCGGGACAGCTAATAGTGACCGGATCAGTATTATCAACGGTTACTTCAAAAGTACATTCATCGGTCGTTCCAAGGCCCGTAGCGGTATAAGTAACCAGGGTAGTACCGGGCATAAACTCAAGTCCGCTGGCAGATCCGTTTCCACCGGTAATATTACCCCCGAAGTCTAGCGTGTAAGTAATCGTTACATCGTTTTCATCTGCTAAAAATATTGGATCAATTCCCGTCACCGTAGATGTACAGGAAAAAACATCCTGCGGACAAGCAATTAAATCTTCCGGCCCGACTTGTATGGCCGTTACGGTAAAAGTACAACTGGCCGCATCATTGGTATCATTGACCGTTCCTGTAACGGTCGTTTCTCCCGCCGAAAATTCTACACCGATTGGTTCAGTGACCGGGAAAGTTATTCCGTCTATTGTATAAGTATAAACCAAATCATCACTACAATTATCTGCTCCCACCGGAACATCTAAAAAGACAGTAACCGAAGTATCACCCGGAGGGATGGTTACCTCAATATTTTCCGGACAAGTGATCGTGGGCGCTTCAATGTCCCCAACTTCTACAATAATCTGACAGGTCGTACTGTTTCCGGCAGCATCGCTGACGGTGTACGTAATGAATGACTGACCTACTGGAAAAGTTTGAGGCTGTACCAGCCCGACTCCGTTGGTCGTCACCTCTCCGGTAATATTATATCTGATATCTTCCACCGAACAGTTATCAGAAAAAGAAGTAGGTTGTAAATTAAAATCTACAAAAGCACTGCATTCTCCGGGATCATTTGGAATAACGTCGGTAGACGTACAAACCAGATCCGGTGCCTGGCTGTCTTTCACTGAGACATCCAGTCCGCAGTTACTTTCGTTTCCGCTGCCATCGTAGACACGGAACCGAACTACAGTAGTTCCTACGGGGAAATCTGCGTTAAAACTGGTCGCACCTGCCGGAAAGCGAGTTACCACACCATTTATTTCATAAGTGATGGAATCAATTCCAGAACAAAAATCCTGTGCTTCGGGAGCTGGAATATCCAAATTTGCACCACAAACATCTTCGTCGTTTTCGACCGTTATTTCTAAACAGCCACTTAGTAAAACCGGACCCTGCGTATCGGTTGTTTGTGTTCCAATTTCAGGTAAAAAGACAACGTCGTTATCAATATCCACTTCTCCGTTGGCATCATCTACCATAATCTCCAGACCGGGACCGATGTCCTCAATTAACGTAAGCGGGAAACTTACTTCACCGGTTAACGCAAATCTAATGGTTAGTATTTTAGTGCCGTCGTCTAGCGTCACCGGTGTTGGCCGGCTCCACGCATAAAAAACGTGGTTAGGAGAAAGATTGGGATTTGGAGCACCACCCGCACCCGGAACTTCTTTGGTCGCATCGATGAATTCGAGTGCCGAAGTATCATACCTAATCCCCATTTGCATCCGGGTGATATTATTAAAATTATTGACAAACAGACAATAAGTAACGGTATCCGTCCCACAATCTGCCGTCATAGTAGGTTGAAATTGCAAATCCTCCGGTGCGTTTGGTTGGTTGATGGTCACGGTAAAAGAACAATTACTATCGTTACCCGCAGCATCTGTAATTAGATAAGTTACCGTAGTTACGCCAACTGGAAAACTTAGTCCGCTGGCATCATCATTCCCACTGTCTCCGTTGTTCGTCGTAAAAGTAATCATTGCGTCCGGACAATTTTCGGTGAAACCAAGTGGTGCGATATTGTTGACCACCACACTAGTCTGCCCGGCAGGAGCGTCCATTACGACGTTCATGGGACAAGCAACAGAAGGAAGTTCTGAGTCTTCAATGGTAACACTAAAAGTGCAATCGCTGGTATTTCCGTTTCCGTCGTAAGCGGTAATGGTAACGGAGGTAGTACCTACTTCAAAATTTTGTGAAAATTCTGTCGCTCCCGGATCGAGCAGGGTAGTTATTCCATTGATCGTATAAGTCATGGAATCAACACCGGAACATTCGTCCGTGGCCACTGGAGTAGGAACCACCAATCTGGCGCCACAATCTCCCAAATCGGCATCGGCAGTGATGTTCGCGCAGGCGCCCGTGAGGGTAGGGCCTTCCGTATCTGCAATGGTTACCACATCCGGAAGAATGACATAATCCTCACCTCTAACCAGCGGGGTAGCCTGGCCTTCCATACTCACCTGCACGGGAGTGATGGGAGAAAAGTCATCAACGGTAATCAGCGGAGAAACCAGGTCTCCGACAATATTAAAGTTTATTGTTAAAATTTTAGATCCGTCCGGCAGAGTCGTACTATTAGCACCTCCCGGCGTAACTGGATGCGCCCAGGTATAAAATGCCGCGTCTTCAAAAATATTGGGATTAAAGGTACCAGTTCCTACAAGGTCCCGGTTAAAACTTACATACTCCAGCGCTGAAGTATCGTAGAAGATTCCCATTTGGTGCGAAGTGATACTGTCAAAATTATTGACAATCAGACACATCACGGCGGTATTGTTGTTACAGTCAAAGCTGATCGTAGGAATGTATTCGAGGATACCGTCAGCCGGAGGGTTCGTTCCATCGATGGTGACATCAAAAGAACAACTAACCGTATTATTGCTGGCATCAGTTGCGGTATAAGTAACGGTAGTGGTGCCGGGACTAAAGAAATTTCCGCTGGCATCTCCGGTGCCGCTACCGATTACGGTGCCGCCAGTTTCCAAAACATAGGTAGTCGTAAAGGTGCTGCAATCGTCGGTGACGGTTGGCGTCAAATTATTAACCACCGTCCCGCCACCGGCAATAATGGTATCATTGGGACAAGTGATCATCGGCGCAGTAATGTCAGAAATTATCACAGTTCCGTCGTTAAATTCCGAAGGAACATTTTGTAGCAGCTGACCATTTCTGAAACCGGAAACTTCAATAATGCCACCATTGATGAGTGGCGGAATAAATGCTATGGGGGAAGTCCCTCCGCCATTAGGAGTGAAACAAAGTTCTATGATGGAGGTATCGTCATTAAGATCAAGAGATCCATTGGCTCCTCCCCAGAGGAATCCAAGCCGGCCTTCCGCTGTTTGACTGGCATTAAAAAATTCTTGTGGTGGTAATAAAGAAGTCCACGAGTTGATTTGCATAACGGCCGTATCCCATTGCATCGCAAATTGCATATTGATGATGGAATCAAAATCGGCGACGTCGATGGTCACACAAAATTCGTTAGTCGCACAACTAAAAGTCCCTCCGTTCGCAGTAAAAGTGGTGGTTTGGGCATTCGTTGAGAAACAACAAAGAAGCAGGAAGCAGGCTATGCTGGTAATAATATTACGCATAATTATTTTTTTTATAAAGCGGAAAAGCAGTGATAAACCACATAGGATTTATACTGCCATCAATGACATTGCTGAATAGAATGATAAGATTGATAATGGTATTATCGGTTTTTGGCATAAACAGGTGATTGTTCAAGTCAAAATTTTCAAAGCGCAAAAATACAATATAATTCTACAAATATAAGGTAGAATATAAAGCTGTGTTGCGTTATGTTTGGTAACAAAATATGGCTACCTGTGTCAAAAACCGGATCGAAAAGTAATAAAAATTTTACGCTTCAAGCTGTAAAATGTTTCATCAAGCGTTTTGCTGTTCTGTGCTAATGAAATTTAGATAAAATCTAATGTTCCCCGGATATTGACAAAATTCAATTCAGAAAATTCCAGGGTGCAGCATTTCTGCACCCTGGTTTTTTCTATTCGGTAACACTCATCTTAGTCAATGAGGATCATCTTCTTCGTTGCGGTAAAGTCTTCCGTCTTTAGCTGGTAGTAAAGTACACCAACTGCGGGGAGTCCACTGGCTGGAACGGTAATTTGGTTGTATCCTTTCTGGAAAGTCTCATTGTAGGATCTTACAATTTTCCCGGATACATCCATAATGTTCAGGGTACCGGCTGCTTCTGATGGCAGATCAAATCCGATAACCGTTTCGCCACGGAAAGGGTTAGGCGTATTCTGATACAACTGGTAATCCTTGGCAACTGTCGTTTGAGTAAATTCAAGTTTAATATCACGTGCTTCGGAAATTTCGTTAAAAGCAATGGCTGCGAAGTTTTCCAGTTCGGTAATTCCCAGGAGTGACTGAATCGTTGCGGCATTTTCAAGTGCTTCAAAAGAAAGGTTAAATAAAGCCGCTTCAATTGCTTCCGTAGTTGGCTCACCATTATACCAGGTTAGAACTAATTGTCCCTGGTTGGTTAGAGTCGTACCTACTTTTGCGTTTCCGTCAAGTTCCAGTGTTTCTGTATCTAAATATCTTAATACAGTTGGATCGAAATTAAGGATAAACTGGTATCCGATGAGCTGATCAAAGTTTTTAGCATTTAAAGTAAGATTATAAACCTCACCCGCAACTATTGCCTCGTCCTGAATCGTGAAAATCAAATCATCTTCGCTACGGCTGTCACCATTTTCATTCAATACCTGCGGATCAGCGATCGCACCGGCAACATCTCCGATTTTCACACCAATAAAATTATTACTCAATGAATCAGTTCTGATATCAATGATCGTGATGGACTCGATAGATCCGTTTACAAAAGCAGGAGGTAATAAAGCATCCGGCGTATTAGTCAGTACCTGATCAGCGTCCACAAATCTCCAGGAAGTATTCGTCGAAGGTGGAGGTCCTAGCAATGCGGTACTCAGATAATTGTTGAGTAAAGTCGCATCGAATCCGGTAATTCTACCATCGTTAGAAACATCTGCTGCAATTTTCTTATAAGGAGAATCGAGGAATACGTTTCCTACCGCGTGCCGCTGAATGGCCGCAACATCTTCGATGTCGATTCCATTGTCCCAGCGGATATCTTTGGCAGGCGTAATTCGGTAATCACTGTTCGCGCTCACTATCATACGATAGGTTCCGTCAGGGCCAGTCTGGTCATCCGCTACGACGGGTGTGAGAGGCTGTCGCAAATCCAGTAAATCGACGTCTACTAAATTAACAGGCAGTCCGTTTTCGGTATTTACCTGTCCGGCAATTATCAGTTGAGAGATACCAAAAGCACCCGGACCTTCCGGATTGAGACATGGAATGGTTGGAATCAGCGTAGGATTCGCGGTATTATTACCAAACTCGTAAACAATTTCCGCAGGCGTTACCAGCGCGGCTGGAATATCAATAATGGTAGAGAATGTACCTAAATCTCCCGTCAAGATAACATCAACGAAGAATGCAATATCATCATCATTGAGGTTTGCGGGAATATTTGCAGTTACAAAAGATACCGCCATCCGGTCAAAACTGCTGGCCAGGGTTGTATCAAAAACCATACTGTCCATACCGTTTACATCCATTACAATCATGGTGTCGATGTTACTAATAAAGGTATCCGTCGCCATTAACTGCGTCAGGAAATCATTTTGAATAGCTGGATTAATACCGCTTGTTCCGGCAAAGTCAGCCACGTCTGTGTTGGTAATCTCCAGGGTAAACTGGAAACTGGCAACATTGACAAAATCACTTACCGTAACCGGAATACTGATAACATCACCAGCACCACCTAACTGTTGTCCCACCTGGAAACAAGTTGGAGGAGGGGTTACGGTAATGGTTACCGTCGTACTTGCGGTATTACCGGAATTATCAGAACCCGTTAAAATAACGGTAATCATTTGTCCAACGTCATTGATATCAAACGTTGTCTGGCTCAAAGTAAGAGAGTTGGGATCTAATCCGCTACAAACATCAAAGCTTCCGTTATCAACCATGGCAGGGGTAATGATTGCCTGACCGTTGGCATCTAAAGAAACCGTAAGATCTTGTCCAATGATTTGGGGTGCAATGTTGTCTTCAACAATTATACTGGAAGTACAACTGTTGGCAGAACCATTAACCGGATCAGTGACCGTTAATAAAACGTCAATTGGTCCACCGGTAATATCATCACAGGTGAAGATCGCAGGAGAACCATCGGTTCGTGTAACCGTTCTGATGATTGGGTTACAATTATCAAAACTATTATTATCAATAATATCAATTAGCTGTCCGGCAATGGCAATAGAACCGCTGGTAGGCAAACCAATAGTAAATGGTCCGGCATTACAAATTGCGAATGGAGCAGTGTCATCAACTACCGTGTAGCTTCGAACAAAATCCAAACTGGTATTTCCGCAGGGATCAGTAGCAGAATAAGTAATGGTGTATGAACCAGGGCTTAATTCTTCCGAAGCGTTGCCCGTTCCACTACCGATGATAACACCGTTAGCATCTCTTACGATATAGCTGAGATTGAGCTGCGCAAATGCGGCACAGTTATCTGTGACATCCGAAGCGGTCAGGCTGATAGCGGCCGTTGCGGTACAACTCTGGCCAACTGAGAGATTTTCAGTGGAAGCCAAACCTGCATCAAAAACCGGAGCGTCGTCATCGGAAACATTGATATCGAAAAATTGTATATCCTGGTTGCCCTGATCGTCCGTAGCGGTATAAATGTTTCTTATCGAATAGTTGTAGAAAGAACACAGCGCAGGGTTGCCCGTCTGGGTAGTCACTGTATTAAATGTAATACTTGGAGTACTGCAATTATCTATTGCAAAAATATTTAAACCGGTCGTATCTGCTCCTACAGCACAAGAAACATTTTGCGGGCCGGCAGGAACATTGACGAGCATCGGAGCAATGTTGTCCACGATCGTAATATTCGCAGAACAGGTAGCCGGATTACCATTTACATCAGAAACAGTAATGACAACTGGGGTAGTACCTATATTTGTACAGTCAAAAGTGAAATTACTGCTGCCATTTACCAGTAAGGTAGAAATATCTACTCCACAGTTGTCCGAAATATTAGCCGGATCAAATTGAGTGTATACCACACTTCCGCCAAAAGTCAGCGCGGCTTCGTTGGAAGTCCAGTTAGCTATATCAAAAGCTCCGGTAAATCCTGGAACAAAACCAGTAATGGTTGTTTCCGAACCTCCAAGTGCTCCATCAATCGTAGAAGCGATAAAACAGAATTCGTCACCAGCCACTAAACTCACCGTGGCTACACCACTTTGTGATAAAGAAGGGATGTCAAGTATATTTCCGTTTGGATTTCCTGTTGCGAGGGTTGTTAAAACGCCATTTACACTGTATCCAAAAGGATCGTTGGTCGCACTAGAATTGGAAGACTGATAGTCCCAGTTAAAGCTTATCGTCGTAGCGGCAGTTGCCGTGATACAGAACTCGGTATCTTCCTGGCAAGTAAATGGAAAACATCCAAAACCAGTATCTCCGCTGGAAATTACTAAAGATTCGCCTACTACGTCTCCGGCAGCAAGTGTCGCAGATCCATTTTCATCTAGTGTTAAAGTTATATCATCACAAGCAATCATCGGATTTTCAGTATCCGGAACAACGTTAATTTGCTGAAGCTGATTAACCACCGTGTTACTGGCATCCGTATAAGACCATTGTACGGTATAATTACCCGGAACAAACTCATACAGTGGTTGTGGAACAGTTCCGAGCGTAGAGATATTAAATCCAATATCGTTCAAATCTCCCGTATCTCCGGCAGCATTATCAATGATGGCCAGTTGCCACGTACCGTTTGGATCAATGCCATCAAAAACACTAAAGGCATCAGAAGGCATGAATGAACCTGTAAAAGCAATATTCGGGCAGCCAGTATTATCAATAGAAGTACCCGCCGCGTCGGTGAAGGTCGCGTCCATGGAAGGACCGAAGCAGAAACCACCACCAGGTCTGTTAAAAACAGTAGCCGTTTCTCCACTTGGCGCAGTAATTTCCACGGTAAGATCTCCAATCCACGTATGGGTAATATTCAGGTCAATTGAAAAACCGCTTAGAACGGGATCAAGACCACTGATGGGAAAGTCCACTGTAACACTACTATTATCAGCAAGTGCAACGGGGAAACTGATGGTCGGAAAATCAGCAGCGGTTAAAAAATTAGGATTGCTCATTGGAGCATCGGTACCAGCAAAGGTACCCTGATTAGGTACTCCGTAGAGGATATTGCCACAATTATCGGTAGCGGAGGGCGCACCGACAATGGCATTTCCACATTCAAAAGTCAATGTTGGCAGTGGATTTTGATTCGGAACCGGAATATTTACATCATCCATCGTTACGGAGAATGTACAGCTGACAGCAGTGCCGCCTAAATCCGTTGCCGTAATTGTTACGGGGAAATTATCACCATCCGCCGGATTCATACCCAAAATACTGGTAATTGGCGTTCCGGGAGCAGGCACCTGCGCTACATCATTCGTAGGACAGTTGTCCGTAACAGAAGCCAGTCCGGTATAATCGGGTACCAGAGTAGCAGAAGGGTTACAAGATCCAAAAGTCAAAGTTTGATTGGGAGGACAGGTGATCGTTGGATCAATATTATCTAGCACCGTTACGGTTACGATACAAAGATCAGCAGAAGCCACCTGATTTCCATTGGCATCCCGGAATCCGTATAAAATAGTTGAGGTTCCAACGGGAAAATCAGCAAAGTCAACTCCGTTGGGATCTCCTAACTGACCACCGGGAGCAGTGTTATTAAGAATTACTCCATTATTGGCAAAAACGATAGTCGTCAAAGCAGCTGCTCCACAATTATCCATGGGAGTAGGTGGAACAATACTTACGGTCTGATCACATTCGTTCGGATCAACATTTACAGTGATGTTCGTTGGGCAATTTGTAAAAGTAGGAATTTCGTCGTCAGTTACGGTTACGGTAAAAGAGCAGGTGGTTGAAAGACCAGAATCATCCGTGGCAGTAAATGTTACAATAGTTTGTCCAACGGGAAACTCCGTAGTATTGGCCGCGCCGGGCGTTGCAGCTCCGTCGGCGGGTAAGGCAAAGAGGGGAGCGGGCATCCCGGCGGTATAAGCAACGGTAAGCGGTGTTGCTGCGGGGCAGCTTTCACTGACCGTAGGATTATTAAATGCTGGAAGACCAAAGCAATCTCCGGTGGTCGCTACTGAACTGGTGACGGCAACATCACCCATTGGACAACCCATTAATACCGGAGCCGTAGCATCAGTAATGGTAACTGTAGTCGTACACATAGCAGAATTTCCGGCAGGATCAGAAACTGTTACAGTCACGTTAACTGGTGTTCCTACATCTGCACAAGTGAAAACTGTCTGGCTGACCGTGGTCGTAAATGAGCAATTATCCATTGTTCCACTACTCAGGGCTGCCAGATCAGCCGCTGTTAAGGTATAATTACCCATCGCATCTACGTTGGCTGCGGTTAGCTGAATGGTTATCGGATCACACATTGCAGTGGGCATGGTATTGTCCTGAATGGTAATATTAGCCGTACAAGTAGCGGTTTGACCGCTTCCATTGGTTGAAGTCAGGGTAACGGGAACTGCAAGATTTGAAGTAGTAGTTAAATCTGCGCAGGTGAAAGCCGTTTGACTGAGTGACAGCGATCCGCCCATACAAGCACCAGTAGAACTTCCATTGTTAACATCGGCTATCGTCAGCGTGGCATTACCGCTGGCATCTAAAACAAGCGTTGTATTCATGTTACAGGTTGCAGTTGGCGCTTCATCCTGTAACGTCAGGGTCGTCATACAAGTAGCCATTGCCATATTAGCATCTGTTACTTGTAGTATTATATCGACGGTCGGATTTAATGGGTCAAAATCAAGACAAGTGAACGGGAGGGTGGGTAAGAAATTCATACCACCATCGCTAGAAATAGCCAGGGAAAATGGTGTACAAGCGGAGCTTCCACCGTCAAAATCTGCGGCCATAACGGTTACTGTCCCACCAGTTAATGCCTGGGTAACGGGCATACAGATCGCTGCGGGTCCACCGTCGTTGACCGTCACATTGGTGACACAGGTAGCCGTCATGCCATTTGCATCTGATGCGGTAACGGTAACCGTAACCGGACCACCTCCAATATCAGAGCATTCCAATACAGAGGGAGCTGCCGAGTAAGTAACCGGACCATTCATGGCCGTAGCATCGACGCTTAGAAAAGCGGGAATAGTGATGTTATCTAATACCAGATCAGCTCCGCCGGGCTGTAAGGTTACGTTAGATTGCATACACTGGGTAAAAGTTGGTTGAGCATAAGCATTACTGGCTCCTCCGAGGATCATTGCGATCAGGAAGAGGTAAGTCGAAGCCCACCTAAAAGAATTTGTTCTAAACAGAGCTGTTCTGTTTCGGGATGTAAATTTAGAAACCATGATACTGCTTTTGGTGGTTAAGAAATTAAAAAATATTTAATATCAGAAAACAATTTTTATTTTCAGGTAAAATTGCATTCAAATAGTTAACAATGAATTATATAAATATGGTAATTAGCCACAATGTCACACGTATTGCTCATACGGTCAGGTATGGCAATAGGTTGCAAAGCTTAGAGATCCTCATTTGAGGACACAGAATGGGTGATCGCAAAAGCGTGTGTGATTGCTTTAGCAATGGATGTTTAGAGATTCAAAAGCATGGTAAAGGAAGGTCAAAACAAGAGATGACTTATGTTTACCATGGGATTATAATAATTTAAGTACGATCTAGTACGTGCAAAGCTTAGATCAGTGCTCGTCGTGCAATTGTTCAGGGTAAGATGACAAGCAAATTATGGGGTAAAGGTAAAAAAAAATTAGTAAATACAATAAATTTTACTTTTTTAATTATCGACCCAAACAATAATAATCAAAAATTGGCTTACGAAAATAGATTTTTGAGGGTGAATTGGTAATAGTTTTGGATAAGTTAATAATCCGGAAAAGGGAGAATTGTTAAGAATCCAGCAAGTCCGGTCTTCTTTTTTCTGTAATCTCAAAAGACTTTTCCTGACGCCATTCCTGTATTTTTTGATCGTGTCCCGATAGTAAGACGGCTGGAACGGTGCGTCCCAGAATTTCGGCGGGCCGGGTATAAACGGGCGGTGCCAGGATACCATCCTGAAAAGAATCAAAAAGGGCAGACGTCTCATCGTTGAGCACACCCGGCAGCAGACGACCGATACTGTCGACCAGCACGGCAGCGGCCAGTTCTCCGCCCGAAAGCACATAATCGCCAATGGAGATTTCCAGGGTTACGTAATGGTCCCGGATGCGTTGATCAATTCCTTTGTAATGTCCACAGATGAGGAGTAAATTTTTATTCAGAGATAAGCGGTTGGCCGTTCCCTGATCGTAGCGCGTCCCGTCGGGCGTCAGATAAATGATCTCATCATAATGAGATTTTTTCATCAAATCTTCGATACAATTGGATAGCGGTTCGGCCATCAGCACCATTCCCGCTCCGCCGCCATACTGGTAATCATCCACCTGACGGCTTTTACCGAGGCCCCAGTCCCGAAGCTGGTGGGTTCGTATTTCCAGATGTCCCTTTTGCTGTGCTCTCTGCATAATAGAATGCTGAAACGGAGAGGTTAATAATTCTGGCAGCAGGGTAATAATGTCGATCGTCATAGCAGGTGTTTACAGGCTGAAAATTGTACGGCTTACCGGACAAAAATAAGCAAAAAAAAAACCGATACCCGAACGAACGGATACCGGTTTATCTACTTGAGTGAAATTATTTTATTGGATACGGTGGATTTTACGCACCGCTCTTTTCTGGTTTTGAATTATTTCTACTACGTAAATATTGCTATTCAAATTAGAAATATCCATCTGTGAATTTTCCGAGCCGGGGCTGATACTGCTTTGTATCACCCGCTGACCGTTTAGATTATAAACATTTACAATACTCCGTTCATTAATTACAGGTATCTGAATATTTAATCTTTCGGTAGATTCACTGACGAATACTTTTACGCCGGCAATTTCAGTCTCCCGGTTCGCGGATGGAATACACCCAAACGGACCAACAGGTACACTGCTCGCACAAGTTTCTACACCGGCGTCTCTGAACATCATATTATAGGGCACTAAAGAAGTCCCGTCCAGCATGATTGTCGCAGGCCCATCGGCATAAGACATCGTGGTGATGACCGTATTGTTTTGAGAAACAGTATAAGTACCGCTATTGTTATCCGAAGAGAAAAAGAACGTTACAGGTACCATCCCATTGCTCTGACAATCTCCTACTTCAAACTCCACCGATCCCATCACGCACTCATTGGTACAATCGTAGGCGGCTACCGTCGTAAAATTACTGCAGGTATTGTCTTCGACGTCTGTAACAACAAACTCGTAAGTTCTGCTACCATTACCTTCGAATGGTCCCAGCATAACCGGTAGATCAGCATAAGCGAAGTTACCGTAATTGTCTCCGTTTCCGGAAACCTGAAATCCGGCATTACCTGGATTGATAAATTCGGCATCCAGCATCACCATAAATTCACCCTCGCTACAATCCATCCGCTCGGTTGTTACCGCTGAAATATTACAAAGTGAAACGGAACAATCGGTTTCCGTGTAGGTTATGCTCTGACAACAATCAGGATTTTGATTGTCACAAATCGTAACTGTTTGTTGCAAATCAGCCGTATTTGAAACATTATTGATCGTCAGTGGCAAGCTGCTGTAACTAATCGGTCCCAGCATTGTACTACCAATGGTAATTGTAAAGTTATCACTCGTATTTGAGTGGGTAAAGTCTACCAACAAACTGTAGGTGCTTTCGCCTGTACATGCTACTGTTTCTACGCCCATTCCGGAAATAGAGCAAACAGAATTTACACTGCAATCCAGCGTGTTAAAGCTACCTTCCACGGTGCAATCTAAAAATTCACTATCAGATATTTCTATAGAAGCCGTACCATTTCCTGCCGTTGGAATATCATTCAGCGTAAGCGGTAGTGAACTGTAGGCGTATTGTCCATGCACATTGTTTTCAATGCTAACTACAAACGCGCCCGAGTTTACTTCGGTATGTTCAAAATCAATCGTAACGGACTGGAGGTTATCTCCGGAGCATTCGTTGGTGGTTGTCACCAGGTTTGTCAATTCGCATACGGGAATTGGTTCACACTGTGGGGCCGTAAATGCCATACTGTTAGAACAATTTGGTAACTGACTATCCTGTGCCAAAACCTGATAAACGGTATTTCCATCACCCGCATACGGACCCACTACAATTGGAAAATCTGCAGGATTATATTGTCCCGTTATTTGTCCGTTTACGGAAATTGTAATTGGATTGTCCAGTGTAGTTCCGGCAAGATTTACCTGAATGTTGAAGCGGTCATCCGAATCACAGGCCATCGGTGTTGCCGAGAACGCGTCGATAGAACATGCCGGGCGGCAATCCAGTCGCTGAAAGGCAGTTTCCAGCACACATTCCGGATCACTGTTATCAGCGAGTGTTAAAATACTATTTTGCAGACCGTTACTGGGTAAATTATTTAGCGTCAACGGAAAACTGTTGGCGGGATAAATCCCAACGGTGGCTCCATCAATTTTGACAATAAATTGATCGGAAGGTGAAGAAGTTCTATTAAAATTTATGACCGCACCGTATTCGTTGGTATCGTTACATTGAGTAGTCGTTACTGTCAGATCACTAATTATACAAGGGTCAGCCACTTGACACAGGACTGGTTCGATGGTAGCTCCGTTGGTACAATCAAAATCATTTACATCGTAAACATCCACCCGGTAGGAAGTTATACCATCACCGGTTAGTGGACCTATGGTGATTGGAAAAGCAGCGGTTGGATAAACAACGTCACCGTATTCTTCGTCATTTACTGTTAGATACATTTCATTACTAAAACCACTTCCTTGTAAACCAACCAATACGTTGAACATGCCATTGTCACATTCCTGTACCTGCGTAGTCACTCCGGTCATATTACAAGGTGGAGCACATTCAAAACCGTTGAAGGTTGTACCGAGACAGCAGTTGGAATCACTGGCGTCACAAACCAAGACATTATGATTAAAAGGCCCGTCACCGGGCAGGGTGAGTGTAATCGGAAAGAGTGTATGGTGGAAAGTCCCGTAACTTACGCCGTTAACCGTAACTTCAAATTGTTCCGAAGGAGAAGAATTTCTATCAAAATCAATAACCGCGCTGAAGAGATAATCTCCGACACAGTCCAGGGCGTGAGCCGTCAAGTTGCTGATATCACAAACTGTACTGGCTTCACAAACTTCGGGTACGAGTGTCTGACTTTTGGTACATCCGGTGTCACCAGCATCACTGACTTCCACAACCAGTGTTGTGCCATCCCCTGCAAAAGGGCCTACCACGTAGGGTGCCTGATCCGCAGGAAAAGGACCGAAATTATTATTGTTGACGGATACATTTACCATATCGCCACTATTCAAAGCATTATAATCAACTGACAAACTAAACTGGCCATTGTCATTACACGGAAGTTGTTCGGGTAGGACGTGGGTGATCGTGCAAGCAGGTTCTGTACCTTCCACGAAACAGATATTGTCAATTCCAAGTTCGAAGCCACCAATAACCAGAGAATAAATAGGACCTAAGAAACTAACGGTTCCTTTACGTCCATTCGCTCCGGCGGCAGAATCATTTACGATCATCGTAACATTAGTGGCAATCTGAGCAGGTAACTCGCTGAAACTACGGGCATTTATGACGGGTTCTCCGTTGATGGAAAGATTAATGTCTCCTTCCCAATCAAGAAATCCGAAAGAAACGTTGTCTGCCACGGCAAAAGTTTGGGTAAAATCGATATCAACCGAAGCTTCGAGCATACGGATGACCTGCCCCTGACCGTCAACGAAGGCTCCCGACCAGAAGAATGTACCTGCCTGGATAGATACATTATTTCTGACAGAACCATCATTATAATAGAATGGCGCCAGACCCAGTGCTGCACCACTTTCGTTATGGAAAGTCGTACCGAATGGGTATCCATCGTTGGAGGCATATTCACCAGTCGAAAGGTTAGAAAATTCTACACAATTTTGTCCGTGCAACAATTGGGCAAATAGAAAAGTTAACACAAATAAGAATTTGCATTGATAAAATTTCACTCTCATAGTAGTATTAAATTAGGGTGATAAATAATAATATATGAAGGTATTTTGCAAAAACGGGGCCAGACGAGAACGATTTTTTTTATGGTTTCTTTAACGTTACTTTTCAAAGGTTTTCAGTCTGAATAGTCGTAAATAAGATTAACTTTGTAGGAATACTATTTTTACAAATAATTGATAATCAGTTTCTTAAATAAAAGAATTATATTATGAAAAATTTTATTTTTTTAACCCTCGTACTACTTTTTTCGGCTGGCAGCAGCTTTGCTCAGGATGATCTTTCCAATTATTCCTTTAATCCACAATTAAAAGAAATGGACCGGCTGATGAGTAAGGGGCAGAAAAACAGCTTTTCTATTGTTATTGATGGGGTAAGCAAAAAAGATATAGATAAGGCTTGGGGGAAGTATATTAAAGACTACGATTCAAAGGCGAAATGGAATAAAGATACCAAAGAGTATTTAGCAGATAATGCAAAAATTTCACAGATTAGTGATAACACGATTGATGTATATTCCCAGCTCATCGAATCCGGCAACAGAGTTGAATTAATCGTATGGATGGATCTGGGTGGTGCGTTTTTGTCAACTTATGATCATCCCGAAAAAGCGAAATTCGGAGAGGCATTTATCATCAAATTTGCCACGAATATGGAAAAGAAGCGGGTAGATACCTTCCGGAAACAACAGGAGGATAAATTGGGTGATCTTCAGGGTAACCTGAAAGATATGCAGAAAGATAAGGGTAAGATGGAAAAGGATATTGAGGAATATGAGAAAAAAATCGAGGAAGCGCGTAAGAAAATAGCAGAAAATGAAGCTAATCAGGTTACCAAAGAATCTGAAATCAAAGCGCAGGAAGATTACCTGAATCGGGTGAAAGCGATCAGATCCGGCCTCGAAAAGAAATAAACAACCAATGAGTCTACTCTAAAAAGTGATTTTCGCGCAGAGGAGCAGAGAACGCAGAGATTCTTCAACGTGTATATCTTTTATCGCGAACACAATATATAGGTTGTTTTTATTAAATATGATTAAGGATTTCTGTTTTCCTGGTTTTTAGAGCAGGCTCACTAATTTACCGATTAACTGTGTTTAGCTTTGAGCGATACCCCGATAGTTTGCCTCGGGGGGCTTCATTAAATCTAATTTACCTTAAAGGGCTGTCCGTCAGGATGGCCCTTTAATTTTTGGAGAAGCTGACCCAACTAATAATTCTGAAAGTTTTTATAAATTGCGGGAAGAATATGGTGATGGGCATGAAAAAAATACACGTGAATATTTTATTTTTAAAAACTAAATTGTTATGATTAAAATCGGGTTGCTTTCAGATACACACAGTGTGCTCGAAGAACAGATATTGGCTGATTTTTCGGAGTGCGACGAGATTTGGCACGCCGGGGATATCGGGAGTATGGAGGTACTGGAAAAACTGGAAGCTTTTCGTCCCGTCAGGGCAGTTTACGGAAATATTGACGATGCAAAAATGCGTCGAGCCTGTCCGCTCAATCAGCGGTTTACCGTGGAAGGTCTGGATGTATTTATGACCCATATCGGAGGCTATCCGGGAAGGTATACGGCCCGGGTCCGGGATATTATCCGGGAAAATCCGCCACAATTATATATCTGTGGTCACTCACATATTTTAAAAATCATGCCCGACCGGAAACACAATTTACTGCATATCAATCCCGGAGCCTGTGGCATTCACGGATTTCACCGGGAAAAAACGGTAGTCCGTTTTGGTATTGAAGCCGGAAAAATTCAGGACCTCGAAGTAATCAATCTAGGTAAGCGTGGAGCGATTAAATAAGTCGTTTAAAATTTGAGTATTTTTATCATTGCTAAATGCAATTTTAACAAAAGAATACATTAATTACATTTTTATGAAGATTCGTATTTTAGGAAATAGTATCCGATTAAGACTTACACAAACGGAAGTGCAGCAGCTCGCTCAATCCGAAAAGGTAAGTGAATCTACCCGGTTCGGACCAGATAACTTTCTTGGATACGAATTAGTGTTGACGACGCAAGCGGAAATAAAGGTTAATTTTCAGCAGGGGAAAATTTCAGTTGCCTTGCCGGAAACGATCGGCAGAGCCTGGGCGAACGGAGCAGCCATCAGTTTGCGCGAAAATATTTCCACTGGCACCAATAATCAGTTGTCCGTTTTAATCGAAAAGGACTTCAAATGCAAAACGGAAAGAGTGGGAGAGAACGAAGATGATATGTTCCCAAATCCGGAATGCTGATGCTGTAGCTACGGGCAACTTACCCCTTTATCTTTCGTAATAAACAAGTAACCGTAATAATAGCACCTCCTTTTGATGCTGTAGTTCTTCATTAAAAAAAATGATCAAAGAAATCCATGAAACTGGAACGGCTCATCCCGCTGTATGGCAATTTAAAAAAGTACGAGGCGAGTAATTGGCGCCAGGACATTCTGGCGGGAATTATTGTTTCGATTATCATCATTCCGCAGGGAATGGCCTACGCCTTATTAGCGGGTATGCCGCCAATTTACGGGTTGTATGGTGGGCTGATTCCACTTATTGTTTACGGGATTTTTGGAACTTCGGGACAATTAGCAATCGGTCCGGTGGCCATTTCCTCCATTCTTTTATTTGCCGGGGTCTCTCATCTGGCGGACCCTTTTAGTGCTTCTTACATCGAATTGATTATTCTGACTGGTTTCCTGGCGGGCGTGCTGCAGTTGTTGCTGGGAATTTTCCGTTTAGGTTTTCTGGTCAATTTTATTTCGCAACCCGTTATTACCGGATTTACGGCGGCGGCGGCGGTCATTATATTTGTCAGTCAGCTAAAAACCGTTTTGGGGATTTTAGTCCCACGGTCCGATAATTTGATTGATACGGTGACCTATTTGGTTCACCATATTTCGGAACTAAACTGGCTGGCCGTAGCATTTTGCGTGGTAAGTTTGATCATTTTAATCGTATTAAAAAAAATAAGTAAAGCCATTCCCGGCGCTTTAATTGTGGTTGTTTCCGGGATTCTGGCCGCTTACGGATTGGCACAATACGGACTGTCCGGAAACCTTCAGATTGTCGGTGAAATTCCTACCGGTCTGCCCGTTTTCCAGGTTCCGGATTTTTCTATAGACAATATTTTGCTGCTACTGCCCACCGTCCTGACTGTAGGAATTATGGGCGTGGTAGAATGCATCGGAATTGCTAAAGGGATTCAGCGGGACGACCAAACCTCAAAGGTTCGTCCCAACATGGAACTCTCGGCACTGGGACTCTCAAAGATGGCCGGAAGCTTTTTTCAGGCGTTGCCTTCCTCGGGCAGTTTCTCCCGTTCTGCGATCAACGACGAGGCGGGATCTAAATCCGGATTGTCATCGATTACTACTGCGTTGATGGTTGGTCTGACGCTGATATTTTTTACTAAATTATTCTACTATCTTCCGAGTACCGTTCTGGCCGCGATTATCATTTATGCCATTAGAAATTTATTTGATGTAAAAGAAATGCGCAGTTTGTGGAAATCCCATAAAATTGATTTTTCCATGATGACGGTCACCTTTTTTATAACCGTATTTTTTGGTATTGAAAAAGGCGTGATAACCGGAGTGATTCTATCGCTGGCGATATTTATTTATCGCAGTTCTCGTCCACACATGGTACGTCTGGGACGTTTACCCGACTCGGAAGTTTACCGGAACCTTGATCGTTTTGAAGAAGCAAAATGTCCGGAAGACGTATTGATCGTTCGAATCGACAACCAACTGTTTTATGCCAATGTATTGTTTTTTGAAGAAACCATTCAGCATTATAGCAGAACAAGACCGGAACTGCGGCTGGTTATTCTGGACGCCTCCGGGATGCACAATATTGACAGCACCGGAATTCGGGTTTTAACGCAGTTATATAGTTATTATAAAAAAAGAAATACTGCTTTTGTGATCTCCGGTGCGATTGGACCGGTACGGGATATCATCAGTAGCTCCGCTTTACTAACACTGATGGGGCAGAAATCCTTTTTTCT
>CAKZUV010000244.1 GCA_937921555.1 uncultured Saprospiraceae bacterium
TCGGAAAATTCATCAAGTGGGAACAGTTTCGGTCATTAATGGAAGCGATTATATCGAAAGATTGCTGTAAAACTTCGAATTTGATGCAAAAAATGCAAGAGAAAATTTTTAGTCCGCTTAGGGTAGATTAAACACCCTGGCCAGAAGCAAGCGGCAAGAAGCATCTTTCAAAGACTTTTATAGATTAGAAATCTAACTCCTCTTTCGCATTAATACGCTCGTACCTCTCCTCCCAGATTATCTTTAATCGAAATCATTTCCGGACCACCTTCGTAATAGATGATTCCACCAGTTGTGGCGTTGGCTTCCAGGGTTTTGGTCGCTACGATTTTGGCTTCGCCGCCCGTATTTGATTTTATATAGGTACGCTGACAAAGCAACCCGTGCGCCCGCAATATTCCGCCGGTAGCAACTTTTGTACGTTGACTGTACGTTTTTCCATAAAGTTTCAGCTGTGCTCCGGAGGCCGTTTTCAGATCAAGATCATTAGCTTCAATCTCAATTTTACCCTGTGCCCCACTCACAAATTCGATCTTCAGATGATCTGCGAAAATAGTCCTCGCCGTTTTAACCCGTGCTCCTGCGGATGCTTTTAAAACGTTCAGGCGCCGGTATTCGATCACTACTTCTATCGGCTCGCTCTCGTAACTATCCGGACTTAGTATTTTGTCCCGCTTCACTTTTAATACCCCATTTTCCACACTGATATCCACTTCGTGCAGATCGTGTTCCACGTTTACCCGGTTTTCTTCCGATTCCATCAGCATTACTTTCAGGTTTCCCCAGATTCGTACCTGATCAAAATCAGAAACACCAACGCTGCGCGCATTCAATTGAAAAATACTAAACAGCAGAATAGTAAAAGATAATAAAGTTTTCATAAACATGATTTTTAAAACGGTTATACAGAAATCACCCTAATGACAAACTATTATTCAAAGAGGTTGCACGAGTGGTTTTGAGAGGTTGTCCTGTCAAGTATGTCTGCGCGTTGGCTTTCCTTAAGGAATACAAGGTGCGGGATGCCAAATGACACACATAACGGTACAGTCCCGGTTTTGACTAAGCGCTTGTCTAAATATCACTCAACCGTTTCTTAACCGCTTCAACCGCCGCTTTCTGCTGTTCAATCGAAGAACGGGTTTCTTCCTGTGAGACCTCATTTTCGATTATGCTTTGCTCCGCTTTTTTTATTTTTTCCTCGGCCACCCGGATATCCCGGTGATAATTATCGTTGGATCTTTCCAGTTTTTTGAGCTTCTTGTTCAGTTTTGAAAGTTGCTTTTCTTCGTCCTCCAGCTCAATCCTGATTTTTTCACGGGTGACTTCCAGCGCATAACGCATCAGCATTTTTTCCGCTTCCATGTATTGGTCAGCATGAGTATAAGAATTCAGATATTCATCTCCAAGATCTATCCAGATGGTAAGTTTGGTATCCGTTTTAGAACCGGATAAATGGCTGTACATATTTACGTTACCAATGCCGGCCATACTCCCGTTTTCCGTAAAATATTCTTTGGCTTTTTTGTTTTTTCGGGTTTTCCCCTTGAATTGTTTCGTATATTTTTTCCAGATATTTTCGGCAAATTTTTTCTCCGTATCGGGTAATTCCAGCGTCAGTGAATTGTATACGCCGACACTCATACTCTTTTCCTGCTCGGAAATTTGAGCAGATAAAAAGCTAAAAGAAATCAGAAAAAGTAAACTTGTTAAGATATTTTTCATCGCATTTATTGATTGGTTATCGTTATCTGAGAGAGATATTTAAATCTCGCATCATTTTTGAAGAATTAACTCGTTAGGCATTTTAATAAAAATTTCGGAAATAAGAGAAATATTCCAACGATTTAACCGATATTTAAGACATATAAGCGCAAATTACTTGCTCATGAATCAGATTAAACTTATCATTTTCGTCCTTTGCTCCCTGGGAAGTACCTTCGTGTTTTCCCAAAAAGCGCAATTTAAAAAGGCGGATAAGGCGTATAAAGCCCAGAATTATTCGGAAGCCATTCCACTCTACGAAGAAGGTCTCGCCATCAAAGAGAACCTGAGTAGAAAAACAAAATTGGCGAATAGTTACCGTATGATTAATCAACTGGATAAAGCGGCTACACTTTTTCGTGAGGTAGTCCGCGATCCGAAGGCCAAACCGATCACTTACCTTTACCTCGGAGAATCCCTCATGGGTTCCGGAAATTATGATGAGGCTAAATATTGGTTTCAGCAATACCACACCAAAGAACCGGAAGACCAGAAAGCCCTGCTGCTAATCGCTGCCTGCAATCAGGTGAAAGATATAAAATCCGTTTTTCCGGATATGGGGGTCATTCCTTTTGCCCAGAATTCAGAGGTGGACGATAACGCTCCCATCTTCTGGCAAAACCAGATTTTGTTTTCTTCTGACCGAAATCAGGGAATTAAATTATTAAAACAAAAATCCGGCGTTACCGGACGGGATTATATCCAGATTTACAGCGCTTCCGAAGGAAGCAATTTTACCTACGCTGATCCTAAACCGTACTCTGGTAAAGTGAACGAACTGAACAAAAACAGCTCTAACATCAGTATTTCCGCCGACGGCACCAGGGCGGTATTCAGTCGCAACAGTAAGGATGCCAACAAAAAGAATACACATACCATCCAGCTTTTTGAAATGACCTCTACCGATGGTAAAAAATGGAAAAATGTAAAACCCGTTGACTTTTCAAATAACGCCTATAATTTCATGCATCCGGCTTTATCACCAGATGGAAATACGCTGTTTTTTGTATCTGATAAAGGTAGCGGAGAAGGTGGTACCGATATTTATGTTTCTTATTATAAAAAAGAAAAATGGTCCCGTCCCGTAAATCTCGGCCCCGTCATCAATACCACTGCCAACGAAGGTTTTCCTTTTTTTGATCAGGATGGTAAACTCTTTTTCTGCTCAAAAGGACACGCCGGATTTGGTGGTTTTGACATTTTCTTTTCTACCCAAAATCCCGAAACAGAACAATGGGACGTTCCTATCAACGTCGGTACGCCCGTCAATAGTCCAGCGGACGATATCTCTATTTTTATTGATCAGAAATCCCGGCGGGCACTCTTTACTTCCTCCCGCGAAGGCGGAGATGATGATATTTATCTGGGTTGGCTCGATGGTCTGCCGGACGAGTTGAAAGAAACAGAAACGGTTATTCCTGATCCTCAACCGGAGATAGCAGAGACGATCACGGAACCGGCGACTATCACCGAATCCCCAACAGCAGACCCTATAGTTGCTGCGCCGGTAGAAGTCGAAACTGAAACTGAAACTGAAACGCTAACGGAGGTTGACACACCTGCCGAAGCGATATTACCTGCACCTGCACCTGCAGCGATAAAAACATCCGCGGAGATTCCACCGTCACCAACTGCTGAGACCGTAATGCCAGACGAAGTGACGCCGCCGGAAATCGACACGCCCGAAACGAGATTGAACGTTCCAGTGACCGAAAAAATCGAAACCGTTTCAGAAGCAATCCAAGCTGCAGATATTGAATTACCAAAAGTTCAGACGGCTCAACCTGTTAAAATTTCGAGTTCCGAAACGATGACTGAAAAGGCGACTGATGCAGTTCCAGCCGTGGAAATCACCTCGGAAACTCCAGCGGAAATTTCCGTTCCCGCTGCCGATCCGGTTAAGGAGCCAGCCAACGTGGCCGAACCAATGATAGAAAAAGAAATATCAAAAGTGGAGACTCCTGCTGTCGAAAAACCGGTTGTTGAAAATCCAGCGACTACGATACCTACGCCCATACCTGCTACCGAAGAATTACCTTCTCCCCCGGCGACAGAAAACAAGCCCGACGGAGAAAATCTTTCTGCGACGATGACGCCGAGAAGCAGTTTTTCAACACTGAAAAAAGACCTGAAGAAAAAGCGGTCTACCGCCGGAAAAATTTATCGTCTGAAAAACATCAGCTACGATCCGGGTGGCTATCTCGTCGCCAGGGCCCACGGAGATGCCTTGAACGAAGTTTATAAATTATTACAAAAAAATCCGAAACTGACCATCCAGCTTGCCAGTCATACTTACAGCGTCGGCAACGATCAGAATAATTTAAAACTTTCGCAAAACCGGGCAAACCGGGCCGCCGAGTATCTGGTAGAAAAAGGTATTTCCGCAGAACGGATTTTTCCGGTAGGTTACGGAGAGACACAAATTCTCAATCGTTGTGCTAACGGAGTCGCCTGCACCCAGGCGGAACACGCAAAGAACGAAAGGCTGGAAATTCAAATCATGGACGAAGCCCATTAAGGAATGTTAAATAAATAAAGTACGATTCTATACTTCCTCTTTTTGCCTCACTCTGCATCAACAAAATGGTCATTATACGCAGCATAACTCCCATTTTGCTTCTTTGATTGAGGCAAAAATAGTTCGCCTAGAATCT
>CAKZUV010000245.1 GCA_937921555.1 uncultured Saprospiraceae bacterium
CACATCTGTGGCTAAAAGAATTTAAGCTATACTTCGTAAAAAAGCCTCGCCATAGCTAGGCTATGTCTACGTTTTTTAACTCGTCTAGCTTAAATTCTTCCTAGCCAAGATGACGGACTTATTAATTGGTCGTTACTAAAAAAAGAAAACCGGATTTAACAGTCCTTAGTTATATCCGGTTTTTAGATTTTTTCTGAATTACTTTACCGTCCAACGTAAACCCGGCGGGTAAGGCGGGAAAAAGGTTTGGTAATAAACTGGGTTATCTTCCGAAAGCTGCGCTTTGCCCAATTCTGGAGTCGTACGAAACGGCTTTTCGGTTTTTCCTCTTTAATTTTGGCTTTGGCTCCCTCTTTTCCTTCGACGCCAAAAAATTCCAGTTCGCTGCGTTTGGTAAGATATTCCAGCTCTTCGGCCATTTCTTTACGCTGCGTCTCCTCCCATTCTGCCCGTAACTGCTTGCGTAACCGGGCGGAGCCCATATAAAGGATTGGTCCCCGCTGGTCTTGTAATTTTTTGTTCAATTCGAGGCGTTGCAATTCAATGTCTGTTTCAAAACGCTCACATAAGTTTTTGTATTCGTCGTGTGTCATAATATTTCATTTTTGCAGTGTACCAAGATTCGTCTTTTAAAGCAACGAACCATTTTAAGAATTAGTTCGCTAAAACTGATATATTTTTCCTACGCCCTTAATTCCTAAATGAGATACTGTTCAAATAATGCTATCTTACCATATATTACAACATTTTTTATTAACCAACTATGAGATTGAAAAAATTTCTGCAAATATTTGGTGCTATTACGGTTGTGTTCACTATACTGCCGTATATCCCGATTGATGCCTGGTGGATCAGGATTTTTGTGTCAGAACATTTCAGAGTCACCTCCGTGGAAAGTGGGAAAGACATCGACTCTGATCATTTTCCAATATTTGTAAAATTAAGTTATGAACCGGACGGAGCGCGTGAACAAAAAGCTAATCCGCCAACGAAGATACAACTGGAAAAGGCAAGAGCGCAGATAAAGGCGGAGAAGGAGGAGGATGTGGAACAGCAAAGGTAGGTTGAATTGTTGAATCGTTGATTTGTTGAATCGTTTAAACTGCCTTCCTGCGTCGGCAGGCAGATCGTTGATTTGTTTGATCCTTGAGCCTATTCTAAGAACTAGAAAAATGAAAACCTAGAAACGTATTTTGATGAAATTAATTATACACTATCTTCGTGATAAAAGATATACACGATAGAGAATCTCTGCGCTTGCCTCCCGAAGGGATGGTTCTCTGCCCCTCTTCGCGAAAAACACTTTTAGAGCAAGCTCATCTTTTAACCTGTAGGTAGATAGTCGTTAATGAAATACGAATGGTACTTGCGATTTTGTAAACTCAACTTCAACTTCAACTTCAACTTCAACTTCAACTTCAACTTCAAAACCCAAAACTCAAAACCCAAAACTCAAAACTCAAAACCCAAAACCCAAAACTCAAAACTCAAAACTCAAAACTCAAAACTCAAAACCCAACCCCGGCTCCCAGATAAAAACTTCGTCCGTTGGAAGGTAAAATACCCGGCCCCGGATATCCCGTTGCCCGTCTCGTAAAATAAGCCCGGTCTGTTAGATTATTAATGCCTGTTTCGACGCGGAAAGCCTTCCATTCGTAGGAGAAAGAAAGGTCCATAACCGAATAAGCAGGAATCAATCCTTCGATGGCAATCGGACTAAAAACCGCATTGGTCGCATCCGAAAAATGACTGGCGGTGTAGCTGTATTGGTAGGCAGCTTTGAGTTTTTTCCAGCGGAAGTTCAGGCCGGTTTTGAAAATAAAGGGAGGAACCAATTCCACGTCGTTGCCTTCGATACCCGGCTCCTGAGAATTTCGGTAAACCGCATTGGTTAAGGACAAGTTGGTAAAAATACTCAAATCAATATCCTTGCTGTCGGGTCTGAAAAAATCGTATACCTGCCATTCCAAAAGTGATTCAAAACCAAGAATGTCCGCATCTGCTACGTTGGTCCGGAAACGAATAATTTTATTGACCTCATTATTAAAAACAGGATTAGGAACACTTTTTAAAATTGCACCGATCCGGTCTTTATAAGACAGATAAAATGCACTTAAATCATAATCAAAATATTTTCCAATCTTACCTCTGGCACCCAGATCAAAATTAAAACCCCGTTCATCTTTTAGGTTTTCATCGACGATTAAGCTTCCTACATTTACCCGAATATCATTGAAATTTATCGCCCGGTAGTTTTGAGAAAAATTAGTGTAGATTTCTGTTCTTTCGTTGAATTTATAGCTGCTGCCAATTCCAAAAAAAACAAACTGCCGTTGATTATTTTTATCCTCATCGAAACGCTCTTGCGAAATAATATTACCGGCTAAGTCCTTAGTGATCTGCGTGAAATAACCTTCCGCCTCCGTCCGGATCCATTCGTAACGAACGCCCGGTGTGACGCTCCATTTTTCTGAAAAATTAAAGACATTCTCCGCAAAGAAGCTAACATTCTTACTAGGCAGATCAAAATCAGATCCTTCCAGATTTTCGGGATTTAAATACACAAAATTGGGTTGATCCGTCGCGTCGCCTTCTCCCTGTCTGCGCAGTGTCCGGCCCTGATAATAACGACCACCGACCAGCAAGGTACTCGGTTGCCCATTGGTGGTGTATTGCCAGAACAAGCGGGTTTCATTACCCCAGTTTTTAAAATCATCACTCAGGAAATCCCGGTTTTCCAAAAAGTCGATTTGCGTAATATTACCCAGATTTCCAATTGCATCCCGGCCACCGATGAGTCCAAAAAACTGACTGTTGATCCGGAATTTTTCGGTGGGTTTGAGTTGAAATTTTAAGGCAAATAAATTCCAGTCTACCGCAAACCAGTTCCGCTCCCGGTTGGATTGTCTCGGGTCCGCAGCAAACTGCGCGTCGGTCAGACCACCGGGCTGTTGGGCGAGATAATTGGTGTGCGTATATTCGGGACGGACAG
The DNA here is from genome assembly GCA_937921555.1 of uncultured Saprospiraceae bacterium. GTDB lineage: Bacteria > Bacteroidota > Bacteroidia > Chitinophagales > Saprospiraceae > JALZUU01. Next base: position 2,993 of record CAKZUV010000245.1, read on the forward strand.
AGAATTTTTCGGACACCTGAATGTCCGCACTAAAGTATGCCGTATGTTGTTCGAGGCCCGAATTAGGACGCCAGCCGTCACTGCGTTTATACTGATAAAAACCATAGTATTTGACTTTTCCAACGGTTCCACCCACACTGTTAAAAGAAGAGAATAATCCAAAAGAACCGATAGTTTGCATGGTCTCCACGGCGAGTTTTTTATCCTCCGGTCCTTCCTTAAATTTAAAATTTAACATTCCGCCAAACTGGGTTCCGTACTGTAACGAAGCTGCACCACGCACCACCTCAATCCGTTCGATTGCCTGCACGGGCGGCGTATAATAACTTTCGGGATATCCCAACGCATCGGCGCTGATGTCATAGCCATTTTGCCGGGTATTAAAATTGGCGTTCCGGCTTGGACTGAGACCGCGGCCACCGATGCCGAGCTGAATGCCGGCGCCGTCACTTTCCCAGATATTCAGGCCCGAGACTTTAGCGTAAACCTGGCGGCTGTTGTTGGTGGCTGCGTTGATCGTTAATCTGGAAAGTAGGATCAATTCATTTTTTTTAGAAGCGTAAATGGCGTTGTTTTCTACCTGACGCAATCGCTGAATACCGGGAGCCTGCCCGCGGTCGTCGGTGACGTTGATGGTCGTAATATCGGTGACTGTTCCGAGCATAAAAAAGCGTACATCGATGGATTGGTCGGTAAGCTCAATGGTATAACTGGTGTCCTGATAGCCGAGTGAATTCAAATTGATGGTATAAATTCCGGGGCTTAATTTTTCTATTTTAAACTCGCCATTTTCGTCGGCAGCAGCTCCTTTTTGAATAGCTGAAATAAAAAGCGTAGCACCCACAATAGGGTTGCCTGTTTCCTGATTGAGCACCTGACCACTAACCGAAAAACTGTTTTGCGCAAGCATACCACCACAGACAAAGAGAAGTGCTAAAACAATACTATTTTTAATAAAGAAAATATCTTTCATTCGTTACTATTTATTTTTTTGCCGGGTGTTTTACCAAAATCAGGATCAAATGGCAGGATCCAGGATTTGTGTTTCCAGTCCCGTTTAACGGCTGCCAGATTGGTGGCAGGATCTACGAGCGGTTGGCTTAGGGTTCCGTTCAGTGTGACGCGGCTACGGCATTTGATGACCGGATTTTTATACCCTCTTTCCTGGTATATTTTTTTTAAATGATGCGCAAATTGTAGAATCATATCGGGTTGCGTACTCATCATTTTTTCCTGTTGGGCGGTCAGGTAATCCCGGTTGTTTACCCATTCCGTTTTATGACCGGATTCGTCTGCCACGGTAAAAGTCGTGTAGCCCGCTTTTTCCATCAGCATCACCCGCCAGGAAAACCGGTATCCTTGTTCGGTCCAGAATAAATGGCCGGGGTACGCGAGAAACCGAAAGGGAATAACGAGCTGGAGAATAATAAAGAAAATCAAAAATGGTTTTAAGGTTTTCCAGGAAAACCAGTTTAAGCTCAGCGGATGATGAGCGGAGCTGAAACCTGTCCATTTTTTTATTTTATTTAAAATATTTTCGTGTGCCTCCGGCGAAAAAAAGATCAGCGTAGAAATGATCATCACGTATGGGAAAATTCCAATCTGAAAAAGCATCGCCGTTGCAACGTGAAATCCAATTACGGCCAGGTACGCCAGCCAGCGGGTAGGGTGGTAAAGTAAAAAAAATACAATGAATAAATCGTACAGGGCGCCACCCCAGCTGAAAATATACGGAGTGATGTCATAGGTCAACAGCGGACCAATAATTGGGACGTGTGCCTGCGCGGGCAGCCAGAGTTTGAGTGGCATGGCCCGAAACAACCAGTCCGGATTTAATTTGGCCAGTCCCGCAAAAATATAAACAAGAGCCAGCTGAAACTTAATCAGATCGGTAGTCCAGCGTGGAACTGCGGTTTGTCGGATAGAAGTTCGTCGTAAAGTATCCAGGGAAAAGTCCCGGTGAGCAGGCAGAAAAATCAGGATGAATCCGATCAGGCTGACGAAATAGTAATGGTTGAGATAGTTGGTTTTATCGATCAGCTCGATATAGGTAAAACTCAAAAAAAACAGGCAGGCACTCCAGCGGTAGAACCATCCGAGCATGATGCCCAGTGCGCTCAGGAAAACCGTTCCGAATAAAAGATAAATGCCGGTCGGGCCGGGAGGCACGAGCCAGTCAAAATAGGAAAAAAAATAGACGGGTTCAATGTAAAGACTTTCAATCCACCCATAATGATAAAAACGCAGCACACTCAGCGCCATCATACCTCCAAAAAGTATCCGAAAATGAACCAGCGGCGCAGTCGGGATAAGTTGGGTTGGATGGTATCGGTTCATGAGGGGAAGTGTTTAACAAACGGTATCTTTCTCATTATATAACATCCTGTCTTTCGAATTTTTTAGGAATTAATTTAGCCACAAAGTCACCAAGATCACGAAGGAAAATCTTTGTATCCTTTTTGCTTGTGTGGCGGAATAAAGCGCACAAAAGTTCATTGTGAAAATGCATAACAGCTCAGTGTCTGCTTGGCTAAAGTCGAGCTAAATGCCAATCAATTAACTTATAACGCTTCAACCGCGCAGCGTTTCAATCCCCGTCGTTATCCTGATTCGTAATTGAAATGCCCATGACGGAAGCCATGTCCGATTTAAAAATGGCCACCAAATCCTGCATGGATAAAAATACCTGGATCAGTGCTTCGTTATCCGTTTCGATTTGTTGAACAATCGAAGAATCCAATTGGTCCACTTTGTCCAGTAAAATGGTGAAGTGATTATCAATCTGGTCGGCCAGATCCGGTTGGTCAATTTGTCTCAGGTAGGCTAAAATAGAAGGTCCGTCATTTCTGGTCAGACTCGTTCCGTTAAAATAATCCCGGTAAGCTTGTAAAGAAGTTTTTAATAACTGGGTAGAATATCTTCCGTAGCGTACCTCTACCGATTGGGGGCGTACCACCCCTGCGCTGCGCAATCCCGCCGGAATGGCTATTTTTCCATCACGGACAAACCGCTGAAAATGCAGATCAATCCCGTTTACAATCAAACCAAGTGCACTACCAACGTCGGTACCCGTCGCGTCCGTTCCGGTAAAAAATTCAATAAAAGCGCCGTTGCTCCAATCGTCTTCGGCGACCATTACCTGATTGTGAACAGCAGATGCAAGAGCGCAGATATAAGCGAGTCGTGCCTCCGTAAAATCAGAAAGTGGTGTGGTCTCCTCCATGCCGTTCAGCAAATAATCGAGGGCCGGTAATCCTTCGGCATCCTGATTGGCGATACTTCCAATCTGGTAGTCTCCGGAGGTGATGTTGGTTTCGATTTTGTCCGCATCGGTGGGATAGGTATTCAATCCGGCACGCAGTCCGTTGTTGACCGTCGGGCCAAAATAATAGAGGGAAGTTTTCTGCCAGTTGATCCAGGATTCCCGATGAGCAGTTTTTAAATTATCCAGATTGTCCGGGGTAGGATTCTGCGCAAAAGCAGTGGCCGCTTCTTTTAGTGATTTTGACTTACTGTTCAGTTCCTGGTAGGCGGGGAAAATCAGATCATTAGTGATATGCGTGGCAATTTCCTGTCGCAATTCCGCCAGATCAACCATCTCATCCGGATTAGTAATTTCAGGACCGTTTTCTCCACAGCTAACTAATAAGCAAACCAGAAATGTGAACAGAAAATATCTCATATTGACAGATTTTTATCTTTTAATGAAGGATAAGATTTTAGACTTTAAGAAATTTGATAACGCTCTTATCCTTATTTAGACTTTTTAAAAATAACGTTGCAAATGTATGCTATGAACACGGTTTTTCCAAGAATTTTGAAAGTTTTTTTGACATTAATTTTCAAACATCTGATGGCACCGTGTCCGACTTTCTTTAATAGCTGAAAATTTATAAGATTGGAGCGTTTTACAGTGGAAAAGAATATTGGACCTTCATAATAAAAGGTCCAATATTCTATCTTTTAAAATATTTTACAATTGATCTTTCACCGCCTCCAACTCTGTAAAGATGCTGGCCAGGGTATTTTTGGCGCGATTCAAATCCGCAGCGGTAACATTCCAGAAATTACCGTTTGCACCCAGATCCGTTTCTTTAATTGTCTCAATCTGATCCAGTGAAATTCTACGATTAGGGTTGTAAGTAAGTGCGTTCACAAAAGCCCAGGCTTCGCTCAGCGTGTGGAATGCTTCCCCGATATTACCTTCGTTTAAGTGTCCCAGACTTTGGTTGATATAATGAATACCCGTCGCGGCGGCCACTAGTTCAAGTTCTTTG
>CAKZUV010000246.1 GCA_937921555.1 uncultured Saprospiraceae bacterium
AGCGGTACAAACTTATACACTGGCCAATGATCCTCCGGAATTTATTTGCCCGGCAGATTTTTGTGTCATTGAATGTCCGGCGGATAACGAAGCCATGCAGGCACAATTTGACGATTACGCGGCGTTTGCAACGGTGACTACAAGTTGTTCCGAAGCTAGTATCAGTATCGATAACAACTTTAGTCCGAATGGATTTATTTCACAAAACTGTACGAATCCGACGGTTGACATAGAGGGTACCACCGCTTATCAGATCGTAACTTTCACGGCATCAGATGCTTGCGGAAGAAACGCAACCTGCACTGCACTGGTGATTGTAGTAGATAACGATGGACCAGCGATCAACGGAAATGTATCTTTTGGGATAGCGGATTGTAACGAACCCGATTTACAAGGAGGATACACGAACTGGGCAACCAACCAATTGAATAATTTATCGGCTACGGATGACTGTTCCGATGGTGCGGTTAATCTCACTTACGAACCATTGTCACCTAACATTGACTGTACAAATGGTATTGCTTCAACGCTCGTCACTTTTTCCGCCACGGATGGTTGTGGAAATTCCAGTACACAAACTGCTTTTTATCGCATTATTGATAATGGAACCGGCGGACCAGTTATGGCAACCGTTTCCGGTAATCTGGCAACGGAAGAAAATGAGATGATTGCCCTGGCCAATGTAGCAATCGAAGGCGGTTCCAATAACTACATGATGACGGAAGACGACGGCTATTATCATTTTGATTTGGAAATGGCGCAGAACTATACGGTTGATCCGAGCCGGAATGATGATCCAATGAATGGAGTAACAACCTATGATTTAATCCTGTTAGGTCAGCATATACTGGAAATTAATTTACTCGATTCTCCCTATAAAATGATCGCTGCCGACGTCAACGAATCCGGCAGCATCACTGCCCTGGACTTAATTCTGTTGCGACGGCTGATCCTGCAAATCGATGATCACTTCCCTTCCGGAAAATCCTGGACTTTTGTAGATGCACAGTACATATTTCCACAACCAACGAATCCGTTTGCCTCGACCTTCCCGACGGTCTATAATATCAATAGTTTGACAAATCCTGAGATTGTAGACTTTATCGGTGTGAAATTAGGAGATCTGAATGCTACCGCCAATACGACTTCATTACAAGCCGGCGATACCCGTTCGAGTGACGGACAGCTGGAAATCAGGTTAGATGATCAATCGCTGAAAGCAGGCCAGGAATATGAACTGGATTTCAAGGCACGTGACTTTAAAGCAGTTAATGGCTTCCAGTTTACCCTGGATTTCAATCCGGATTATTTGGAACTGGAAGATTACGTAAGCAGCGACCTGAAGAATATGTCTACCGATAATTTTGGTTTTACCAGAACCAGAAACGGTAAAATCACAGTGAGCTGGAATGCTAATGAACCTGTAAATATAACCGATGATGCTACCCTATTTAAGTTGAGCTTTACCGCCAAAAAGGAAGTTCAATTGAGCAAAGCAATTTCCTTGAATTCCAGTCTGACAGCCAACGAAGCTTACCAGGAAGATCTTCTGAAGGAGGTCACCCTCGGCTTTGGTAATAATGTGAATCAAAAGAAATTTGCACTACTACAGAATCAACCAAATCCCTTCGCGCAGGAAACGGTGATTGGATTTCAGTTGCCGGAAGCCACGGATGCAACGTTGACCATCTACGATCTATCCGGTCGAGTAATCTGGAATAAAACAACCAATTACGACGCTGGTGTTCATCAGGTGATTATAGAAAAAGATGATTTAGAAGGAACCGGCGTTTATTATTATCAGCTGTCTACCGGCAAGCATACAGCGATCCGGAAGATGATTGTGTTGAAGTAATTGATGGTTCGAAATTATTAATCCCGGAAAGCCCTTTTCATTATTTGGAAAGGGCTTCTTTTTTGTTTTTGATTTGGATTGCTTATCCCTAATGAAAAAAATACCAAGGATAAATGGCCTGTCAACAAAGCTATAAACTGAAATGCGGAAGATTCCTTTATTCTAAATTCAATAAGAAAAACAAACAAAAATAGCTATTTATAAAACCCCCATCACAACCACCACAAAACATCAACAACCAAATTTACTGACACCATAGCTGACACCATAAAAAAAGCCAATCAGAACGATTGGCTTAATTGGCTATAATTAATTGATTATAAGCTCTTTACATATGTCGGGATGACAGGATTTGAACCTGCGACCCCACGCCCCCCAGGCGTGTGCGCTACCGGGCTGCGCTACATCCCGAATTTAGATGTGCAAATTTATTATTTTTTCTCGCAAATAAAAGGTTTTCGGGGATTTTATTCTTCCGGCAATTGATTCAGGATCGTTTGCAGCTCCGTTTTCCTGAACATTCTGGCCATGGAAACGGCCTGTTCTTTCTGATCAGCTAATTCCAGGAGGATGATTGCCTTCCCCAATATCAATTTGGCGTCGGAGGGTTGAGTAGTTATTTTATGCTTTCCTGCTTCAGCAAAGTAGGTGGATAACAATTCAAAACTTTCGACGGAATAGGGTTTGCCTTCGAAAAACTGGGAAAATTTCCCTTTTTCTGACCGGCATAATTCCTCAACATCCAAGGATAATTCTTCCCGGAGGGCCGTCTGCGTAACCGACAGGGCTTCTTCTATTTTTCCATCGTTTTTTAACCCCAAAAACTTGGAAATCATTTTCCCGATAGCTTGTCCCACTTGTTCTATCTGAGCTTGCAGCAGGTCGCGTATTGGCATTTTTTATTGAATATTTATATTGAAGCTGTTTAAAAATGAAGCACAATGGCTACGAATAAATCATTGATAACGTGGATCTTCTGCTATTTTTATTTCCGTAGCTACGGCTACGCAAAGAAAAATGAGCATCGTCCACAATATCAAGC
>CAKZUV010000247.1 GCA_937921555.1 uncultured Saprospiraceae bacterium
CGGTAATGGCCGTAGACGGAAATCTGGTATCGCTGATTAAGGTATATCCCATACCGATATTTCCGGCACCATCCATTGCAATGGCTCCCATAAAACGACTTTCCGCATCGGGCGCATACGTTCCTTCCTGATAAATAAACCAGGGATCATCTACGGTTTTACGCAATTCCATCCAGCGAATACCCGCCTGATTTCCCCCTGTAACATCGACGGAAAAATTAAGCACCACCGACTCGTGGGTACCAAAATTCCGGTATTGCGGACGGAACATAATTACCTGCTGGAGGGCTGACATGGAGGTTCCGTTCCCTTGAACAATACAACTAAAGATGTTTCCTCCGGGACAAAGATCCGCGTCAAAAGGAGCGGTAGGTAATTCGATGGGTCCATTGAAAGTTGTATTTGCCGGGTTTTCAAAATCCGGTATAAATTCAAAAATCTCTATCCGGTCTGCTCCCGCACCCCAGGCGTCATCATGAATACGAACGGTCATCATCGGACTGGTAGCGGGTGGTGGTGTATCTCCGTCCCAGTGTACCGCACTGGCTACCTGAAAAGCATTGACTCCACCAAACTTGGGCATACCGAGTACCCGTTGAAAATTTAAGGTGAGATCACCAGCAAGCATTGCTTCCCGGTCAATTACGTAGGTAGGGATTTCGTCGTCGGTAAACTCATTGGTGGTCACGTAATAACCGTTGGGCCAGATGGCAATTTTCGGATAATCGGGCAGCCCTGGTGCGTTAATTTTGTAAGCAGTATACTGACCCGCCGGATCATCTGTATCAGAGATGGCCAGTAACATACTCGTAAAATCGTTGCCTAGTTCTAATATAAACCAACGCTCCGCCAACTGATCCCAAAGAATCATCGGATCACCCGCACCGGAACTACTGACCGATCCCCAAAAAGTATTAGAAGAGAATGCACCCGTGGTGGTATTTCCCTCTTTATCGGTAATCAGAATTATTGATCCGCCGCCATTGACCATCTGTACAAAGTGATCTTTTCCCACTGCTCCAACCGGATCAGGTGGCACAGCCCCGGATTGGGCGCTGCTGATTCCGTCACGATCAACGATCAGCTCAAGCGGCTCTCCCTCACTGGTCAGGGTTGCATACTGCCGGATGGGGTCGCCATTGAGCGGTAAAGCGTTAGGGTTTACATTTTGCATTAAGGTATTCCCTTTAAAATTGCCAACCTCTTTGGGCCAGTTCTTTTTATCTGCATCTTTTTTAATATTACCATCAATTGTCAAGTTGGTAATCTCCCCCATTGGCATAGTTTTTCCCAGATAAACTGCCTGAGAAGCCTGAACGGTTACTTCGCTCTGGGCGTTGAGCAGGTTGAATGCCAGCAAGCAGAGGAGTATTGCCAGCATATTTTTTTTGGTAAAGATTATTAATTTCATTTAAATATGTTTTGAAATAGTGATAGGTTCTAGCTAAGTAAGAGGCTGCAATTGGCAAATTTATTATACGATCTGACCATTGAGGCAAACTATTATACGCCATAAAGGTAGGGATTTTCAAAGTCAATTAAGACGGAAAAAATACCATTTGTGTCCTGTACGGGTCAATATTTGCGTTTCATGGGAACCGATGGCCAAAAAAAAGCGCCGAAGTTGTTTAAAAAGGAAGTACAACGGGAAGAATCCAATGATTTTTCCATCTGGCAGGCAATTTGGAAGATATTGAGGTACTTCTTTATGAACCAACTCTTGTTATTCAGGGTTACAACTGTTAGTTTTGCGGTTCTGAACAACAGGTGAGCTAAAAAATTTGCATTCCGGACCCAGCGCTCCGGAAATTTCTATCAGATAAAGGTGTTTAAGAAATATTACAAAAGCGAAAACGTTCTTAAACATCCTTTGAAAAAAAAATATTATGGCAATTATTATTACGGATGAATGTATCAATTGCGGGGCTTGCGAACCAGAATGTCCCAACAATGCGATCTACGAGGGTGGCGTCGAATGGGCCATTGCTGACGGTACGGGGGTAAGTGGTACTTATACACTCGAAACGGGTGCGGCCGTTGCGGTGGACGCACAGCAGGCACCGGTAGAGGATGATTATTATTTTATTGTTCCCGATAAATGTACAGAATGTAAGGGCTTTCACGAAGAGCCTCAGTGCGCTGCGGTTTGCCCGGTGGATTGTTGTGTTCCCGATCCGGACCGGGAAGAGAGCGAGGAGGAATTACTGGCGCGGAAGGCACGGTTACATATCTAAGCTCAACTTAGCCAAGCTTGGCTTTTAGCTAGGGTTCAACAGGAATTGAAAATTGTAAAAAAAACGTAGAGATAAGGCAATGCCATTATCTCTACGTTTTTTTTACAGGCCTTCCAGTCTGCCCTGCAGTTCTCTTTTTCGCCAGAGACGGGCGGCACCGATCATGATTCTTTCCGCTATATCGGCGGCTTTGCGGTGCTGATACTGTTCCAGATCTGTTCCTTTTACCCAATCGTTAAAAGAGCCCATGGACGGGCCGCACCAGATTTGCATATCTGATTTCCGGTCCATGGTTCCGGCGTTGGCCCAGTTGGACGAAAGTCCGAGATACCAGCGGAAAATTAAGGCCATTTTTCGTTTTGGATTGTCTTTGGCGCGTTCTATTTGTGCAGGGTCCCGTTCATTAAAAAAGTCAATGCAACCCTGCCAGATTTCTTCGAGTGGTTTTTTAAAGATTTGTTTTTCTAATTTCTCTCTTTCCGCCGCAGGAATTTCATCAATAGAATTATAATGCTTGTAATAATCGTATAACTTTTTGGCGCGGGGTCCGAATAGCGTACCTCGCTTTAGCACTTGTAATTCAACACCCATTTCAAACATATCACTGGCCGGCGCCATCATGACATCGGTCGCCGCGACGGTGGCCAGTAGCTGACGCACATGCTCGCTCGTACCTGCTTCCACGCAGGCCTGATTGACCGAGCCCGTGACGATGTAAGCAGCGCCCATCATAAAGGCACCGAGGGCAGATTCCGGGGTAGAAATTCCGCCCGCCGCACCGATTCGGATGGGTTGGGCAAACTGGTGTTCCGCTTGTAATTCATCGCGTAGCCGGGTAATTGAAGGGAGCAGCGCGACCAACGGACGGTTATCGGTATGTCCGCCGGAGTCCGCTTCCACGGTGATATCATCGGCCATCGGGACACGGATTGCCAGGCTGGCTTGTTGAGAAGTAATCTTTCCGGCAGCCAGTAATTCGTCCAGGAATTTCTGCGGAGCGGGCTGCATAAAACGAGCCGCTACTTCCTTACGGGAAACTTTTGCAATTACTTTGTTTTGAATAATAATTCGTCCATCGGGGGCGGTGGATAATCCGGCCACCCGGTAGTGAACGATGTTGGCGGTCAAGCCTAAAAAAGCGGATGCTTCGACGACTTTGACCCCGTGTTTTAAAAATAATTCGACGGAACCCGCTTCCAGGGCCGGTTCGTTGGGGCTGTGAATGAGATTGAAGGCATAAGCCTGGGTCGGTAGCGCGGCCTGAATTTTTTCGATGGCGGCGAGCACTCTTTTGGGTACCAGTCCGGCGGCACCGAACGAGCCGAGTAGCCCGGATTGTCCCATGGCGATGACTAAATCTTCGGAAGCAATTCCGTTGGCCATCGCACCGGTTTTGTAGGCGTACCGTAAACCATAGTCCCGGCGAAAGCTCGGGTCTCCCAATTGTTCGGGAAGCATGGGTTCGCGGAGCATGAGTAATTCGAGGCCGGGTCCGGTGCTTTCTACGGCACCTTCGTTGGTCATCCCTACTCTGCCGGAAAAGTCCCGAACGACGTAAATGGGTTCGTTGATATTATCAATTTTTTCTTGTATTCCGGCTTCGTCAAAAGCGATCATCCGGGGCGATCCTTTCCAGAAAAGTCCGGTGGAGGTGCCTTTAAATTCAAGCATATTCTTATTGGTTTGTTCTTGTTTTTTTGTGGTTATTTCCATGTTTGCTGGATGATTGGTCTTAATGAAGCTGTTTAAAAATGAAGCACAATGGCTACGAATAAATCATTGATAAGGTGGATCTTCTGCTATTTTTATTTCCGTAGCTGCGGCTACGCAAAGAAAAATGAGCATCGTCCACAATATCGGATGATGATAAGCGGAGTATGACCGAAGGGAGTATTCTGTCTTATCTATTTTTCTCGGTTCGTTTTCTATTTTTCTTTCTGCTCGATTGTCCATTCAATTCCATAGTTTCTTACATAGTCTTCTATTAGACCCAGTCCAACTTCTTTTCTTCTTTGATTTACATATTCTGGCTCTTGTAGATCCATTACATAGGATGAACCATTTTTATTTTGCCCAATTTGAGATCCATAAATTTGCCCTTTCCCTTCTCTTAAATTTACTCTGTCTATTAACAGTGCCAAATAATTCCAATTAGCTTCTCCATTATTGGAAGATACTTTCATTATTGGAAGATACTTTTTTTGAGTTTCAAGGTCAGCGTGTTGAATGATTAAAAAAACTGTCCTCGCTGCATCTTCTTTCACCACTGATTTTTTTGGCCACCCTTTAGTATCTATGATTTCAATTAATCTATCTAAATTTTCTTCGTTTATTTTTTTCTTCAACTCCCATAGAGCAGGAAGAATTGACGATTCCTTTCCAAACTTTTTTTCTGCTACATCAATATGGTAATAAAAAGCTTGGTCTTTAATTTGCATTGTCCAAAGTTCCCTGAGTAAATCAACATCTTCTAATTTCCCATATTTAAATTCTACTCGTTCTATTAACTCCTTTTCAAGTTGGCTCCACCTATCATCTTCGATTAAAAAATAGAAATCTGGGTCATACAAGGCGTCAACTGAAGTGTCTCGTGCCATAGTAATATTCAGATAGTGAAACGCTGTATCAATTTGTCTATCTAATGCTAATGCACAAGCATAGTTATATGTATTAAATGTATTCGTACTATTAGTTGAATCTCTTTCATAAATTTTCGCATATTCTTCAATTGCCAATTTTAAATTACCTTCATCTCTTAATTTTCCCGCTGTTGATCTTTCCGAAGTTTGTCCAAAAGTATTTCCAAAAAATAAGTACCCAAATACAAGAGTGAAAATTATTTGTTTCATATTTATTTGTTTTTAATGGCCGAGAACAAGCATTTATCTTCACCTTTTGTGAACATTCTTAAACAGCTTCACAGATTAGAAATTCAACTCCTGATTCGCATTTATAATATTTGTCTGTTTCTTCAGGAAGGCAGTTCTACCGCTGCGGGTAAAAAGCTGGTGGCGTCTCCGTTTCCTTTTATGATTTCCCGGACAATGGTCGAACTGATATGTGAGAAGGCGGGTTGGCTGATTAAAAAGATGGTTTCCAGGCCGTCTCCGACGATTTGATTAAGCTGGGAAATGGTTTTTTCGTAGTCAAAATCAGAGGCATTACGCAGTCCT
>CAKZUV010000248.1 GCA_937921555.1 uncultured Saprospiraceae bacterium
AAAGTAATACTTGGCAAAGATCGCGGTGTTGGATTCCGGACGATTGGTAGCGGCGATGACGGTGATCATAGCTGGGTTATTTTTTAAGTTAGAAAGTTGATTTTGGATCAGCCGTCAAGATAAACAAAACCAGAGAATAAAGGGCAGGTAGCAGAAATTCCATTTGTACAATTTTTTCAGATGGGGTTTTGTTTTACTATAGAGAGGTTTTGTTATAGATTTATTTGGGATTTCATTTTATCCCTTACCTTTGATTATCTTTAAATCTCCAATCCGGCTACAATTCAAATTCATGAACCATCTTTCTGCTTTAAAAAAATCTTCTTTGGCTCATCTTCAGACGCTGGTCCGGGAAAAAATCCACCAGGCCGAACAGGCCGTGGCCGCCGCCATCGAATCACGCGACGGAGAAACAAAAAGCAGCGCGGGTGATAAATTTGAAACGGGACGTGCCATGATGCAACTCGAACAACAACGCCACGAAGTTCAGCTCAGTAAAGCCGTCCAGCTTTCTGCGGACCTCGACCGGTTGGATACAGAAACCGTCTACGCGTCCGTCGTACCGGGCGCACTCGTAGAGACAGACCGGGGAATTTATTTTATGAGTATCGGGATGGGAAAGGTGGTCGTGGATACCCAAACTGTTTATTGTATTTCGATTCAGTCGCCGATCGGAAAAGCGCTGTTGCATCGTAAAAAGGGAGATCTTATTCAATTTCAAAATCGCCCGTACCGTATCGTTGATATTCTATAATAAAAAAACACCCCGTCAAAAATTAACGAGGTGTCTTCAGCCTGTTTTACACCGTAAAACATATTCTATAATTTCTCAATACTAGAAATCGTAATAGTCTAATCCGAGGTGCGTGATCAGTTCTTCGCCCTGAATATGACGCAGTGTATTTTGTAATTTCATCAATTGCTTAAAGATATCGTGCATCGGTGGCAGTCCTTCCTTCGTCTGTGGGGACTTGAAGAAGAACGATAACCATTCCTGAATTCCTCCCATTTCTGCCCGGGAAGCAAGATCCAGTAACAACGCTAAATCAAGCACCAACGGAGCCGCCAAAATAGAATCCCGGCACAAAAAGTCAATCTTGATTTGCATATCATAATCCAGCCAGCCACGAATATCAATATTGTCCCATCCTTCCTTGTTGTCACCACGTGGCGGATAATAATTGATTCTTACTTTGTGGTATATATCACCGTAAAGGCTTGGATTTTTTTCCGGCTCAAAGATTTGTTCCAGCACACTCAGCTTGGAGACTTCCTTGGTTTTAAAGTTATCCGGATCATCCAGTACTTCTCCGTCCCGGTTACCCAAAATATTAGTAGAAAACCAACCATTTACACCAAGTGAACGCGCTTTTAATCCAGGTGCAAGAATCGTCTTCATGAGGGTCTGACCCGTTTTATAATCTTTCCCACAAATCGGCACCCCATTTTCTTTGGCCAACTTAGTTAAAGCCGGTATGTCAGCCGACAAGTTAGGAGCACCATTCGCATAAGGAACACCCATTTTGATCGCTGCGTAAGCGTAGATCATACTTGGAGCAATATCCTTATGATTGTTTTCCAGTCCTTTTTCAAATTTTGCAAGTGTACTGTGAACTGCTTTTGGAGCTAGATAAATCTCAGTAGATCCACACCAGACCATAACCAACCGTTCACATTTATTGTCTTTTTTAAATTTTTTGATATCACGCATCAGCGCTTTCGCTAAATCCATTTTGGTTTTAGCCTTTTTGATGTAGGTACCGTTTAATTTTTTGACGTAAGTCGGATCAAAAACGGCCTTCATCGGCTTGACTTTTTTTAATGGCGCCTTGATCTGATCGAGTAAATCTTTTTTGAGTACATCGGCGTGCAATGCTGCATCGTACATGTTTTCCGGAAAAATATCCCATCCACCAAAAACAATGTCTTTTAGTTTTGCCAGGGGCACAAAGTCTTTGATGAGGGGTTGTCGATCTTCGGTCCGTTTTCCCAAACGGATGGTACTCATCTGGGTAAATGAACCAATCGGCTCAGAAATCCCTTTGTTGATCGCCATAACTCCGGCGATTAACGTCGAGGAGATAGATCCCATTCCAGGAAGGAGAATACCTAGTTTTCCTTTTGGCTTGCTAATTTTGGATTTTTTCTTCATGTTTAATTTTTTAAAAATTTTAAGCTAGTTGGCTGATTAGCTTTTGGCTAGTTAGCCCTCTTCTGTCGTGTAAATTTATTTTGATTAAAAAAATATTTTGTTCTTTCCGTTAAAATCCGCCCGCTACAACCATCCGTTTTCCTGATACCACGCTATGGTTTCTTTTAGACCGGTCTCTAAATTATAGGCTGGCGTAAAATTAAAATCAGTTTTCAGAGCGCGAATATCGCATTTCCAATTCAAACTTTCCAAAAAATTTGCTTTTTCTAAATTTAAAACCGGCATTTTACCGGTTAGCTTTCCGACTGTTTCGTTGAGGTAGGCAATCCCACGTACGAGGGTCGTCGGTACTTTTATTTTTAATGCTTTTTTATTTAAAAATTGTTTGCCGTATTTGCCCAGATCATAATTGCTGTAAACCTGATCATCGGCTACGAAATAACTTTTTTGTTCGTGTTTTGACAAAATGGCTTTAACCATCAATTGCGCCAAATCTTTGACATAAATAAAGGTTAGTGCTTGTTCCTTACGACCAATGTACGGTTCTATTCCTTTATTTAAAATGGTAAAAAAAGTATAAATATCTTTCTCTCTCGGACCATAAACTGCCGTGGGCCGGAAGATCAGATAAGGCAAATCTTTATACTTTTCAATCATTTGCTCCGCCGCCAGTTTACTTTCTCCGTAAGTATCAATCGGATGCGGTATATCATTTTCTTTAACTAAATCTCCGGGCATATTATCCGCCGGACCGTAGGCGGCCATACTGCTCATGAACACAAATTTTTCTACCGGCGTAGACAATCCGGACAATGCCCGAATCAGGTTTTCGGTGTACTCACAGTTGACCAGAAAATAATCTTTTTTCCGGTCCGCTTTGGTTAGCCCCGCATTGTGTATGACGTAATTAAAGCCTTGTTCCCCTAAGTCCTTTTCCAGTTTTTTTTGGTTAGAAAAATCCATTTCAAAAAATTGAATCCGAGGATCGGTCAAAAACTTCCGGCTACTGGTTTTACGGACCCCCGCATATACTTCCAGTTCCGCGTCGGCGGCCAAAAAAGCTTCGACCAGAAAACTTCCGACAAATCCACTAGCTCCGGTAATCAATATTTTTTTCATGCGTCCGCGTCCAATGGTAATTCTAAAATCCGGTATCTTTTGGTCACCCTGGCATTAATATTTTGTAAACCTTTGTTCATCATTTCATTGTCTTCCAGTATCCAGGATGCTTCTGCGGTATGCACGCCTTTTTCTAATCCGTTCGAAATAATTCGTGCGTAAAAAACCCCTTCGATTCCCATCTTCCGGTACTCTTCGATGACGCCCAGCAAAATAATTCTGATTTTTTTGATCTTCCCTTTTCCCAGTAATAGCTTAAAAATACCGGTTGGAAAGAGTCTTCCTTTTTTGATGTTCCTGGTAATTTGATTGATGTCCGGAATGGCGAGGGCAAAGCCAATCATTTTGCCATCGTGCTCGGCAATCTGAACGAATTTTGGATCAATAATTAATTTTAAACCTTCGGCCAGATGGTCAAATTCTGCGTCCGTGGCCGGAACAAATCCCCAGTTTTTATCCCAGGCCGAACGGTAGATATCCCGCACACCCGCAATCTCCTCGTTTAACTTTTTCATGTTCGCTTCCCGGACGGTGATTCCTTTTCGCGCCAGCCGCTCCTGCAACATGCCAGCCAGTTTTACCGATTTCATATTTACTTCAGACTCCGTCACTTCGTAAGCCAACAGGTCTTTTGTTTTTTTAAATCCGTATTGTTGCAGATGCGTCAGATAATAAGGTTTGTTATAGACCATCATCACCGTGGGAGAAAATTCGTAGCCTTCTACCAGCAGTCCCGCCGTATCATTGGTGGTGAAATTTGTGGGCCCTACAATGGCAGTGACTTTTTCTGATTTACACCAGGCCACTACCTGATCGAGCAACGCCTTAGAGACCTGATAATCATCGACCACATCGTATAATCCAAAAAAACCAACATTGCGGTTGGCGTATTCATTATAATTCCGATTATAAATAGCGGCAATTCTACCAACAATTTTATGGTTATCGTAGGCTAAATAACATTGTGCTTTTGAATGTTGAAAGAATGGATTTTTCTTTTTAGACAGGAGTTCCCGCTGACCGATGAACAACTCCGGAACGTAGTTCGGATCGTTTGCGTACAAATCGTGGGGAAAGTCAATAAATTTTTTCTCCTGACTGGCAGAAGTTACCGCAATAATTTCCATTTTTTCTCAAAGTATGTTTTTCGTTTTACCCGGAAAATCAATATTGAACACGGAATATTTCCTATTCAATATTGATTTTTGCTCAAGTTTATTTTCTTCTGTTTAAAACCTACCTTCCGGCATTTTCCATTCTGGGAATATCCAGTTTGTCGGCGATAACACCTATCTTTTCGAGGGCTTCGTCGATCTGACTGCGGGTATGGGTTGCCATCAGAGAAAAGCGAATCAGTGAATCTTTGGGTGCCACCGCAGGGGTAATAACCGGATTTACAAACACACCTTGTTCCTGTAGCATCCTGGTCAGTAAAAATGTTTTTTCGGTATCACGTACGTAGATCGGAATAATCGGCGTTTCAGAATGTCCGGTATCCAGTCCCAGTGCCTTCAGTCCGGCCATCGCGTAGTGGGTATTGTCCCATAATTTCTCCACCCGTTCCGGTTCCTGCTGCATCAAATCCAGTGCGGCCACTACGGCAGCGGCATTTCCAGGTGCAATACTGGCACTGAAAATCAGGGAGCGGGCATGGTGTTTCAGGAAGTTGATCGTCTCGTTGTTGGCGGCGATAAAACCACCGATGGAAGCGAGCGATTTACTGAAGGTTCCCATGATCAAGTCTACTTCGTCGGTCAGACCGAAATGATCAGCGGTTCCTCTTCCGGCTTTTCCTACAACCCCCAATCCGTGGGCATCGTCCACCATAATGTTGGCGTTGTATTTTTTAGCCAGTTTGACAATTTCGTCCAGTTTGGCAATGTCTCCTTCCATGCTGAAGACGCCATCGACTGCGATGAGATTCAGTCCTTCGACGTCTTGATGGCGTTGTAACATTTTTTCCAGAGAAGCCATATCATTATGCCGGTACTTTAACGGACGGGCAAAAGAAAGTCGTGCTCCGTCGATGATACAAGCGTGGTCGAGTTCGTCCAGAATGATATTGTCCTTACGGGAAGTAACCGAAGAGAGTACACCAAGATTGACCTGATAGCCGGTGGAAAAAACGAGTGCTCCTTCTTTACCGACAAATTTGGCTAATTTTTCTTCCAGTTCGATGTGCAGATCCAGCGTTCCGTTGAGGAAGCGAGAACCGGCACAACCGGAGCCGTATTTGTTGATCGCTGCGATGGACGCCTCTTTCAGTTTTGGGTGATTGGTCAGTCCCAGATAGGAATTGGAACCAAACATCAATACCTTTTTACCGTCAATAATAACTTCCGTATCCTGTTCGGACTGAATCATTCTGAAATAAGGATATACACCGGCAGCTTTGGCTTTCTGCGGCGCATCGTAACGCGCCATGCGGGAGGTTAATTTATTCATATCTTAAAGCAATAATTTTTTATAGTTATAATACCACTGACGAGCGCGGGTTCTCAAAAGACCTTCGACGATCAGAATGGTTGCAATGGCAGTTAATCCTCCCGCCAGTACATCCACAAAATAATGGTGGAACGTGTAAACGGCAGCTAACCAAATGCCAAGGATGGTCAAAAAGAAAAAACAGGCGGCGGGATATAATTTCTTTTTTAACGCAAAATAAGTAGTCAGTAGCGGAAAGGCCGAATGCATGGAGGGAATTGCCGCAAATACGTTTCC
>CAKZUV010000249.1 GCA_937921555.1 uncultured Saprospiraceae bacterium
AGTAAGTCAAAAAGTTCTCGGGCAGCCATTAGTATGCGGTGAGAGGTGTGGGAGTTACCTTTTGAAGTATCGGTCATTCGCTCGATGTCAGCACCTCCATATAATTTATTGGGAACTTCCCGGTAAAAAGTATGAATTTTAAAAATCCCGATTCCTTCGGTTTCTACGTCCATTTTACCATCCGCATCAATATTGGTTATTTTTTTTAACCGGACTTCTGTCCCGAAATCCATGAGATTATTATCAATATAAGCCGGAATACCGAAGGTGATTTTGTTTTCTTCACATTCCCGGATCAGTTGCCGGTAACGGGGCTCAAAAATATGGAGATTGAGATGCTCTCCCGGAAAAACTACCAAACTTAAAGGAAATAATGGTATAAAATCTTTCATAGTTTTAATTTTCAGAATCTCAAAAGTATTTTTTCGAAAAGGATTGTTATTGAATGGAACTGCGTGCGGATTGAGCATTTGTCCGATTGATCAGCCACAACGGATGTAATTGAAACGAGCATAACGCTTAATCGTTCAATGATTGCGAATAATATTTTACGATAAACGAAATAAATTTTCCTGCCCATTATCCCATTCTACTTTGTATATTTACCGCAACGCTTTAAATGAATACTCAGGGCTGTCATTCCCCTTTATATCTACCTCAATTTATACCAATATGAAAAACTCAAATGTTTATTTCCCACGCGTTCTAACCGCTATTTTCCTTGTCTTCGCAGTATTTTTTGGTTGTAAAAATGGTCAGGAACCGATTCTGGCTAAAAAAATGCCGCCTTCACTGACCTCCTACATCTATGCGTATACCTCCGGGACAATCTCCAAAACGGACCCGATCAGGATCAGATTTGCGCAACCGATGGTTGCCGGGGACCAAATTGGCCAATTGGCTGAAAAAGGGTTATTGCGTTTTACCCCGAAAATTAAAGGCCAAACTCAATGGGAAGACGAAAATACCCTGACTTTTACACCCGAAGAATGGATGAAATCCAATACCCGTTATCTGGGGGAACTGGACATTCGCAGACTCGTCCAAAACCTGAACCCGGATATTCACAATTTTCAGTTTAATTTTAAAACTAAAGAGTTGTATCTGGACCTCCGGGTCGATGGCCTGACCGCCGTCAATCCTTCTGATCCCGGCATTCAGGAACTGAAAGGAGTGCTGGTAGCAGGAGATCTTGTTGACGGAGCCAATCTGAACGAGGTCTTAACCGCTACCCAAAATGGAAAATATTTACCTGTTTCTTTTGATACATCCGGCGGCGCTTCCGAACACCGGTTTACCGTTCGGGATATTCAGCGCAAGTCCGAAACTTCCGAAATAGTTTTGTTCCTGAAAGGCAAGCCCCTGAATCTCAAGCAGGAAGATACCCGCAAAATTACCGTACCGGGGATTAATGATTTTCTGGTCAATAGTGTCCGGGTGACCAACCTGCCCGAACAACATATTACCGTTTATTTTTCGGACCCTGTTTTAAAAGATCAGGACTTCTCCGGCCGCTTTCAACTCTCTGGCCAGCGTGCCGCTTTCAGGACGCTCGTAAATGGCAACCAGGTAAAATTATATCCTGAAAGCCAACTATCTGGTAATCAAAGCTTGATCATCAATCCGGGAATTTTAAATACCACCAAAACGAAATTTCCAAAGAAAACTACCTGGGAAGTTTCTTTCGTGCAGGAAAAACCTCAGGTGAAAATGGCTGGGAGTGGCAATATTCTTCCGGATACCGATGGACTGATTTTTCCGTTTGATGCCGTCGGACTAAATGCCGTGGATGTGGAAGTTTTTAAAATTTATAATAATAATATTTTACAATTTTTACAATATAATAATGTAAATGGAAATTATGGAATGGAACTGGTTGGTAATGTTATTTTACAAAAAAAGTTTGAGTTAGCAACATTAAATCCGGCAGCTCAACCCGGCACCATGACCCGTTATGCCATTAATTTAAAACCATTGGTAGACAAAGATCCCGCGGCCATCTATCAGATCAGAATTGGATTTAAATCTTCCTACGTGGCCTATAGTTGTGATCAGGATGACAGCCCAAACGCGGAAGCGGATGATCTTACGATTCTGAAAACCAAAGATCCGGATGCGCCCATCGTTTCTTTCTGGGATGCCGGCATTGAATATTACGATGGTTATACCTGGAGACACCGGCAGGACCCCTGTTATCCGGCCTACTATCAGAATGATAATTTTGCCCGTCGGAATATTCTGGCGTCCAACCTTGGGATGATTGCCAAAAAGGGAAACGATGGTTCGTTGCAGATAATTGTCAACGATTTGCGGACTACCAATTCCATTCCCGAAGTAGAAATTACGCTCTACGATTACGCCCAGCAGAAGCTCACTTCCGCCCTGACGAATAAAGAGGGTGTGGCTAAATTCAAACTGAAAAAAGCTCCTTTTGTGGCCGTGGCAAATTTTCAGAAACAGAGAGGATATTTGAAAATTTCTGATGGTGCGAACTTATCACTCAGTCGTTTTGACGTTGCGGGGGTAGCGCCGCAAAAAGGAATGAAAGGTTATATTTACGGGGAGCGGGGCGTCTGGCGTCCCGGTGATTCTTTGTTTTTAAATTTTGTACTGGAAGATAAAACGGGACATTTGCCTGCGGATCATCCGCTTCATTTCACCCTCAAAGATCCACGGGGTCAGATTGAAAAATCTTTCGTTTCCAGTACCAATGTGAAGGGGGTTTATCCGCTTCATATTGCTACGGATAGCGATGCTCCGACGGGTAACTGGCTGGCCACCGTAGAACTGGGCGGAGCCACTTTTACCAAATCGCTGAAAATCGAAACGGTCAAACCCAACCGGTTAAGATTAAAATTAGATTTTGGAAAAGAAATGTTAGGTCCCGAAGACGAAAACCTCTCCGCCGATTTGCAGGTTAACTGGCTGCACGGTACGCCCGCCAAAAATCTAAAAGCCAAAGTAGAATTACAAATGAAAGCGGCAAAGACAGATTTTCCAAATTATAAAAATTTTGTTTTTGATGATCCCACCAGAAAGTTCCGCGCCGAGCCACAAGTCATTTTTGACGGTGCGGTTAACAATCAGGGAACTGCCAGAATTACCACCAAACTAAACCGTAATACGCTCGCTCCGGGTAAACTAAAGGTAGCTTTTAAAAGCCGTGCCTTCGAACAGGGTGGCGATTTCAGTACCGATAATTTTACGATGGACTACAGTCCGTACACCCGTTATGCGGGTATTGAAATTCCACTCAACGAATACAATTCAAAACGGCTGGATTATGGCAAAGAACAAACGGTCGATTTGGTACTTGTAAACTCCGACGGGAAGCCCGTGCCGAATACAGTTCTGGATGTCGGACTCTACCGGGTCGAATGGCGATGGTGGTGGGACAGTGACGGGGACAGCGAAAATACCCAGTACAATTCTGCTTCCCACAACGGTTCGCTGATCAGAAAATCGGTAACCACCAATAACAAAGGAATTGCTAAATTTAATTTTGAAGTGGACGACTGGGGCCGCTACCTGATTCGTGCCTGCGACCCGGAGTCTGGTCACTGTACGGGGGACTACTTTTACGCGGGATATCCCTGGTACGACGATGACGATGATGGAATGCGGGAAGCCGCAGCCATGCTGAATTTTTCTGCTGGTAAAAAACAATATCAGTTGGGAGAAACCATCGAAATAAAAGTACCCGCAAGTGAAGACAGCCGCTGTTTGATTTCCATTGAAAATGGTACCCATGTTTTGCGGACGATTTGGAAAGATGCCAAAGCGGGAGATAATATTTTTAAAATTCCCACCACCGTGGATATGACGCCAAATATTTACGTCAATGTCACTTTATTACAGCCACATGGTCAGAATAAAAATGATCTGGGAATCAGAATGTACGGTGTAATTCCAGTCATCGTAGAAAACCCTGCGACTAAATTAAATCCTGAAATTCAGATGCCGGACGTACTGGAACCGAAAGGAAAATTTACCGTCAAGGTCAGCGAATCCAACGGGAAGCCGATGACGTATACCGTCGCAGTGGTAGATGACGGACTGTTGGATTTAACCCGCTTTAAAACCCCGAATCCCTGGGATCGTTTTTACGCTCGTGAAGCCCTGGGGGTCAACACCTGGGACATGTACGATTACGTGCTGGGTGCGTACGGAGGAGACCTGAAAAGTATCCTGAGCATCGGGGGAGACGGCGAAGTAGTCGATCCGAATGCTGCCAAAAAAGCGAACCGCTTCAAACCGGTGGTCCGTCATTTGGGGCCCTATTATTTACCCGCCGGAAAGTCGGCGACGCACGAAATTACGATGCCCAATTACGTAGGTTCGGTCCGGACGATGGTCGTCGCTTCGGGAGATTTAGCCTACGGAAAAGCGGAGAAAACCACCGCGGTTAAAAAGCCGCTGATGCTTCTGGCTACCTTGCCAAGAGTCCTCGGTCCGACCGAATCGCTCAATCTGCCAGTCAATGTTTTTGCGATGGAAAATAATATCCGGGATGTACAAATTTCGGTAAAAGAACTATCCGGTCTGGGAAGTTTTTCCGGTGGAACTACTCAACAATTGACTTTCGATGGAGTCGGTGATCAGATGGTTAATTTTAGTCTGGACGTCGCCAACCGAACGGGGGCCGCTAAATTTCTGGTGACCGCCACGAGTGGAGGAGAAAGCGCCAGCCAGGAAATTGAAATAGAAATTCGCAACCCGAATCCTCCGGTCACCAACGTATATGATGGCTCGGTGGCCGCTGGTGAAAATTGGGAACAATCCTACGACCTGGTCGGAATGCCGGGTACCAATAAAACGATCCTGGAAGTATCCGGAATTCCACCGTTGAATCTGGGTAAACGGTTAGCTTATTTGATTCGGTATCCGCACGGTTGTATTGAACAAACAACTTCCGCCGCCTTCCCACAGCTTTACGTAGGTAAATTACTGGAAATGTCTGCCGAAGACCAGGATCGTACCGCCAGTAACATTAAAGCCGCAATCCGTAAAATCAACCGGTTTCAACGAACGGACGGGAGTTTCAGTTACTGGCCGGGAGGTAATTACTATTCTGATTTCGGGAGTAATTACGCCGGACATTTTTTACTCGAAGCAGAAAAAGCGGGGTATGCCGTTCCGGCTAATTTGCTGACGCAATGGCGAAAATCGGCCGCAAAATATGCGCGCGGCTGGCGTTACGAATCCCGGTCAAACAGTCCTTATCACCGTTCCTCCAATATGCTCAATCAGGCGTATCGATTGTATACACTGGCCCTCAACGGACACCCGGAATGGGGCGCAATGAATCGTCTGCAGGAGATTAAAAATCTGCCAGCGGTAGCGACCTGGCGATTGGCACTGGCCTATGCCGAAGGAGGAAAACCGGAGATTGCCCGTGGACTGATTAGCGGACTGAGTAAAGAAGTAGTACCTTACCGCGAACTGGGAGGAAGCTACGGTTCAGACGTGCGGGACGAGGCCATGATTCTCGAAACACTGGTAGCCCTGAATGATCAGGAAGCGGCCGCTGCGGTGGTACGTGCGCTCTCCGAAAATTTGTCTGCGGACCGCTGGTACAGTACGCAAACTACGGCGTATAGTCTGCTGGCTATCGCCAAATTTGTTGGTCAGAATAAAGTAGGAAAAGAAATAAAATTTAAATACGCACTGGACAACGGGGGGATGGTATCGGCGGGCAGTTCTTCTCCCGTTTTTCAAATTGCCTTACCGGAAGGAAGTGGTAAACAAAATCTAAAAGTGGTCAACTCGGGGAATAACCTGATCTTCGCCCGCGTCATTCAGACCGGACAGCCGACGATTGGTGATCCGACCGCCGTCGAAAAAAATCTTAAAATGTCCGTGGTCTACGAGGGGATGGATGGTAAAAAAATTGATCCGGCCCGGATCGAACAGGGAACTGATTTTGTCGCTGAAGTAACGGTCACGCATCCGGGAACCCGAGGTATTCGCTACGAGGAATTGGCGCTGTCGCAAATATTCCCTTCCGGTTGGGAAATTCAAAATACGCGGATGGATGCCGTTGGCCACACCGCTGAGATCAACTACGATTATCAGGATATTCGGGACGATCGAGTTTACACTTATTTATATTTGGATAAAAATTCATCGCAAACGTACCGGGTTCAATTAAATGCTGCTTATCCCGGAAAATACTATTTGCCAACGGTGAGTTGTGAGGCGATGTACGATCAGACGATTCAGGCGCGGGTGCCGGGTTCGTGGGTGGAAGTGGTGGCGGAGCGAGATATGTAAGGATCATTTAAAGGATAAAAAATGGATAGACCTAAAGTAGGTGTTGGCGTCATCATTCAAAATTCGAGGGGTGAAATTTTGATTGGAAAAAGAATTGGCAGTCATGCGCCATTTTACTCCATACCCGGAGGCCATCTGGAAAACGGTGAAACGTTCGAAACAGCAGCCATCAAAGAAGTTTTTGAAGAAACGGGATTGATTATCAAAAATCCCAAAGTTTTTTGTGTGACAAATAATTTAAGAACTTTTAGGAACGAAAAAAAACACTATATTTCCATCAGCCTGTTTGCCGATGAATTTGAGGGAGAACCAGTCATCAAAGAACCCGGAAAATGTGAAAGTTGGACTTGGTGTAACATGGATGATATTCCCGGACCGCAATTTGATGCCAGCGAATTTGCCATTGCATGTTTTCAGAAAAAACAATTTTACATAAAAGACCAAATCTGAAGTTTGAACATAAATAAACTTATCGGTGTCTACGGAACACTCCGCAAAGGAGCAGCCAATCATTCCGTACTGAGAGATAGCGAATATCTTAAAATGGTTCGTCTGAAAGGATTTGCCATGTACGGCGCTGATACTTATCCGGCGGTGATCCGGGGAACCGAAGACGACTCTATTGTCATTGAAATTTATAGAATAACCAACCCCAAAATTCTGCAAGCCCTGGATTTTCTGGAAGGTTTTGACCGGAACAATCCGACCAGCACCAAAAACTTTTATACGATTCAAAAAATAAAACCAGATTCGGAAACAGAATTTATCGAAATATATACCTTTGATCATCATCCGGAAAATGTACACCAAATCGGTACTCAATTAAAATCCGGGGATTGGTTGATCGATTGATTAGTTATCAGTTAATCGGTTATCAGTTATCGGTTATCGGTTATCAGTTAATTAAACATATAGTAAGTACTGCCTTAATTCCCGATTAGACCTCTAAACGATGAGCCTACTCTAAAAACTAAATAAAAGAGAATTCTGAATTGCATTCTAAAAAAATAAACTACATATTACGTTCACGATAAAAGATATACACGCCCGCTTGCTGGCCGGCAGGTTATAGAATCTCTGCGTCTGCCTCCTAAAGGGATGGTTCTCTGCGTCTCTGCGCGAAAATCACTTTTTAGAGCAAGTTCAACGATTCAACACCTCAAAACCTCAATATGCTCCTGGAAATCTGCGCCTCCTCCTACCAGTCTGCCCGAAACGCCCAACGCGCCGGCGCCCACCGTATCGAACTTTGCACCGAACTTGGTCTCGGGGGCATCACTCCGTCGTACGGTTTACTGCGCCGGGTGATGGCGGAAATTTCGATTCCCGTACACGTACTGATCCGTCCCCGCAGTGGAGATTTCACCTACTCCGACGCGGAACTGGCCGTGATGAAAACGGATATAAATATTTGCAAAGAACTGGGAGTTACCGGAATTGTTACGGGTGTTCTTCGTTCGGATTTGACCATTGATGTTGAAAAAACAAAAGAATTGTTAGAGGCCGCGCGGCCACTTACTTTTACGTTTCACCGTGCTTTCGACTGGACGCCGGATCCACTCGTTGCTATGGAAAATTTGATGAAAATCGGGGTAGATCAGATCCTCAGTTCAGGTCAGGCAACAACTGCACCGCTGGGAATAGAGCTACTTAAAAAGCTAAAAGATCAGGCAAATCACCAACTGGAAATTCTACCCGGTGGCGGAATCAACGCCACAAACATAGCGCTTTTCAAATCAATGGGCTTTACGGCTGTTCATACTTCTGCTTCTCGAATTTTCACAATTAATAGCATAGGGGCTATCCCAATGAATACTCCGAAAATGCTTGGAGAAGGCGTACAGGTAGAATCCGATATTCAGAAAATTCAGGAGCTCGTTCGAATAATTAAAAATTAAAGAAATACTGGGTACGGGGAGACTACGCAGGAGGTTTGGTAGCGGTATAGGGACAATGCCGGCATTTATTGCCACAACAATAGCCTCTCTTTTTGTGGTAAACTGCCGTAAAAACATACCGTCCTTCTTCCAGATAATAATCTACCCCACAGACCAGTTTATCCGGCGTATCTGAGGAGGAATCA
>CAKZUV010000250.1 GCA_937921555.1 uncultured Saprospiraceae bacterium
GACGAACCACTGACCGCTACACTTGCTGCCTCGGCAAATATTTGTAATAATACGGATAATGGCAATGATGCAATTTTAAATTTAAATGACCTGGTTACCGGTGGAGCGACCAATGGAATGTGGACAGCCACTAATACAAGTGGTGTTGATCTGACTGATCTGGCAAATGTTTCTTTCGATGGGGTAGCTGCAGATACTTATACCTTTACTTACACAACTCCTACGAATGGAAGTTGTTCTGGACAGGCGTTTACGACTTCAATTTTAGTAGAAGATTGTTCTTGTCCTTCGGTGACCACGAATGAAACACACGACGGCTGTCAGGGAGATGGATACGAAGTGATAGTTAATAACGTAGCATATAACGAGGGTAATCCTGAGGGTATGGAAATGCTCACAAGTCTGGAGACGGGTTGTGATTCGATTGTAAATATTAATTTGAATTTCAACGAGCTTCCGACAATCGAAGCAGGGGATGATTTAATTGTCTGTGTTGGTGAATCCGTTGATTTGCTGGCTACCCTTGGAGGAGGAGCGACTATGCTAACCTGGTCTTCCGCGGGAGATGGTAGCTTTGATAACGACCAAAGTATAAATCCTGTTTACACACCTGGTCCGACGGATATTAGTAATGGTTCTGTCTCGATCTCTGCGACGACTACGAACGGAAACATAAACTGTCCTCCGGCAACGGATATGCTCAATCTAAGTTTTGCGCCCGAAGTTACAGGCAGCATCAGTATTGCGGGTGGAAGCTCGGTCTGTGCGGGTGAAACGGTTGAATTAGTTTTTAATCTGGGTGGAGGAACCTTTTACGATATAAATTATTCTGACGGAGTGGATACTTTTATGGAAATTAATATTTCTGACGGATTCTCTGTCATGGTTACTCCAACTACCACCACGACGTACACCCTGGAGTCTGTTATTGCACAGGGCAGTACTTGTTTGCCTAATATTAATAGTAGTAGTGTTACGGTGGAAGTTGGTATGCTGGATGCTTCCGCAGTAGTTACGAGCGACTTCAATGGATTTGGTGTAAGTTGTAATGGAACCAGCGACGGGGAGATTACGGTAACACCTACCTCCGGAACCGCGCCTTTTACCTACGAGTGGAGTAACGGATTGGCTAATTCAACCGAGCGCAATTTAAGTGCCGGACTTTATACGATTACCGTTACGGATGCGAATGGATGTACCGGAGAAACCAGCGCGACCATTACCGAACCATCAGCTATTAATCTGGCTGCTTCGACTATTGCCCCTGACTGCTTTGGAGATACGGACGGAGTTATATCTTTAGACTCAATTACGGGGGGAAGTGATCCTTACGCTTTTTCAATTGATGGAGCTGCCTTTGAGGTGATTAGTGATTTTCCGGTAATGATCACTGATCTTACTCCCGGAAATTATGCTACTGAAATACAGGATAGTGAAGGTTGTACTACGGAAAATTCATTAAATATTACTGCGCCTGTTGAGTATGTGATTGATATAGGAAGAGATACTACTATTACGCTGGGTGAGTTAGTTGAGTTAGAAGCTTTATTTAATTTCACTCCGGAAATTATTACCTGGACCTCAACGCTGGGAGATGGTTGCGCAGATTGTACCGCTCAGACGGTGAGTCCCCGTTCTACCAGTACGTATATGATATTCGCCGAAGATGCGGCAGGGTGTGGTGCTACGGCAGAAGTAGTCATCACGGTGATTGAAGATATAGTAATACCCGATGCCTTTAGTCCAAACAATGATGGATTAAATGACACCTGGATTATTCCGGGAATTGGCCAGTATCCAAATAGTCAATTAGTTGTTGTTAACCGTTGGGGAAATATTATCTTTGAGGCAGATAACTATCAAAATGACTGGGATGGAACTTCAAATAGCAATAAGCCGCTACACGAAGGAACGTATTATTACAACCTTATACTGGATCTGGGAGAAGGAGAAGTATTTCAGGGGACGATCACAATTATAAGATAAACAAGTTCTTTTTTTACTAAAACATCAGTTGACGATAATAAAATTTTTAAGATGAATAAAATAAAATTTTCTATCATAAAATGTCTGGTAATTTTTACGGTGATATTTGCGGGCCAGGCAATTCAGGCGCAACAATTACCACTACTCAACCAAAATAGAGAGGTGCTGAATCCTGCCAGTATTTCCAGTGACTATTTTAAATATAACCTGCCCACTACCGTCAGTTTACGGTACCGTTATCAGTGGACCCGCCTGGACGGTGCACCCCGTACGATTATGGGAAGTTTCAGTCACCTGGCCGAAGACTATAATTTTACTTTCGGTGGAGATGTGATCAAGGACCAAACCGGACCTACTGGTTTTACGGGGATTTATGGCAGAGCCGGATATCTGCTGGATCTTAGTGATGATTTTTCTCTATCCTTTGGTGTAAAAGGAGGGATCGTACAATACAACGTAAAAGGGTCTGAACTTGATTTTCTCGAAGCGGGTGATATTGCCAATACAAATTTGAACACCATATATCCGGATTTTAGTCTGGGCGTAATGTTATATTTTCAGGAAAATTATTATCTGGGATTTTCGGTGCCTCAGGTCTTTGATCTGGATTTGGAATTTAAGGACGACGTAAACGATTACACCATCCAACGGGTAAGACATTATTACGGGGTCGTTGGTGGACGCTTTGAATTGTCGGACGATTCCTACATTGAGTTATCATCGGAAGCCCGCTACGTAGAAAATGTACCATTTTACATTAACGGACGGGTTGAATACGAATACGAGCAATTGTTTTACATCGCAGTAGGCGGGTCAAACGCCCGGGAAGTGAATCTCGGATTGGGCGTAATTGGAAATATTGGTGACGGAAATGCCCTCAAAGTTGGATACAATTTTACAAATTTCTTTCAGATATACGGACCTAATTTTGGTACTGTGCACGAATTGAATGCCAGTTACTCGTTTTAAATAAAAGTCGAAAACCGGGTTTGTTTTCTGGTTTTGGAGACTGTACAAACATACGAGTGTGTCATTTTGCATCCGCATATTGTGTTTCCCGAGGCGATGCTCGGGACAGGCACTGAAGGAAAGCTTTCGCGCTGATACATTTTAGGAATGTTTTTTTAGCTGTGTATCAACTATGATTCCCGGACACCTGCCATTCCTCGTTTCCTTTCAGTCGCATCGCAAACTGAGAAGGGGAGGCAATCGTTCGGTGCACCGGACATTTTCCGGCAATCTCTAACAACCGTGCTCGTTGGGTTTCATCCAAATCTCCCAGTAATTCTAATTCTATTTCAAAGCGGTCAATTCGACTATTGCTTTTTTCTGGTTCGCCTTTATGCTCCGGATATGCACTGGTTTTACAATAACTAAGATGGACCAGTACTTCCTGCAAATCCCAATTTTTCCGGCGCGCGTACATCTTCAGCGTCATTGCGGTGCAGGCACCCAGACTGGCATTAAGGAGGTCGTAAGGAGACGGACCAAAATCATTTCCACCGACAGAAGCGGGTTCGTCCGCAATGATCGAATGTTCGTCTGCCTGAATCTCCGTCGTAAAATCTTCGCCTTCTAATCTGACGACTACCTCTTTTTCCGTCGTTAGTATTTCTTTTTTTGGAAATTCAATATAACGTTTTACCCAACTCGTAATTACACTACCTGCGTAAAAAGCATCATCTTTGTTGGATAACATGTGGTCGGCACCGTCCAGCGTAATAAAACTCTTTGGATGCCGGGCTAGTTTATAAATATTGGCTGCATTCTCAATACCCACAATCCGGTCCTGCGGAGAGTGCATAACCAGCAATCCCTTTTGCAGATTTTGTATCACCGGCTCGTGTTCCTGATTTTGCAAATCTTCCAGAAATTGTTTTTTAATACAGAATTTTCTACCACCAATATTTACTTCTGCCTTCCCGGTTTTTTCAATTTCTTCTTTTTTACCACTCAATAAATGGGTGACATGCTCGGGGTAGGATGGTGCGGCTACTGAAACAACCGCTTTGATACTTGGTATTTTTCCCGCCGCAAAAATAGCCGCCGCTCCTCCGAGTGAATGTCCCACAATTACGGAGGGTGCCTCGTAATGCTCGGCCAGATAAGCGGCTGCATCCTGAAGATCTTCTACGTTGGAAGAAAAATTTGTATCCGAAAAATCGCCTTCGCTCTCACCCAATCCCGTAAAATCAAACCGCATAACGCCAAAACCATTCATGGTCAGCGCCCGGCTGATGTGCTTGGAAGCGGTCAGGTTTTTACTGCCCGTAAAAACGTGTGCAAAAAGAACAAACGGGAATGGTGATTTCTTTAAAGGTAAATCAATCTTGGCGGACAACTGATATCCACTTCTGTTTGTAAATGTAACTTTCCTGGAAGGCATATTTTTTAGAATGAATTAGGTGACGAATAATTAAAAACTGCCTGGTAACATAAATTTTCACAGTGCATTCAATTCTTCTCGTAGAAAATTATTTTGGAAATTCGTAATACCAAACATCCGGATAACCTTCGTAGATGCCTTCCAGCATTATTTTACCTTTGGCTTCGGTAAGGATATTGGCCACATCTTCGGCGGTACGAATACTTTTTTGATTGATACGGGTAATAATAAAATCAGGATCCATATTGGTTCTTTCGATTTTACTTCCGCGGTAAATGCTGACTACTTTCGCTCCTTTGGTACCCAGTCGTTTAATTTCTTCTTCGGTCAGGTTACGAATTTCAAAACCAATTTCTTCCAGCAACGCATTGTCGAGCGCACTGCTCACCAGAGCCGTTGTGCCATTCATATTTTTGAGCGTAACCTCGGTTTGATATCTTTTTCCATTTCGGAAATAATCAACTTTGACGGTATTCCCCGGACGAAAGCGGGCAATTTGTTCTTGCAAGACGGGCATAGAACTGGTTTTTGCGCCATTTATTTTTACAATTACATCACCCTTCCGAAGTCCTGCTTCCTGTGCTCCGCTGTTTTCACTAACCTTGGAAACATAGATACCTTCGACCGATTCAAGATTCAGTTTCTTGGCACGCTCATCCGTTACCTTGTCAATACTGATCCCCAGAATAGCTCTTTGTACTACGCCAAAATCTTTCAGATCACGAATAACTTTTCGCGCCAGATTACTCGGAATCGCAAAAGAATATCCTTCGTAGCGTCCCGACCGGGTAATAATAGCGGTATTGATCCCAACCAGTTCGCCGTTGGTATTGACCAGGGCACCACCACTGTTGCCGGGATTAACGGCGGCATCCGTCTGAATAAAAGATTCTACTTTATAAATATCATCCAGAATATCAATACTACGGCCTTTGGCACTAACGATTCCTGCCGTTACGGTAGATTCCAGATTAAAGGGATTACCAACGGCTAGTACCCATTCACCAATCCGAATCTTATCCGAGTTACCAAACATCAGATTAGGAAGTCCCTTCGCATCAATTTTCAACAGCGCAAGATCCGTGGAAGGATCCGTACCGATCAGCTTGGCGGGATATTGACGGTGGTCATTTAAAGTAACCTCCAGGCGTTTGCCTTCTTCAATGACGTGATTATTGGTCACTATATATCCATCTTCTGAAATGATCACTCCTGAGCCGGAAGAACCTCCATAAGTACCACCCCAAAAATCAAAATCGTTGTTCTGACTGGCTTTAATATTGACAACCGCAGGCGTCACGGCTTCGGCGGCGGAAATAAAATCAGTAGGAGAAGAAGAAAGGAAGGTACGCTGTAATTTACCGGATAGCATCTCGCTGGCCGGGTCGTTAAAGTTGGTATACATCGCACTTGGCGCCTCCCGATAAATAATAGTAGGTTTTTCAAAATACCGGTATAAAAAAACCGACAGTGCAGAACTTAAAAGGGAAACCAAAAAAATCAGTGCAATATTTTTCATATAATCTTGTGTAGTATCAGTTTGAAAATGAAAAAAGATCAGAAGACCAACTTAAATATACAAACTTCTGTAATAAGATTGGGTAAAATCTGTCTTTAACCCATTTTTTTTCAAATATTATGGGTTATTCTTTGAAGTTTTTAGAACAACTTCTCTCCTTAAAGCTATAACGCAATATTCAGACCGGATAGTTTTTGACAGCAGCATATTTATTCAATTATTAATGTCGGGATACTTGCGTATTTTTGTTTTGTCAACATTCCTAAACTCGACTATAGTCAAATGCCAAAAGCGAATAGCAAAGCTTGGCTAAAGTCGAGCAGTAAATTTTTTTTATAAAAATCATTTATGGCACAAATAAAAAATCGACATCAGCATTCGCCCTTCGAAGGAAGAAAAGGAGACGAATACATCGGAAACGAATGGGGCTGGAAATTTACGTTCTGGGGCGCGCTTTTCATCCTGGGAATGATTCTTTTCATGTGGTACCGTTTTTACAGTCTGGGGGTGAGTCCGCTGGATGAGAATGGGCATGTTATTTACCAGCAGGATACACTGGGATTTTAAATGGGACAATTCGTGAAAATGGCCGTTTTTAGATATTTGATAATGTTTTTGTTGCCGGGCTGCTTCATAGCGTCTCTGCACGGTCAGTCGCCCGTCGAATACTTTTTTGCGGATCAACTGTTTTGTGCAAACGATACAGTACGGCTGCCGCTGCGGGTCCGTGATTTTATAAATGTCCGGAATTTCCAGTCTTCCGTTCGCTGGGATGCTGCTGCGCTTCAGTTTCAGACACTGGAAGAAATACATCCGGCGTTGTCGAGTAATTTTCTGATTAACACCAATGATACGGAAAATGGAGGTATGGGATATTTCTGGTTAGACAACTCATCCGGAGACCCGCTGGTATTAGCTGACAGTAGCGTGTTATTTGTTTTGAAATTTACCATCAATGATGGGGTAGCATCGACTGAAGTCGGATTTGGGGAAATCCCTACGCTGACGGAAACGGTGGTAGAAAACAATGGCACGCCGGTACAGGTTGTTTCTGCTCAATTTTCCGGAACGATTACAGAAAACGAAGTGACTGCTACTGCCGAAATTCAGGCTGCCACTGCACTCAATAATGGCGCAATAAATCTGACCACCACCAACGGTCAGGCTCCTTTTTCATTCCTGTGGAATACCGGTGCTGTCACCGAGGATATTGTTGACCTGCCACCCGGTAATTATCAGGTAACCATCACCGATGCGTTGGGTTGTACGGCCAGTTTCGTTTACGTTGTAGAGCTGAATACGGCCACCCGTAATGAACTGAACGGCCATCTGGTAACGGGACCAAATCCTACCCGTGATTATTTTAACATTGAATTTACGGATTTCAGCCCAAATGAGTTCTACCAGTATAAAATTTACAATAAAAAGGGAATTATAATTTTTCAAAAAAACAATACAGACCCCAGTTCCTCTGAAGAAATAGATTTACAAGATCAACCATCCGGCCTCTATTTTTTAAAATTAAAAACAAAAAAACATACCCGGATTATTAAAATCATAAAAAATTAATTCATAAAAACTCACGGAATTTACCCCAACCCCGCAGGAGCGTTTCGCGTTTTTTGACTTCCTGATACCAAATGAAATATAAACGACCTGCCTGCCGACGCAGGAATGCAGGTTAAACAACTCAACAACACAACAACTCAAAACTCAACACCCATCATGACCATACCCTTTCAAAAATACCAGGGCACCGGAAACGACTTCGTGCTCATCGACCAGCGCACCAAAAAATATCTTACCCGTCAGGACAAGGATCAAATTCAGCATATTTGTGACCGGCGGTTTGGCGTAGGAGCAGATGGTTTAATTTTGTTGGAAACGCACGAAAAGTATGATTTCGAAATGATTTATTTTAATGCCGATGGTCGTGAGAGTTCGATGTGTGGGAATGGCGGTCGATGCATGGTGGCTTTCGCCAAATATCTGGGAATCATAGAAGACCGTACTAGGTTTATAGCTATTGACGGACCCCACGAAGCGTTCATAAAAGGGGAGGATTGGGTTTCTTTGAAAATGATTGATGTACCCGAAATAGAGCAGGGGGCCGACTATTTTATCCTCAATACCGGGTCGCCACATTATGTTGTTTTTGTGGAAGATATTGATGATATCGACGTAGTAGAAAATGGAAAGGCTATTCGTTATTCCAAACGTTTCCGGGAAGAAGGAATCAACGTAAATTTTGTAGAAAGAAAAAAAGATGGAATCATTGTCGCTACCTACGAACGGGGCGTAGAAGATGAAACCCTTTCCTGTGGTACCGGTGTAACGGCAGCGGCTATCGCCTATCAGCTAAAAAGATCCAGCCAGGAAGAAACGGTTACTGCCATTGAAGCCAAAGGCGGGCAACTGTCCGTGAAACTTACACCGGACGGGAAAAAAGGGGTGAAAAATGTCTGGTTACAAGGAAAAGCGACACGCACCTTTTCGGGTGAATTGTAAAGAGGAGTATATCAATCAACCACAACCAACCCAATCTCCGTGCATTACGTAATCCATTTGATCAAATAAACCAGCGCAATACTGATAACCAATCCAAAAAAGACTTTTCCTAAATCCATCCCCAGATTTTTGAGGGTGGCCTGAGAAACTTTACTATCCAGATTATAGCGTACCGCAATCTCCCGACCTGCCAGTAATCCCAGAAATACCCAGGTCGTACTCATCGGAATATTATTCAATTCTTTAAAGAAAAATAATATAATCCCGAACGATAAGTCAATAAAGGTCGCAGAACGAATATCTCCGGTATTGGATTTGGCTTTTACGATGGCCTGGATCGCTCCACCTTTCGAATAGAAAATATATCCCAGCATCAATAATAAAACAGTCAAAGACAAAAACAGCGTTTGACCATCTACGCGTCGTGGCAGGTAAACATAAATATTGGCAAAATCCTGCGCCAGCCATTGGGTCCACAAAAATCCGGTGGAAGCCCACTGGGCAGCAGTCCACCATTTTTTCCGGTCATCCGGTATGGGCGTGGAAGCGAATTTCCGTTCCAGGCTTTTAGTAATAAACAGATACAAAACAACTGCAGCAACGAAAGCTACCAAATATCCGGACATGGATTTGATTACCATGTCGTAAAGTCCTTTGGGTTGAAAGAAAGTCAAGATAAGAAACGAAGTACTGACGGGAATTCCAACGCGGGTAATGACCATCAGGACCAGCGGAGGAAGCAGATATACCCAGCTAAAACCATCAATGTTTCTTGGATCCAGATACTTGGGATTATCCAGATTAAATCCGTCTGCCGCGTCACCAATCAGTCGCTCGTAAGAAACATCTCCGCCGTGCTGATACCAGCCGTACACAAGCGTGACAGTCATAATGCTTCCTGCAAACAACCACAGTAAATACCACGGCTTTTCCTCGTTAGAAGAAAGAAAAGTTCCCAGGGTTTGTATGACGTCGTTTCCAACAACCGAGTAAGCTGCTAATATAAAACCCAGCCACATGATAATAATAGGATCCATTTGTTTTCTTGTCTAGTTTCTTTAATTCAAGACAAATGTAGCAAAATATTAGAAAGCGACGCCTCAGACCTTGTCTAAATTTTCTCAATTTCGCAGAATCACGAAAATTCTGACAAACCGTTGTGGTATAAGATAACTTTACCTTCTCTGGACATCGAAATACGCTGGTCAACAGTCTTTTTTGACAAATACAGCTTCCGGAAAATTTCTACACCTGATTTTAAGATTACAAATGCGAATCAGGAGTTAAATTTCTAATCTATAATAAAATAGCCTCTGAAGGATGCTTCTTGCCGCTTGCTGCTGGCTATTTGCTCCCTTCAATCGCAATGGACAGAGGGCGCAAATAGCCAAAAGCAAATAGCAAAAACACCCATATTATTTTGGAATAAAGTCTATTGTAAATCTATGCTATGCAAATTCCTTTTTAACCCCTGATTCGCATTACAACATATCCAGTGCACCCTGCAATTCACCCGCAGCGTGTTTATCTCCGGCGGCCCGGGCAACGGTGATTCCGGTCGTAAAAGTCGTCTCTGCCGCTTCGTAATTTTCCAGTTTTTCGTACAATTTTCCTAAATGATAATAAGTACCTACGTAATCAGGCTGCGACTTTACCAGGGCCTCGTAGGCTGCCAGCGATTTTTCCAGCTCCCCCAATCCTTCGTATTCCTTCGCAATGGCAAAACTAATAAACGCGTCTCCCGGACTGTTTTCCAGAAAATTCAATAACTGCTGTAAACGATTTGATTCCATATTCTTGACAATATTTTGACTAGAAATTAGTCTTTTGGTGATTTATTTTTAATTTTTATTTATTTAAATGTTTGATTGTGAGAAATTTATAATTGAATTTGTAATTTTAGCGAAATTTCGCTAAAATAATGGATTCGATCCTGAAAACCCTTATATTTGTGGCCATAAGAATTTGTTTTAAACCTGTGAGAAACAAAAAAGTTTTTTACCGGTTAATCATAAAAGGTGAGTTTATTAAAGAAGTTCTCAAACCACTTCAGAATTTTTTCGCTCACAGGACATAGTCCCGGATTTAATTCGGGAGATCATTTAAACTCTAATACATTTCAAAAGTATGAAAATCTTAGTTTGTGTCAGTAAAACACCGGAAACGACTGCTAAAATTAGTTTTAGCGGGACGGACTTCGATACGGCTGGTGTTCAATTTATTATGAATCCCTACGACGAATGGTACGCACTGGTGCGTGCGCTGGAACTGAAAGAAGCCCACGGCGGTACCGTTACCATCATTAACGTAGGTCCCGCGGCCAATGATCCCATTATCCGGAAAGGTCTCGCCATCGGAGCGGACGACGCGGTACGGATCAACGCCGATCCGGAAAGCGCCCTGACTGCTGCTAAACACATCGCCGAATATGCTAAAACGGGTGGATTTGACTTGATCCTTACCGGAAAAGAAACCATCGATTATAATGGTTCCGAAGTAGGAGGTATGCTGGCAGAATTGCTGGATTTACCCTACGTTTCTTACGCGAACAGCCTGGAGGTAGCGGGTACCACTGCTACCGTCAGCCGGGATATCGAAGGCGGAACGGAAACCGTCGAAGTAGCTACTCCCGTCGTCATCAGTGCCGCCAAAGGAATGGCCGAACAACGTATTCCCAACATGCGGGGTATCATGATGGCGAAACGTAAACCACTCAACGTCATCGAACCGGGCGCCGCTACCGACCACGCAAAAGTAGTCAGCTACGAAATGCCGGAAGGTAAGACAGCCGTCAAAATGATTGACCCGGAAAATATGGATGAACTGGTACGCTTGCTGCACGAAGAGGCGAAAGTTATTTAAGCGGCTATTGGCCGTTGGCTATTTGCTGTTTGCCCTCTTCTAACGTAGGAAGTACCATCGCTTATAACAATTAGCCAGAACGAATCAATAGTGTCAATTTTGTTGTGATTTTAGAAAATAGAACTCAACTAATCGACTTTCACCCTCTAAACAGTTCGCGATAGAAGCGGACCAAAAGCCAAAAGCAAATAGCC
Organism: uncultured Saprospiraceae bacterium; assembly: GCA_937921555.1. Lineage (GTDB taxonomy): Bacteria > Bacteroidota > Bacteroidia > Chitinophagales > Saprospiraceae > JALZUU01. The sequence goes on from CAKZUV010000250.1 coordinate 11,456, forward strand.
GATGGCAAATTCAGAAAGCTACTGGCGTTTAGCTGATAGTAGTGGTTCAATTACGCTTGCCTCGCGGTCGAAGGAGCCAATAGCTAACAGCCAACTGCCAACAGCAAATTTTTTCAATAAAAAATTTCAAAAAAATGATTTTAGTTCTCGCAGATAGTCCAAATGGACAACTTAAAAAAGGATCTTTCGAAGCAGTTACCTACGGAAAAAAAGTAGCGGATGCGATGGGTACCCAATGTGCAGCGCTCGTACTCGGTAGTGCCGACAACGCCGGCCAGCTCGGTCAGTACGGAGCCGCAAAAGTAATTCACATTAACAATGATCAACTGGATAATTTTGATAGTCAGGTATACACTTCCGTAATCGCGGATGTAGCCAAACAACTGGACGCAACGGTAGTGATCGTTTCCCACAGCAGTACCGGAAAGTCGCTGATTGGTCGTTTGGCCGTTCGCCTCGATGCCGGTTCGGTTGCGGGTGTCAATCAATTACCAACGGTTGACGGTAGCTTTAAAGTAAAGAAAAATGTTTTCTCCGGAAAAGCCATCGCAGAATACGAAGTATCTTCCCCGGTAAAGGTTTTATCCCTGATGGGAAATTCTATTCCGGTAGAAATGACGGGCAGTGCCGTAACGGCGGAAAGTATGGACGTCAACATCCCTGCTTCCAAGGTGACCGTAAAAGACAAAAAGACAATCGACGGTACCGTTCCGTTACCCGAAGCCGAACTGGTTGTCAGTGCCGGTCGTGGTATGAAAGGCCCCGAAAACTGGGGCATCATCGAAGAACTGGCCGCAGAGCTGGGCGCTACCACCGCGTGTAGTCGCCCCGTAGCGGATACCGGCTGGCGTCCACACCACGAACACGTAGGACAAACGGGTGTCGCCATTCGTCCGAATTTATACATCGCGGCGGGTATCTCCGGTGCGATTCAGCACCTGGCGGGTGTCAACAGCAGTAAGGTAATTGTGGTGATTAACAAAGATCCCGAAGCACCTTTCTTTAAGGCGGCAGACTACGGAGTGGTCGGTGATTTATTTGAAGTGGTACCGAGAATTACGGAAGCGCTGAAAAAATATAAGGCGGCGAATTAAGAAGAGTGTTGAAGCGCTTTGCTTGTTGAATCGTTGAGTCTGCTCTAAAAACTAGGAAAACAGAAAAATTGAGACACATTTAATAAAAATAATATTCATATTTGATTTACGATAAAAGATTTACACGTTAAAGAATCTCTGCGTTCTCTGCTCCTCTGCGCGAAAATCACTTTTTAGAGCAGGCTCAAC
>CAKZUV010000251.1 GCA_937921555.1 uncultured Saprospiraceae bacterium
AATGCTGGCAACGGTCATGAACGGAATGGCGTTGCAGAGCGCGCTGGAAGGAATCGGGGTTTTCACCCGTCTGGTGACCGCCATCGAAATGCAGGCGATTGCCGAACCTTATATTCGCCGGAAGGCTATCAGACACCTCGAGAAAGGCCGGGTGGTTATTTTTTCCGGAGGAACGGGAAGTCCGTATTTTACAACGGATTCTACCGCTGCATTACGTGCCAATGAAATTGACGCGGATGTTATCCTGAAAGGTACCCGGGTGGACGGAATTTATACGGCTGATCCGGAGAAAGACAAGAGTGCTACCAAATTTGATAAATTATCTTTTGCCAAAGTTATCAGCATGGGACTGAGCGTAATGGACATGACTGCCTTTACGCTTTGTCAGGAAAATAACTTACCAATTATTGTTTTTGACATCAATGATTCAGATAATCTGATGCGGATTATTCACGGCGAGCAGGTAGGAACGCTGGTGGAGGGGTGATTTTGTTGAATCGTTGAACCTGCCTTCCTGCGTCAGCAGGCAGGTCGTTGAATCGTTTAAAATAAAAAATTGCCCATTTATGAATAAACTCGTAGATGGGCAATTTTTATTTTATTAATATTCCGTAAAGGCAATCGTAGCCATGCTAACCCTGGTTCCTTCACAGGAAAGAATCTGATTGGCGCACGCTTCCATCGTGGCTCCGGTGGTCATCACATCGTCTACGAGCAAAACGTGTTTTCCCTTCAGTATTTTTGGTTGATTTACGGCGAAAGCTGCCGCTACGTTGGCAAATCTTTCCGCCTGTGATTTACGGGTTTGCGTCTCCGTCATTTCCAGTCGCTTGAGCGCGTAGGGTGCGTTGGAAATTTGCATTTCATCACTCAGTCCCCTGGCAAAAAGATCACTTTGATTGTATCCTCTTTTCTGTCTTTTTTTTGGGTGCAGAGGGACGGGAACAATCAAATCTATCTGCGAAAAATAAGGAGACTGTTTGAGCATTCGTCCGTACAGGTTTCCCAGTTTGATTCCGACGCTTACTTTTCCGTTGTATTTGAGTTTATGAATCAGCTTCTGGGTTCTGCCACCTTTGGTGAAATAATACAAAGCAGCCCCCGCATTAATAGGAACACGTCCCCAAAATCTGTCCGTAAAGGGATTTTCACGATCCAGGTGAAATTTTGTTTTTGGTAAATGATACTGACAGGGTAAACAGATAACACCTCCGTGAACGGGTGTATTACGGTCGCAGGCAACGCAGAGGTTGGGATAGAATAAGCTGATAAAATCCTGAAAGGGCGGAATGGTGTTTATCATAGTAAGTTGGTCTTGAAAAGCAAAATGCAATAGTGCCTCCACCACTAAAGATAGGAAAAGAAAGGACATAAAAAAAACGCCTGTTCGAGCTTTCGCCGAACAGACGCATCAAAACAAAACGAAAAACCAACTTTAAACAAGTTTTTTATTACTACTATAGTAACTAAACAGGATCGTCTTTTGTTGTGATTCAGTTGTTAATAAAATCCTAACAGAACGATCATCTGTTTTTATAATCGTGACATTTATTCTTATAACAAACTGATAATCAGTCCGTTATTAAAATGCCATACTATTGTCATCTTTGCTGTGCTTTCAATTTAACCGGAATTTCTTTAATCTTTCCTTTTCGGTTAATTGTAACATTCAAGACATCTCCAACCTTTGCACTACCCACCATTTCCTGTAATTCGGGTACTGTTTTTATTGGACGATTGTTAACTGCCGTGATGATATCCCGTGGTAAAATACCAGCATAAGAGGCCGCACCGCCATCTGCCAATCCTTCCACAAATACACCTTGTGAAATATCAACTCCCAGTTCATCAGAAAGCTCTGCGTCCATTTCATTGATACTGATACCAAGGTAAGCGCGCTGGAAACTACCAAACTCAATAATATCATCGACAATCTTTTTCATCATATTGGCCGGGATCGCAAAGGAGTAACCAGCGTAAGAACCCGTCTGGGTGGCAATGGCCGTATTAATTCCCAGCAATCTTCCGGCATCATCGACCAGCGCACCGCCACTATTGCCCGGATTGACCGCCGCATCCGTTTGGATAAATGATTCGATTCCGCCTTTGCCTCTTAGAATATTAATACTTCTTCCTTTCGCAGAAATAATACCCGCCGTTACCGTAGAAGTCAGATCAAAAGGATTTCCTACGGCCAGCACCCATTCGCCCACCTGTGCTGCGTCCGAATCGGCGTAATTCAGGGTCGGCATATTAGTTGCATCAATTTTAATAACAGCTAAATCAGTTCCCGGATCGGTACCGATAACTTTGGCTTTGTAGGTACGGTTATCGTAAGTCGTAACTTCTAATTCGTCCGCAAAACTGACCACGTGATTATTGGTTACAATGTATCCGTCCGGCGAAATAAATACACCGGATCCGGCACCGGACTGTGGCCGGGATGGTCCGCCAAAGAAATCTTCTCCAAAGAATCCTCCAAAAGGATTGCTCGGCGCATTATCCTGAGCAGATTTTATACCAGCCGTGGCTTTTATGTGAACAACTACGGGCATTGCTTTTTTTGCTGCCTCCGTAAAATTGCCGGGAAAGCTGGCTGCCGATGGTCTTTGGTTGATCAGGTTGACCTGCCGGGACAGATTATCGGGTGATGTTTCGGTATTTGATTGGCTGGTGTATTTAATTCCACCAAATACAATCAATCCTCCAATGATCCCAGCGAAAATAAATGAAAGGAAATTTTTCATGTTTTTAGTTTTTTAATTAAAATAAAAATCTGAATATCCTGGAGAACTTTGACTCCTTCGTTTCGTATAAATCTAAAACCATAACTTTTTGTCATTTACAATTGTTATGATAAACCTAATTTTTAACAGGATATTAACAGCCTATTTCTAAAATAGATAAGTGGTCTCCAATATCCCGTCTAATTCCTGTATCTTTGTCATAGAACAATTTTTTTAGTACTCTGGTGAAATGGATAAAGTAATTCATGGAGCAAGCGCATTGAGGCAATATTTACAGCCTGAGACGCCACTCGAAAATTTTTTCCTGGAAGACCCTCCTTTTCTCAAGGGGCTGATGTGGGGTACCCCCCGCTTTGGTCACCCCGAGGGCAAAATTGTTTATCATATCCGTGAAGTTCTGGACAACGTAGAAAAACTCACCCTCAGTGCTGAAAACCGAACTCGCCTCCGTATTATTACCTTTGTTCACGACACTTTTAAGTACGAAGAGCACAAAGGTAGTCCACGGGACTGGAGCCGGCACCATTCTATTCTGGCCAAAGATTATCTGATGCTGCACTGTGACGATCCAGTAATTTTAGATATCGTAGAACTGCACGACGAAGCGTACTACTGCTGGAGATTATCCCAGATTTACAGCCAGCCCACCCAAAGCAATTTACGGTTGAAAAAATTAATTGAGCGAATGGGGGAAAATATTCAGCTGTACTACTTGTTCTTTAAATGTGATACCTGTACGGGTGACAAAAACCTCGCTTCTCTTTATTGGGCCGAGAAAAATTTACCCGGTATTACCATTACGCCGCTATAAAAGACGAAGTGGCTACAACAGGCAGGTGTGTCACGCTGTCTCCTGCACGTTCTTTCCCCAAAGGGAAAAAATTAAAATCACCAACAAATTCCTTCCAACCAACCATAAATTCGGGTGATTTTGCCCCTTCAAATAATTTTTTTTAATTTTTTTTCAGGAATGGGAACTAAAGTTTTTCTTTCCGGGTTATTTAGTTCAGACAGTTATAGACTTTATTCCAAAATAATTTATAATTTATATGCTCCCAAATGATCTTTTTGTCCAGCTTTTCTGCTTTTTTATCGTCCATAGCTAGGCTATGCACTCTAAAAAGAGCCTCAATCTGATCAAAAATATCTATTCGGGATCTCTACAAAACATTCTACAATTAAGTCTAATGTCTGAAAGGCCGAAATATTTATTGTTTTGGTATTTAGTAACCTTATATTATCTTTATCATGTTAACCACAACCAACATCAATTTGGAGAAGGAAAAGCAAGCTAGGATTTTTGACCAGGAGTTTTATCCTCAGGCGGATGCGTTGCTCAGTTTTGCGTACGGTTTGACCCGTAACGAAGCGGACGCCAACGATCTGGTACAAGAAACTTACCTGAAGGCTTTTCGCTTCATTGACAGTTACCTGGAAGGTACAAATGCCAAGGCGTGGTTATTCCGGATATTGAAAAATGCCTTTATTAATAACTATCGCAAAAAGAGCAAGCGGCCTGCTCAGGTGGATTTTGAAGACCTGGTAAATATTCACCAGGAAGAAGACACGGCGCTGAACAGCTACGTCGACATGCGGGAAGACATCTACGAAAGAATTATCGGAGACGAAGTAACTATCGCTCTTGGTAACCTGTCCGTAGAGTACCGAACCGTTCTTTTGCTTTGCGATATTGAGGGTTTCACTTACGAAGAAATCTCCAAGATCATTGATATTCCAATTGGTACGGTCCGATCCCGGTTGTTCCGTGCCCGAAATTTGCTCAAGAAAGAATTAAGTGCTTACGCCCGGTCGCTCGGTTTTGAGGACAAGCGTCAGTAATCCGATTCATTTATTGTTAATAATTTTCAGAATAGCAAAAGCATGATCGGTTCAACAAAAATATCACAGACTTATTGCCAGACCAGTAGCTACTGGTCTGGCTCTGTGTGTTGGACGGATTGCTGTTCGGGGGTCAACAGGACCAGTCTCGTCCGTAATAATCCTCCGGGTTTGCTTCTGAGAAATTTTAAAACTTTTTAATTATGATATCTCAAAAGAATCACCAGGAATTGGTCCGAAAAGTAAACATGTATCTCGACAACGAGTTAACCCCGGAAGCCGAAAGAGCATTATTAAGAGAAATTCAGGGTAATCCCGCCTACATGCAAATCCTGAGTAAAGAAAAATCCTTTAGAGAGTTTATCAAAAGTCGTGTCCAACGCAAAAAAGTTTCTCCTGCCCTGATCCAGTCGATCAAAAATAAAATCAACATTTAGCTTAGCCAGTATTTCTTTTTTTAGAGGTTGTTTGACAACTCTACGGTGTTATTCAGGATCATTAAGAATTCTGCGAAGCGCTGCCTCGGATGAACACGTTAGTGGGGCTGATTAACTCATTTACCGTTAACTGTGTTTAGCTTTGAGCGATACCCCGACGGCTTGTGTCGGGGAGCTTCATTGATCCCTGGATTCGCAGATACTTCTACGAAACAATGGCTTATTTTTGGTATTTTTGCCAGCAATATGAGCAAACGTAGTCTATACGGAATTCATCCCCTTCTGTTTTGGTAGCTTCTTCACCAGAACAATCACCTTGTTATTTTTAATTTTCAGTTAAACATCTTATGGATTATTTAAATAAACTAGAGGCGATCCGCGATCGCTACTATTACCTGGAGGAACAACTTTCCGATCCCGCCACGATGCAGGATATGAGTAAATATAAAAAAGTCAGTAAGGAATACAAGGACCTGAAAGTGCTCATGGAGGTGCATCAGGAATACAAAGAATTGATGGGAAATGTAAATACCGCCAAAGAAATTCTGGAAGACAGCAAGGACGAGGAGATGAAAGAAATGGCCAAAATGGAACTGGACGAATTGCTACCGCTGGTAGACCCATTGGAGGAAAAAATAAAATTCCTGCTCATTCCCAAAGATCCGGAAGATGAAAAAGATGTGATCTTTGAAATCCGGTCGGGTGCCGGTGGGGACGAAGCCAGTATTTTTGCGGGTGACTTGTATAGAATGTACACCAAATATTTTGATAGTCAAAAATGGACCACGGAGATTGTAAGTGTCAACGAAGGTACCGTCGGTGGCTATAATAAAATTGTACTGGAAATCAGCGGCGAAGATGTATTTGGCCGTTTGAAGTTTGAGTCGGGGGCGCACCGGGTACAACGGATTCCCAAAACGGAGTCGCAGGGCCGGGTGCATACTTCTGCGGCCACGGTGGTGGTGATGCCTAAGTTTGAAATGGAAGAAATCAATATCAACAAGGCGGATCTGAAAGTAGACACCTTCCGTTCGAGCGGGGCGGGTGGACAGCACGTTAACAAAACAGAATCCGGTGTTCGTTTTACGCACCTGCCAACGGGTATTGTAGCGGAAAGCACCGATGGCCGGTCGCAGATCAAAAACCGGGAAATTGCCATTCAGCGGCTTTACCAAAAAATTCA
>CAKZUV010000252.1 GCA_937921555.1 uncultured Saprospiraceae bacterium
ACCATAGTATTTGAATTTGTTGTGATCTTCAAATCTCGGTAACAGTTCTGTCTTTTCAAAACTTATCCACTAATTTTACTAAACTTAGATTTTTGATCCTTAACTCAACCAAAAAATTTAAGCCTGTCAAAAGTCCAGTAACACTGAATTGTCGTATATTTTTCGTGTTTCTGATTCGCCACTAAGTCAACAAGGACACAAAATTTTTTCTTCGTGCACTCAGTGCCGGAGAACCCACCCTCAGCTCCTTTCAAAAGTCCGGTATCTGCTCCGTCCATCCGGCTGGCCATTCGCCCTTCGAAAATTTTCTGGCAAACTGATCTGCCCGGCTTGTTTTTCCCGTAATTTTTATTTGGTAATTTAAAGATGGTGATTTTCCGCAACTTGTCTATCTTCGAACTATGAAAAACGACATCAAAGTTCAGCAATCTGTTTGGTTAAATTCAGAAAATCCAAAAATCGTAGAAATCATTGACCAGCGATTTTTACCCCATCGACTGGTAATAGAACAGTTAGAATCCTGGAAAGATTCCGAAACAGCTATCCGGGAAATGCACGTCCGGGGTGCTCCTCTGATCGGCGTAACGGCAGCGTACGGCATGTATCTCGCCTGTCTGGAAGCAAAAGATCACGCAAAAAATAATTCCTATTTTTCAGCAGTAGCAACTGCCTTGAAAGCCAGCCGACCCACGGCGGTTAATCTCGCATGGGCAGTAGATCGTCAACTAAAGATCATTAATCAATTTAAAAATACCGACAAATTAATTGCTGCCTCTTTAAATCTGGCTAAACAAATCAGCAACGAGGAAGTGGAGAATTGTAAAAAAATCGGTCAGCATGGCTTGACGCTTTTACAACCATTAATCGAAAAAAAGAAAGGACAACCGCTCAACATCCTGACTCATTGCAACGCCGGATGGCTCGCTTGTGTAAAACATGGTACCGCCACCGCTCCCATGTACGCAGCCCACCAGGCGGGCATTCCCATCCACGTCTGGGTAGATGAGACCCGACCGAGAAATCAGGGTGCCCGCCTCACGGCCTGGGAATTGAGTCAGGCGGGTATTCCTCACACCATCATTCCCGATAACACAGGTGGTCATCTGATGCAGCACGGGCTGGTAGATTGCTGTATTGTCGGCAGTGACCGGACTACCCGTACGGGCGACGTGGCCAATAAAATTGGTACCTACCTGAAAGCACTGGCTGCTCACGACAATGATATTTCATTTTATGTAGCACTTCCCGCTTCTACTTTTGACTGGGAGATTAGTGACGGAGTAAAGGAAATTCCTATCGAAGAACGGAATCCCGAAGAAGTAAAATATATTCAGGGATTACACGAAAAAAATATTATAAAAGTGTTAGTTTCGCCTCCGGAAAGTACGGCGGTCAATTATGGATTTGACGTCACGCCGTCGCATTTAGTTACCCGTCTGATCACCGAGCGCGGTGTTTGCCAGGCCAACGAATCATCAATTCATGAATTATTCCCGGAATACTGAGACCATGGAAGAAGGGTATATCAAATTTCACTGCGACTGGAAAAAAAAGCCAGCCCTGTCTGCGGATGCGTTGCACTCCGTCAACTGGGGGCGTCAGGAGATGTACCGGCGGGGATTGATCGGTGCTTATGAGAATGGAATTGGCTATGGGAATATTAGTGAACGTCTGGCGGGCGAAAAATTTATTATCAGCGGCTCTGCTACCGGTGGGCTAAAAAAATTAACAGCCGCTCATTATAGCATTGTTGATAAAACAGATATTAAAAATAACCGGGTTTGGTGCAATGGGCCGATTAAAGCTTCTTCTGAATCTATGAGTCACGCGGTTATCTACCAAAATTGTCCGGAAGTAAATGCGGTAGTTCACATCCACGATCTGGAACTGTGGAAATCTACCGTCCACCGCAGTCCGACCACACACGCATCCGTTGCTTATGGAACTCCGGAAATGGCGTATGAAATTATCCGTCTTCTGAAACAGACTAATATTCGTCAGCATACTGGCTACTTTACGATGGCTGGACACGAAGAAGGCATTATCGCTTTTGGTAAAAATATGCAACAAGCCATTAACCGAATTGCCTGTCTGGTAGATTGTCCATTTTAGTAATGGTCAAAAAAAAATTGTCAAATATGTCACATTTAATCAAAAAATGATTTAAATTGGATTTGATTATAAGAGAACGCATTTAGTTAAAAAACTGTTATAAAAACCCATTTCCCCGCTTTTTGACCCGCTTTTAGCACGATTTTTGCAATATTTTAAATGTCTTTACCTGTCACACCAACCTCTTCTCCTCGGTTGACAGTACTTTTCTCCCGCTTATTACTCCTCGTACCCTTTTCCCTGCCACTTACAATATTTTACGCACGGGATCCCTTCATTCGTGGAAACACTATAACAATTTTACCATGAAGATTTTTTTTTACCACACTTTACTTACCTTCCTTTTGTTTACCAGTACTTCCACTGTTTTTGCTGCTACCATTTTTTCCGCCCAAAGCGGAGACTGGGATGATCCTGCCAGTTGGTCTCCAGCTGCTGTACCATCGGCCACGGACGAAGTAATTATCGAAAATGGTCATACCATCACCAAAAGTGGTGCTCCCTATACGCATCAAGGAAACATTACCATTAGAGAGCACGCAGAACTAATCGCTAATACCGGAAACGCTTCAAATGGATTTACCTACGATGGAGGTACCTTTAATGTATTCGGAAAACTGACATTGCCTTTTCCAGACAAAGATTTGGATATCATTGGAAACAGTTTATTTATGGGACATCCTTCGGCCATTATCTTCGTTAGTGATGACTGGCAGGTTTCCAGTCAGGCAGAAGTTGTTATCAATGGAATCTGTGCAGAAGTAGATGATGATTTTACAATTAATGGAACAACCGCTAGTGTATGCGGAGACGGCGGGGTAAGTATCGGCAACAATGCTAATAATAATACCTTCAATCTGCAGAATGGTGCGACGGATGCTCAGGTGTGTCTTGATACAGAAGTATATCGTGGACCCGGTGGTTCTTGCGAAACCCTGATTACTGCGGGTACCGGGAATGCCCAACCAGTTGCCAACGATGATTTTGAAAATGCCAATATGAATCAATCTACCCTGGTGGATATTCTGTTTCAGGGAAAACCAGATAACGATCCGGATGCTAATGATGTGCTAAGAATTGTCAGCATCGGAGGAGATATGACGGCCATGGGAGATACTTCTTTACAAGGAGGTACCATCGTTATTGACGATAATGGAACGTCGAATAATCCGGGTGATGATTTTGTTATCTATACGCCACCTGCTGATTTTGTAGGAGTTGATACTTTCTACTATATCATTACAGATCAGAATGGTGGATACAGCACCGCGCTGGTCACGGTGACCGTTATTAATCCACTGCCGGTTACCTGGTCAGATTTTTATGGAAATGAAATAGCGTGCGAAGTTGTCCTGAACTGGACGACCGCCAACGAGCTGAACAACGAATATTTTGAAGTAGAAAAAAGTACGAACGGTAGAGATTTTACTTCACTGGGAATCGTCAAGGGATCAGGAACAACCAGCGATTATCGTCAGTATAAATTTGTAGATGAATTGCCTGCTACCGAAAATTATTACCGGATCAAGCAGGTTGATTTTGATGGAAAAACCGATTATTCAAAAGTAATTGTCCTGAAATCCAACTGTATTGAAAACGATGAAAATATTGGTATTGCGACTTTGTTTCCAAATCCGGCGATGTACGATGATGCACATCTTCGTTTTAATGCCCGTCAGACAGAAGATACTTTTCTGATGGCCAGTGACCTTTTCGGAAACATTATTATCAACGAACCACTCACAGTGTACGCTGGCATGAACAACGTAGACCTGGACATCAGCGCATGGCCCGCCGGCTCTTATACGATCTGGCTGGGCAAGCAGTCCAAGCGGTTTGTTAAGGTTAAAGATTAATTTGATTCGTTGATTCGTTGATTCGTTGATTCAATAGTTCAAAAAAATCAAATTTTGATAAAAAAAAATCCCGGCGGTCGCACTGACTGCCGGGATTCTTTTTACAATAAAATATTTTATACAAACAGATTACAGCTCAGAAGTTTTAATATTAAAAAGATAACGATCTTCATTATTGTTGGGTGTAACTGTTATATCGGTCACCGTCATTATAAAATAATCACCTCCCCGATTTGCCAGAAAGACATCTCCTTCTGACACGACTCCACTTGTGTTTCCGATAATTGCTGAATCATAAGCTCCAATAATTGCTTCGCGGGAATTGATATTTTCAAAGTTAAATAATTCAGGGCTATTCGGGTTAGCAGACCGTAATTCAGTTCCATTATTTCCCTGAATTTGTTGTCTCCATTCTCCAGTAGTAAGGTCTAATCCCAGATCAATAATATAGGCAAAATCACTGTTCACAGATACGTTCTCACCAGTATAAAGATTTAAACCACCAAGCACATTAGCCGGACCATCTGCGTTGGATAATAAACTTGCCGTATAAGTATTTGTAACTGGCGTGCCTGGGGCTTCCACTTCTACACTCACTTCCGTACTGGCCGTTTCACCATTCACATCTTCTACCTCAAAAGTAATGTTAGTGGTACCCGCATCCAGGAATCTTATCAGCACGCTGGCCATATCAAATCCAGCCTGATCGTCTCCCACCAGAGAATAAGGATTGACATCAAAATCTACTCCGTCCAGTTCTAACCGCGTTGGGTCAACCAGCTCACCATCTTCGAATACCGCGATGGTAGATAAATTAGCACCACCTGGTGTAGCGGTGACATTAAAAATATTACCGCCCAGAGAGACTTCCCGTGGATTGGTTCCCATGTAAGTAATAGTTGGCGGAGCACTAAGTATGGTTACCTCAACACTCGCTTCGTCAGTTCTTCCGTTCAGGTCACGCACAATTGCCGCGTAGGTATAAGCAGCGGGAGCAGTAGGTGCATCTATTTCTACCGTAAATCCAAAAGCGCTGGCATTATCACCGGCAAGCAACGCGGGATTCGCACCAATGTCAGTAGAATTAATACGGTCCAGAGAGATATTTGCACCATTCTCGGTAATGGTCAATAAATCCATATCTGCGTCTCCTCTTGACCCACTTATATTCAAGGTAATGATACCTCCGGGTGCCGCTTCAGCATCCGCCGTGATGGTCGCAGAAGGTGGAATTTCAGTATTTAAAATCGGATCATCACCACAAGCGGTAAGTCCAAAAATAGCGGCAACTGCCAATAATAGCAGGTAGTTTGAAAACATCGTGAATTTCTTCATCGTAAATTTTTTTGATTTAAAAAGTTTTATAAAAATATTAAGTAAACAGCATTTATAGTTTTCCAGAAAGCCACGAAGGCCTCCTTTGCATAAATAAACGATACATGGTTATTTTTTGAATTTTGCCGCAAAAAACATTCTATCTGTCGGAATAAAAATTGCTGGCTGAGGTTAGATTTTCCAGTATAACTGTGATAGGAACGAATAAAATGATCAAATGTTAGTCCAAATACTGTTATTTTATAAAATAATTAACATATTTAACCACCTTCACCAGTGGCTGGTAAATGGTAAGAGAGCCTTTCATTACAAGTGAACGCAATTAAAAGAATGTGCCAACCACTGGAGAAAATGGATGTTCTTCTCCACGGAACTGTTTCCGTGGAGAGCGAACATTTGAGGAATGGGTTAAAACCTCATTTAAAACCGGTCCCGACATTCTATACCTTTTTAATGGTAGTAGATTGTTTTCATAGCTTTATAAATTCCGGTTTAAAAGTGTGGACTGCAACGAACCAGCTGGGTGTGAAAACTGGCTCAGTTTATCACAAGATAGCGACAAATATCATCCCGATGCAAGCGAAAAATCACCGATCAGAGGTCGTTTGGACGCTTTAACACCAAAAAATACATTTACTTAAAATATGTTAAGCCTTTCTAATCCTTTAACACTGACAATCAATTTATTACACATTTGTTAATTTTAATTTTTTAACACTGTTAATAACTTTAACTAGCATAAAACATGACCAAAAAGCCCAATTCTGACCGTTCTAAAAGCAAATCCGGAACGACCCCGGATTTCTTTAATAAAAAAGCAGCGGGCAGACCTGTTCCTAAAAGACAAAAATCTACTGAAACGTACGTCCGGGGCATCCTGAATGGTGACCGGGTTACGCTGGGTCAGGCGATCACCCTGATTGAAAGTCAGCATCCCGGCCATCAGGAAAAGGCACAATCCATCATCGAGGCTTGTCTGCCACACGCAGGAAAAAGTTTCAGAATCGGAATTACCGGAACGCCCGGGGTTGGCAAGAGTAGCTTTATCGAGGCACTGGGTATGTATTTGGTAAAACAGGAAAAAAAAGTTGCGGTACTGACCATTGATCCCACCAGTCAGAAAAATCACGGAAGTATTTTGGGAGATAAAACCAGAATGCAAGATCTCTCGGTCCATCCCAATGCGTTCATCCGCCCTTCTCCGGCGGGTGATTCTCTGGGCGGCGTAGCACGTAAGACCAGAGAAACCATGATTCTTTGCGAAGCAGCGGGTTACGAAGAGATTATTGTTGAAACGGTCGGCGTCGGACAATCTGAAACAGCAGTACATTCTATGGTTGACTTTTTTTTGCTGCTGTTACTTCCGGGTGCGGGCGACGAACTACAGGGCATCAAAAGAGGTATCGTAGAAATGTCGGATCTGATTGCCATCAACAAAGCCGACGGAGACCGGATCACCATCGCCAGGCAATCACAGAAAGCCTATAAAAATGCTTTACATCTTTTACCTGCTACCGATAGTGGCTGGATTCCGCCCGTACTGACTTGCTCCGCGCTGGAAACAACCGGCATTCAGGAAATTTGGCAAAGCTGCTCTGATTACCGGAAAATGACGGCTAAAAATGATTTTTTTCAACAAAAAAGAAGAAAACAGGCAAGCTACTGGCTGCACGAACGGATACAAAATGATTTACGACTTCATTTATTGACAGATCCTACGATGAAAGACGCGCTCGAAAAAATCGAAGCTGCGGTTTTATCTTACCAGAAAACACCATTTCAGGGAGCCAGAGAGATTATCCAACTCCTGATAAAAAAGCATTAGATAAATTAAATATATTTTGTATATTTGAGGTGCATTCCAAAAACCGACGGAGGATACTGTGTGTGGTACCTCCACTACTTTTAGAGAACATTTTATAATCCCTGAACATATTTTTCCTTTCCCGGCCTTCACAAGTCCTTTAACTACCGTTCAAATTCCTGCTTATGCGGGCAAATTGGTATCTTTGCCAATGATAGAGATCAACAAACACTCATCAATCGTCAGGTAATCTGAATTATCTGCTATTTTAAAAATTAAATCAAAAATCATGTTTGGAGATATGCAGGAAAAGCAGGAAGCACTGCAAAAAGCATTAGGAGAAATGCGGATGGAAGAAACAGCGGGCGACGGGCTGGTCAAAGTAACCGTCAATGGTAACCGGGAAATTGTTAATATTTCAATTCAATCAGCGGCCATTACCCCGGATGATCCGGAGCAACTCGAAGACTTATTGCTTGTAGCAGTAAATCGGGCGATGGCCAAGGCCGCAGAAACAGAAGCGGCGGAATCCCAAAAACTAATTCAGGATATGCTGCCTCCTGGAATGGGTGGTCTGTCTGATATGTTTTCATAATAATATACCGGTCCAGTTCGTTTTTGCAAATGGGAAGACGACCGATTTACGGAAGTAATCCGATTTTTTTTCTGTTTTTACACGAATTAGTGACTATTTAAAAAAAATGGCCTGATTCTTTGAATCATTATTCATACGATGAAATATTTCTTTACCATACTGCTGATTGGTTTGACCTTGCCAATGTTCGCTCAGCTGGAGCCGGGTCTGATCGCTTATTATTCCTTTAATGATTGTACGCCTCGTGACAGCAGTGGCGTTACGGGTTCCGGTGCGTTTGTAGGTTCACCGGATTGTGTTTGCGGAGTCAGTGGAAATGCCATTGAGCTGAATGGTTTTGATCAGGAAATGCTGATGCTTGGAACCATTAATAATGCTTTTGACAATGGTGATTTTACGATCAGTATGTATATCAAGTCCACGAGTGCTGCGGGTACGCAGTCGCTGCTCAACAAGCGAGAGACCTGCGGTGTTGTCAATAGTCTGGGAATCCGGTTAAATCCGGCAGCCAATAGTATATCAGCAGAACTGAGCGAGTCCAACGATCAAATGGCCAATGTGACCGGTTCGCTGGATTTTGGAAGTTGCTGGCAACACGTTGTTGTGGTACGGTCCGGTGCTCAAACCCAGCTCTACATTAATGCAGTTCTGATAGGAGAAACGGTGTCGAATACCCGCGCCAGAGTAAATCTGGGGAACAATGCGGTTATGTCCGTTGGTGGTGGTGCCTGTGTCAGCGAAGCGGTAGATAATCGTTTTTCCGGATTCATCGATGAAATAAAAATTTACGAGCGGGCTTTTAATCAGAGTCAGGTAGCTTCACTTTATCTCGCTCCTGACCAAATTGCCACTTCGGATACGACCATCTTTGTGGGCAATTCTGTTAATATTCGAACAACTAATTCCTGTGCTACAGATTTCCAATGGACGCCGGTAGAAGGACTCGATGATCCGAATAGTCCTGAACCGATAGCCAGTCCTGATCAGACCACTACTTACGCAGTGCTCTTTAATGACGGTATTTGTGCTGCGATTGATAGTGTTACCATATCTGTGATTGATCCCGACGATCTGGACTGCGGACTGGTATTTTTACCTTCTGCTTTTACACCAAACGGAGATAATTTGAACGATGCTTTCGGCATCAGTAATCCAAATGCAGTAGAAGATTTGATTTCTATGGAAATATTTGACCGCTGGGGTGGACGGGTTTTTGCAACGGATAATCCGTTCGAACGCTGGGACGGTAACTTTAAGGGACAACCCGTCCTTTCAGGGGTAATGCTGTACCGGGTAAGGTTTCGTTGTGATGGTGAAGAAGATACTGCTGTGGGTAGTTTTTCCATTATTCGCTAGACTGGTAAACTTTATTTCGCAAACGCTGTGTTATAGGTATACGGACAAAATATCCCAAGATATCTACCTGGCAGCAGGTTAAATATGTTTTTTATTTTTATTTATCCCCGGAGACTACGTGTCTTTTTACAACACATTACGTCTTAATGAAATAAGAGGACAAGATTCAGTAACGACCGAATAATTGCCTTTTTTTATCATCTAACCCAACCATATGCGTATTTACAACTCTTCTCTTTTGCTAAGTACTTTTATTCTGATATTATTAGCTGTTGGCTGTTCTTCGGATCCGAAAGTAGAAACCAATTCTCTGCCATCGGTGGGAGATCAGGAAATAACCAATAGTATTGCCGAGGCCACTCCCAAACCACCGACTCCGTCGGCAGAAGAAATTGCGGCAGCGAAAGCGGAAGAACTCGCAGCCGAAAAAGCAGCAGCCGAAGCACTGAAGGCAGAGAAGAAAAAAGAAAAAGAAGAAGCTGCCAGCAAAGAACGCAGAAGGAAACGCCGGGAAAAAAGAAAAAAGAGAGCCGCAGAAAAAGCAGCCGCAGAAAAACTGGCGCGCGAAGACGCAACCAGAGCGGCCGCAACAACTGCCGCCGTAACTGCGCCTGACGACGCCATCGCAAGATCTGTCGCCGTTGTACAGGAAGAGGACCTATCCGACGTAGATCCGGAACTGCTAAAGGTTGTTCAAGTCAAACAAACCGGAGGGACTCCACGAATTCGTTTTGACGCTGAAACATTTGACTTTGGAAGAATCATTCAAGGAAAAGAAATTGATCACGAGTTTGAGTTTACCAATGTTGGCTCAGCACCACTGGTCATTAATAACGTAGAAGTAACCTGCGGCTGTACGACTCCCTTCTACCCTTTTATTCCTATCGAACCGGGCGAACGTGGAAAAATAAGTGTACATTTCAGCAGTAAAGGCCGTTTGGGAAATCAGACTCCCACTATTACCGTTTATACAAATACCGATCCCGGTACTTTTGAGCTTCATCTAAAAGGGATTATTGATACCGAACGCGAGGGTCAATAAAACAATGAAAATTCCAAAATGGGAACAACCAATAAACAAGATCCTTACACAGAAAATTTATTAAAAAAAGCACAACTACTCTATCAGGCTAGTAGTCTCGAAGAAGCACTCATTGTAACGCAGGATGCAAAAAGTCTTTATGCGCTCAATGGAGATAACGAGGGCGTTATTACTACTAATCTTCTGTTGGCAAAAATCTATACTACTTTTGGTCGCTACCACGGTGACACCAAACAAATGCGAAAAGCACAGTCTTTTATCAATGCTGCGGCTGCCCTCACTGACGCTGATACGCCCCGTCAACAACTGGCGATAGAACTGGCCCAGGCTCAGGCGTATCTCAGCGAGAAATCTTCGGAAACCGCCGAGCGACATTTCAAAAATCTACTCACACACAGTCAGGAATTAAAGGAGATATCGTACCAAATTTCAGCGTTGGTCGGTCTGAGTGAAAATGCTACTCAGCAAAACGAGTTTGATAAGGCGCTGGCTTACGCAGAATCTGCCAAAACATTGCTGGGCGATGACAAGGTTCGCCGGGCGGATGCGCTGGTTTCCACGGTTTATAATCAATTGAGTCAGATTTATTTCAAGCAGCAGAATTATGACCTCATGTTTACTTGTAGTGAAAAGGTATTGCAGATCAGTGCCAAAGCAGGAGACGTCGAAAAAGAAATGAATGCCTTAAAAAATATTGCAATCTACCACGCCGCCAAGTCAAATTATAAAAAGGCCATGCAATATTTTCTGGATTCGATGGATAAAAGTAAAAGCATCAATTACCGCTATCATACCGTTCAGTGCCTCATCAATATTGCCACCATCTACGCCAATCTTTACAATCACGAAGATGCTATCTCACGTTACCAGATGGTATTGGAAAATTATAGTGATATAATTAGTAAAAATACGCGAATTGTTATTTATAATAATCTGGGAAATATTTACTACTTCTCGGACCGACTCACACAAGCAACAAACTATTTTGAAAAGGCTAATAATCTGGCGCAACAGCGCAATTATACGGAAATGATTATCCTCTCACTGGCCAATCTAAGTCGTGCCTACATTGCAAAAGACAAGATAGCATTTGCCAAAGAAAAGGCAAAAGCCGCTGAAAAACTGATGGAAAATCAGGGTGACATCAACGGCAGACAAATCAATTTACTTAACCTTGGGCATATTTATTATCTGGAAAATGATTTTGAAAAAGCAATTTTATTTACCAGCAAAGGCATCACGGCAGCAAACCGGATGAAGGATGAAACCAACGAAGTGCAGGGTTATCAACTGATGTCCAGCATTTATCAAATGCAGGGTGATTATAAAACGGCACTCGATTATCAACTCGTCTATTCGAAGGCGCAGGATAAATTTGCCAAAGAACGGCGCAACCGCCAAATCATTGATCTGGAGATAAAAAATACCATTAAAGAAAAACAAAAAGAGATTGAGCAACTAACGCGTGAAAATGAATACCAGGCATTATTGCTCAAACAGAATGAACAGATTGCCGAACAAAACGCCCTGTTGATTGCTGCGAACGAAGAACTCCGCCAGTTTGCGTACGTGGCTTCTCACGACTTGAAAGAGCCTATCCGGATGATCGGTAGTTACACCCAATTGATCGAAAGAAAACATAAACATCAATTTACGGAAGACTCCCAGACGTACTTCACCTACGTAAAGGAGGGGGTTATCCGGATGAATGATTTGCTGGACGCCCTGCTGAAATATACGACGGTCAGTAAAACGGAAGAGACTTTTGAAAAAGTAGAATTGAAAGATATTGTAGAAATCGCCGTGATTAATCTCCGGGTAAGCGTGGATGAAAATAATGCAATCATTAACTGCCACAATTTACCTGCCGTCATGTCGATTCGTTCGTTGTTGATTCAGCTTTTCCAGAATCTGATCAGCAATGCCATTAAATTTAAAAAACCGGATACAGATCCGGAAATAACGATCTCTGCCCAAACAACTAAAGACGAAACCATTATCAAAGTAAGTGACAATGGAATCGGTATCAATCCCGATTATCAAAAACGGATATTTATAATTTTCCAAAGGTTACATACCCGGACGGAGTACAAAGGGACGGGAATTGGTTTGGCGATCTGCCATAAAATTGTACAGCATGTCGGTGGTCGGATCTGGGTAGAATCAGAAATAGATAAGGGAGCCAGCTTTTTTGTAGCTTTGCCGAGGAGTTGATCAATGACGGACTTGATCTGGCGTCTCAAAATTCACAAACCATTCTTATCCGAAAATATCATGGAAATAATCACCGGAAAAAATCTTTCTGCTTTACTGGAAACAAAGAATCTGGATTGGAAAATCAAAGGTCATACGCTTCAGAAAGAATTTGTCTTTAATAATTTTATTGACGCTTTTGGGTTTATGTCCCGGGTAGCCATTCTGGCAGAAAAGCAGAATCATCATCCCGAATGGTCGAATGTTTACAATAAGGTAAATATTACTTTAACTACCCACGATGCGGGTGGTGTGACGGAGAAAGACCTTCGGCTGGCTGCCTCCATTAAAGAACTGATGAAGTAGCATCTTTTTGAAAAAATTCTGAAATACTTTTTTCCGGAAAAAGGTACTTTTTATATTTCCCGTATTTTATTTTTTCTCTTTCTTTTTAAAGTCACCGTTTTTCCAAGCTTTAAAAAACTGTCCCCATGCGATGGGATTAAAGATATTCATGGGAGGAGTTTGTCCGATGTAGTAACTTTTGCGAGCTTGTTCCCGCAAGTAATAATTTGCATTTTCAGTGCCATCGTATTTGGTCACCTCCTCTACCCTGGCCAGCACATCTTTGGCGAGATTTTCCATAGCACGTTCCTGTAAATCCTGCGTAACATCCAGTGCCAGAAATTCCAGTTTAAAATGTTCTTTACTTGGCCACGGGAATACCACGGTTTCAGGAAGGTTAAAGGTATCCTGCGTCATCAGCTGAATCAGGGAATAACGACTTTCTTTCAAACTGTCCGGTACCGTTACTTCGACCGTTCCGTATCCAACGGATGAGAAAATCAGCGTATCTGTTTTTTCGATAACAATAGAAAAGAAACCGGTAAAATCAGAATAAGTACCCCGGGCTTTATTTTTGACGGCCACGTTAACGTAAGGTATAGGATATAAATTTTCGTTACTGCCATCCAGAATCATCCCGGAAAATTGCACCAGAGAGTCCTGTCCTGTTTGCGCAAATAAACGCGTACTGAATATACTGATTACACTAAAAAACAATATTACTAATCCGATTCTCATGTCGATATTTTTATTTAAGGAAGGTTGAGTAAATTACCACTCCTATGCAGGCTTCTACTACAAGATACAGAAGATAAACGCAGAATAAAGAATTTTAGCTTAAAAATCGGTTAAGTATTAACAGTGTTTAACATCCTTTGTCGGTTGCGGCGCAATAAGGCTGAAAACACCCAAACGGACCCAACCTTTTTATAAATATCAAATATTTCAAATAGCCAGCTTCAGAACTTCTTCCATTTGCGTGACATAATTTATTTTTAACCCCGTAATATAAACCGGTTTAATCTCTTCTACGTGCTTACGGTTTTCTTCACAGAGGATTAGTTGTTTGATGCCCGCCCTTTTTGCAGCCAGAATTTTCTCCTTGATTCCTCCCACGGGAAGTACCTTTCCACGCAGCGTAATTTCTCCGGTCATTGCTAAATACGGCTTGACGGGTTTTCCCAGAAAGATACTCGCCAGGGCGCTCAGCATGGTTATTCCGGCAGACGGACCATCCTTTGGAATGGCACCTTCCGGTACGTGAATATGTATATCCCGCTCTTCGATCATCTGGCCTGTAACTCCCAGTGCTTCCGAATGTGCTTTGAGATAACTCAGCGCCGTAGTCGCAGATTCTTTCATTACATCCCCCAAATTTCCGGTTAAGGTAAGACGGCCTTTGCCCTTGCTGAGACTGGCTTCGATGAATAAAATATCTCCTCCCACGCTGGTCCAGGCCAATCCCACGGCCACTCCGGAAACTTTATGATCCGTATAACGGTCCCGGCTGTACTTGGAAGGACCAAGCATTTTCTTTAATCCCGTTGAGGTAACATTTACCATTTCCGTTTCTTCCATGGCAATTTGTTTGGCCACATTTCGCATCACCCCTGCCACTTGCCGGTCAAGTCCCCGCACACCGGACTCTCTGGTATAATCTGTAATTATCGCTTTCAGTGCATCACTGTTGATCTTAATCTGTTTAGCCTTCAGTCCATGTTCTTTCCGTTGTTTTGGAATCAGGTGTTTTCTGGCAATTTCCATTTTTTCTTCCTGAGAATATCCACTCACTTCTATAATTTCCATTCTGTCGAGCAAAGCGGGCTGAATGGTGCTGAGTGAATTCGCCGTCGCGATAAACAATACTTTAGAAAGATCATAATCTGCTTCCAGATAATTATCGTGGAAGCTCGTATTTTGTTCCGGGTCGAGTACTTCGAGCAACGCGGACGAAGGATCACCCCGAAAGTCTTTTCCAACTTTATCTATTTCGTCCAGAATAAAAACAGGATTGGAAGATCCAGCTTTTTTAATGGATTTTATAATCCGGCCAGGCATGGCACCAATATACGTTTTCCGGTGTCCACGAATTTCTGATTCGTCGCGCAAGCCACCAAGCGACATGCGGATAAATTTACGGTCCAGCGCACGAGCGATGGATTTACCCAAAGAAGTTTTTCCCACACCCGGAGGGCCCACCAGACAAATAATAGGTGCTTTCATATCTCCTTTCAGCTTTAAAACCGCAAGGTGTTCAATAATTCTTTCTTTGATATCTTCCAGTCCCGAATGATCTTTGTCCAGTATTTTTTTCACCTTTACCAGGTCAAAATTATCCGTGGTATATTCTTCCCACGGCAGGTCAAGTAGTAGTTCCAGATAATTTAACATCACCGAATACTCCGCTACCTGTGGATTTACCCGACGTACTTTTTTGATCTCACGGGTGAACAACTCGTTCACTTCCTCTGGCCATTTTTTGGTTTTACTTTTTTCAATCAACAATCTGATTTCGTCTTCCTGTGGATTATGGCCAAGTTCTTCCTGAATCGTTTTTAGTTGTTGATTCAGGAAATAATCTCTTTGCTGTTTTTCAATATCGACCCGCACCTTGGATTCAATCTGGTCTTTGAGCTGGAGCAACTGCAGTTCGCTGTCCATGTGTTCCATGACGACGTGTGCCTTATCGTTGAGATCATCCATTTCCAGAATAGCCTGTTTGTGCTTCAGCTTAATGCCAAGATTAGAGGCGATAAAATTAAGTAAGAACGGATGACCGCTGATATTGCGCAGCATCAGATTGGCTTCGGTAGGAATATTGGGGGACAGATCAATGATCTGCCGCGCCATATCTTTAATGGAAGAAATAATCGCTTCAAATTTCATATCGTCCTCCGCAACTTCCTTCAGTGACCGGACCGCAATTCTGGCTTTCATATAAGGAACTTCCCGCACCATTTCGACGAGACTAAATCGGCGACGCCCCTGAATGATAGCAGTCGCGGTGCCGTCGGGCATCCGTAATAATTTTATTATCCGGGCAACGGTTCCTATTTTATGCAAATCGTTTACTGTAGGATCTTCTATTTTTGCGTCCACCTGAGAAAGCACGGCAATGATCCGGTCATTTTCGTAAGCTTCGTTAATTGCTTTGATAGACTTGTCACGTCCTACCGTAATAGGAATAATAATTCCGGGAAATAAAATGGTATTTTTTATCGCAAGTACCGGGAGTACTTCGTCGTATTCCTCATTATTCTGCATTTCGTCTTCTTCTTCCATAGAAAACAAAGGCATAAATTCTGTATCTCCATCCAGCCCGTGCGGGGGCAAAAAATCTTCAAACATACTCATTGATCAATAGTTTTTGTGGCTGACCTTGCCAAAAAGGAAAGATACCCATAAGCCGGTCTAATGTCAAGGTGGCAGGAACAACAAACTATTCGGTTCGCCAGACATTGGCAATATAGATGGTCAATAGTTATGCCATCGGCGGATTATCGGATTTTTGCAGAAACAGTGGATATTATGTCACCTTGGCCTGTAATAAAGGCAGTGTGTTTAAGCGCTTGTCTGAAGTTCTTTACTCATTAATGGTAACTCGATAATTAACCGACTTTTATATGAAAGGTATTTAAAGTTCATACAAAATGACGGTAGCTTCACTGAAAGTGGATTTCCCGGAAGGCAGACACTGTTCATTAGTTCCCCTCTCCGTGATTACTCCACCTCTGACAGTTTTTCCGTTTCACTTTCAGCCGCCGCCTTTCTAACCTTCTCCTCTTCTTCATCACTTAATTCCTCCATTTCTACCCGCAGATTTTCAATAATAAATTCCTGGCGGCTCGGTGTGTTCTTACCCATATAGTAAGACAATACGTGTTCGATGCTCGTTTCTTCGTTCAATACTACAGGATCCAGTTTTATGTCTTCGCCGATAAATGCCCCAAACTCATCGGGTGAAATCTCTCCCAGTCCTTTAAATCGGGTGATCTCCGCTTTACCTCTCAAACTTTTAATCGCATCTTGTTTCTCCGATTCAGAGTAACAATAAAAAGTCTTGCTTTTGTCTCTCACACGGAACAAGGGCGTGTCGAGGATATAGAGGTGACCGCTACGTACCAGGTCCGGAAAAAACTGCAGAAAAAAGGTAAGCAGCAATAAACGAATGTGCATACCATCGACATCCGCATCCGTAGCGATTACTACACGGTTGAATCGTAAATCATCCAGTGAATCTTCGATATTCAGGGCGTGTTGCAACAGATTAAATTCTTCGTTTTCGTACACTACTTTTTTAGTAAGACCAAAACAGTTAAGCGGTTTACCTCTCAGACTAAAGACAGCTTGAGTCTGTACGTCTCGTGCTTTAGTGATTGACCCACTCGCCGAGTCTCCCTCGGTGATAAAGATGGTCGTATTCAGCGACATCTCCGGATCTACTTTTTTGCCGGTATCGTTATAATGAAGACGACAATCTCTCAATTTTTTATTATGCAGGTTCGCCTTTTTGGCTCGTTGATTGGCCAGTTTTTTAATACCCGCAATTTCTTTTCTTTCCCGCTCGGACTGAATAATCCGACGCTCCATTGCTTCGGCGACTTCTTTATTTTTCAATAAAAAATTATCCAGTTTGCTCGCCAGAAAATCGTTGATAAATTTACGTACCGTTGCACCACCGGGGGCGATGTGCGTAGAACCCAATTTTGTTTTCGTTTGTGATTCAAAGACTGGTTCTTCTACCCGGACACTGATGGCGGCTACGATGGACGCACGAATGTCTTTGGCATCGTAAGATTTTTTCTTTTCTCTTTTAAAATAATTTTGCAGCGTACTGGCAAAAGATTCTTTAAAAGCAGCTAAATGGGTTCCACCCTGCGTGGTATTTTGTCCATTAACGAAGGAATAATATTGCTCTCCGTATTGTTGTCCGTGCGAAACGGCCAGTTCAATATCATCGCCTTTCAGGTGAATAATTTCGTAGCGTAGCTGTTCGCTGCCATTGGTTTTACGATGTAAAAGATCGAAAAGGCCGCGACGGGAGAAAATGGATTTATTATTAAAATTAATCTTTAAGCCTGCGTTCAGATAGGCGTAGTTCCAAAGCTGATTTTCTACATATTCGGAACGAAATTTATATTTTTTAAAAACAGAGCTATCCGGTTGAAACTGAATCATCGTTCCATTGTCGCCCGCTCCTTTTTTTATTTTGGCATCATTGGTAACATTACCTTTTTCAAATTCTGCGACTTTGGTTTTTCCATCCCGGTATGCCTGTACTTTAAAATAGTCCGAAAGTGCATTGACCGCCTTGGTCCCTACCCCGTTCAGTCCCACTGATTTTTTAAAAGCTTTAGAATCGTATTTACCTCCGGTATTTATTTTTGAAACACAATCCACTACTTTCCCGAGTGGAATTCCACGACCATAATCCCGGATCGTAACGATTCCATCTTCGATCTTTACGTCAATTTCTGAACCGTAACCCATGACGTATTCGTCGATAGAGTTGTCGATCACTTCTTTGAGTAGAATATAAATACCATCGTCGGGAGAAGATCCATCGCCTAGTTTACCGATGTACATACCAGGTCGGATACGGATATGTTCACGCCAGTCGAGCGACCGGATATTGTCTTCATTATAAGTTACCTTTTCCATCTTATTGCGCGTATTTTTTTGAGTGTTTCGATTAGCGGATTTGTTTTGCGCGCGGGTTCGGGAGGCCATATAATTTACTTTGAGATATTAATAAATAAAGAAGTTATTTAAATCTCCCGTCCGGCCAGAAAATAAGCTTCACAAAAGTAAAGATATCCGGCGACTTAAAAAAGTCTGACGTCAGGAGATGAATAGTTAAGAATGTCGATACAGACAAAGTAAAGTCAGAACGCGCAGTAAAGACGAATACCTCTACTGCGCGTTTGATCCGAAAAACTGGTTATTTCTACCAGAGACTTAATAGTCCATTCCGGTTCATATCTTTGACATCATTGACCAGTCCAAGATTCACTTCCGGAGAGTAAAGCGGCAGGCTGGCCTTGCGGTCATCCCAGATTTCTACTTTCATTTCGCGGGCAAAGGCTTTGGCCAAATCCCCCATATCTTTGGCGTATTCTTTTGGCTTGCCCAGTGCGACAAATAAGTCGATGACTGCCATTCGGATAATCTCGTATTTATCCAGTTTGAATAACATTTTGAGGACCGTTTGATTTTTATAATTATTTCCGACCTCTTCCATTTTTTCTTTGAGTTCCTGTACGGAATATCCTAACAGGCCGGCACGATATTGCCACCACTTGTAGGCATTGCTATTGGCACCGAACGAACGCTGATGTTCTTTTTCAACTGATTTCTGGCAGGAGATTAATCCCATTACTTTGGTCAGTTCAATAACGGCCAGCACCTGATCTTTGGTGAGTCGTTCGGTGGCGACCTCTGCTTTCTTCCCCTTCTGTTCGTGGCTCAGGATCAATTTTGCACACATCTGCTTGACGGGACTATCGGAACTCAGGGTAATCAAGCGGGCCATTTCCAGAGAGATATAGTAATCTTTGAGTTTACTATGCTGCATGGTTTTTATCGCAAAATCTTTTAATTCCTGTGGTTTCCGAATGTCATCCTGAAAGGCGTAGACGTCCTTTAACCAGTGCTCCACATTCTTATTGTATTTGTGAGCCGGAAGTTTAAGGGCAGCATGCAAATTAGTGGTAGTAACTACCTGTGTTCCCTTTTTGCTTACCAATAATTGAAGTTCCATATTTTAATCTTTTTGTTTGTATTAGGCGTAAATGCGCCAAAAAACAGTTTGATCACACTGCAATTTAAAAACAATTTGTGAATAAAACAATTTTTGTTTTAAAAAATTCACAAATAATTATATTTTAAACACAAAAACGTATAAACTTATTATTTTATGAGGGTAATTTTATCATCAAAATGAGTATATCGTACAAAAAGGAATGGGAGAAACTTATTCCTTTATCGCTGGAAGGGATTTCAATTTTCTTTGGAGGAACTACGGGAAGGGGGATTTGTAAAGGACTTGAGTGAACAAGTTATATGTTACTCATCGTAAAGTCAATGGGTGGTGCATGAAGAGGATTGTTGTTTGAAGCACGGCTTACTCCCAAGAAATCCCAATTGGCAGAAAAGTTTATTAAATCTGCTCTTTAAAAATAATACGATCCCGCTGGGATCGATCGACCGTGGGCCTCGAATCTCGGCTAACATAATTTGATCCCCTGGGATCAGACCGAGAATATGACCCAAAATCTAACTAAAAGAGTTTTGCTAAAAGGTAAGACTAAGACTGGACAGCATAGCTTGCAACCAGAAGTAGTGAATAAAACTATCGAGATATAAGCGTTTATCCAAATCACTCTTCCCCCTTTATCTCCTTCCAGGTCTTATATAATATCTCCTGACTGGGTCGGTCTTTAGGAATTTCCCGTAATGGTTCACAGGCTTCCAGGTGCTCAAAGCAATCTCCGGGAAGGGTTTGGTAAAGCTGGGTTCCTTTGGTTTTCCAGGCAATCATTTCGTCGGTTACCTGCCGGATGACCTTTCCGGGATTGCCGACGACGAGGCTGCGTTCGGGAATAACCGTATTGGCTTTTACAAAAGTAAGCGCTCCGATGATTGAGTTGGCACCCAAAACAACATTATCCATAATCACCGAATTCATTCCCACCATCACGTTAGCGCCCACGTGGGCACCGTGAATAATGGCGCCGTGTCCGATATGCGCGCCTGCATCCAGATGGACCACAATGCCGGGAAACATGTGGATGGTGCAGTTTTCCTGTACGTTGCAACCATCGGCAATGACAATACCGCCCCAGTCGCCACGGATGGCCGCACCGGGACCGATATATACATCTTTGCCGATGATGACGTTGCCCGTTACGGCTGCTTGTGGATGCACAAAGGAAGAAGGATCAACGACGGGGCGAAAGTTTTTGAAGGCGTAGAACATCTGATGCTAATTTATTGATTTATACCGGATTCTTAGCTTGACTTTAGCCAAACTTTGCTATTGGCTTTTAGCATTTGGCTATTGGCTTCCCTAAAATGTGAATAGACCTATTTATTTTTATCACGGTTGTTGAATAACCCCGACAATTAATAAAATTGTCCCATATTTACGAATAAAGGGAAGCTAATAACTAAAGTCGAGCTTAGGTTGATGAATTAATTAAAAAAACGGATAACGATCATCATAACCATTATCCGTTTTTTTTATAATAAAATATTTATCAGTCACCGCTAAAAGCAGACAGTAAATACAGGATTTCCGAATATAACCATACCAGGGTAAATAATAATCCCATTCCAAAGTACCATTCCATGTAAGCAGGGGTACGCATTTTTTCGCCCTTATCGAAGTCGTCAAAATCAACGGCTAATTTCAGAGAAGCGACACCCACAATGACAAGGCTGATACCAATGCCGATCATCGACTGGTCGTGTAAAAAGGGTACGTCAATACCAAACATGTACAGTCCCAATTCTACCATATAGACCAACATAATTCCTCCTACGGCCATCATAACCATGCTACGGAATTTTTCAGTTACCTTAATGATACCAGTTTTGTACAAAAACAGCATAGTAAACAAGATACCGAAAGTCAGCGTTGCCGCCTGAAAAATAATTCCATCAAAGACGAAACTATAAACGTACGAAATACCTCCCACAAATAATCCCTGAGTAATCGCATAAATAGGTGCAAAAACAGGAGATTTAGATGGATTTCTCGCCGTAATAAAACTAATCACCGCTCCGGCGATCACCGCACCGATGATGAGAAATTTACTCGCAAACATCCAACCAATCGCAGAAGCGGCCAGCATAACGCCAAAGAGAATAAATGTTTTGTTAACCGCTCCGCTTACGGTCATCAGGTCACCGGAGTAGACCAGTTCTGAGTCCAGAGGCTGTGCTGTTTGCTTTTTCAGCGTTTCCTCCTTAATCAGCGGATTATTGGATTTAAAAAAATCTCGCATATTATTTAATTTTAAATGTTTTTAAACAACTTCTATAACTATCTGGAAATGAAATTAATCACTTCCGCTAAAATATACAATTATTTAGACGATATGTTCGAAAAAAGTCTCTTCTTTCCGCCGCATCCGGCGCAACAACGGACTGCAACGATAACGATCTTCGTGGTATTCATCGTACAAGGCATCCATTTGTTTAACACAATTATCAATCCCTATTTCGTCGGCCCAGGCCAGTAAACCTTTCGGATAATTGACACCTTTGGTCATCGCCAGATCAATATCTTCCCGGCTGGCAATCCGCAAATGCAACGCATCGGCAGCTTCGTTGATCAACATTACCAATATACGGGAAAATATCTGATTTCCCAAAACAGTATCTCGGTCCGGTTCGGGCTGCACACTGTTCTCTCCGTAATCGTAATACCCTTTTCCCGTTTTCCGGCCCAGATAACCTGCCTCCGATAACCGTTGCTGCGTAAAAGCGGGCCGGTAACGCGGATCGTAATAAAAGGCTTTAAAAACCGTTGCGGTCACCGTATAGTTGATATCATTACCAATATAGTCCATCAATGTAAACGGTCCCATCCGGAAACCGCCCATCTCCGTCATGGCCCAATCAATTGTAGCAGGTTCGGCGATGCCTTCTTCGTAGATTCTGAGCGCCTCACCGTAAAAAGGACGCGCCACCCGATTGACAATAAACCCCGGCGTATCTTTGGCGAAGACCGTCAGCTTACCCATCTCGTCAATCCAGGTTTTGGCTTTTTTCAGTACCGCATCTTCCGTTTGAATGGCAGGAATTATTTCTACCAGTTTCATCAAAGGTGCCGGATTAAAAAAGTGAATCCCTACTACCCTTCCTGGATGCTGGCAAGCGGCTGCAATACTGGCAATCGACAACGAGGACGTATTGGACGCAAGAATACATTCTTCGCTAACAATATTTTCCAGTTTTTTAAAAACAGATTGCTTTATTTCCAAGTTTTCAATGATGGCTTCGATGACCAGATCGCTTTCCTCCGCGGCGGTCAGGTCTTCGGCCAAGTACAAACGACCAAAAATAGCTTTGGCATCTGCGTCACTGATTCGTCCTTTTTCGGCGGACCGGTTGAGCATTTTCAGAATAAAATTTTGTGCTTTTTTGAGCGCTTCGGAATTGGTATCGTAGACCACTACTTTGTGGCCAGCCGTGGCGGCAACCTGTGCAATACCCGTTCCCATTGAACCGGCACCGAGGACCGTAATTGTTATTTCATTATTCACAATAAAAATTATTTTCCGGTGAAGGTAGGTTTTCTTTTTTCTACAAAGGCGGTGACCCCTTCTTTATAGTCGGCCGTATTTCCCGCGGTGGTTTGCAATTGTTCCTCAATTCCGAGTTGCGTGTCCAGATCGTTGTGAAAGGAGTAGTTTAATGCCCGCTTGGTGAGTCCGAGTCCAGCCGTAGGCATGCCGGCCAGTTTTTTGACAATGGCTTTTGCTTCGCTTTCAAAAGACGCATCGGGAAAAAAGCGGTAGATCATTCCCATCCGTTCGGCGTCAGCCGCAGAAACTTTTTCGGCCAGCATCATCAGCGCCGAAGCTCTCTGAAAACCAATCAACCGAGGTAAAAAATAGGTACCTCCCGAATCCGGAATTAACCCGATTTTACTGAATGCCTGGAGGAAATAAGCAGATTCGGTGGCCACCACTACATCACAGCAGAGTGCGATATTCGCACCGGCACCGGCAGCAATTCCGTTGACCGCTGCGACGATGGGCTTTTCAATTTCACGGATCAGTTGTACAATTGGATTAAAGTGTTCTCCGACAATCTTGTTGAGGTCCGGTCCTTCCGGATCAACAATTTCACCGAGGTCTTGTCCGGTGCAAAATGCTTTACCAATACCGGTCAGGTAAATTGCCCGAACTTCTTCGTTGTCGCGGGAGACGATGAGTGCTTCTTGCAGGGTCATCGCCAGGTCTTTGTTGACCGCGTTGTATTTATCAGGCCGGTTGAGGGTAATAAACGCGATGTTATCTTCGATGGTAAATGATATAGTATCCATATATATAATGGTGAAATTTTGTTAGCAATAAATAGACTTTATTCCAAAATAATTTGTATGCTCCCAAATGATCTTTTTGTCCATCTTTTCGGCTTTTTTATCGCCCATAGCGCGGCTATGCACTCTAAAAAGAGCCTCAATCTGATCAAAAATATCTATTTGGTACCTCTACAAAACATTATGGAATTAAGTCTAATGAGAGACGAAAATACGAAAATGTCCCGTAGTATGAAGCTGGCTGGTAATTGAATGTCCAAACGGGGTATTATTGGCGATAAGTAACGACCAATTAATAAGTCCGTCATCTTGGCTAGGAAGAATTTAAGCTAGACGAGTTAAAAAACGTAGACATAGCCTAGCTATGGCGAGGCTTTTTTACGAAGTATAGTTTAAATTCTTTTAGCCACAGATGTGGAAGTTATTATTTGATCGTTACTAAGCAGATTTTAATTATCTTTATTGATAGAAGCTGTTTAAAAATGAAGCAGAATGGCTACGAATAAGTCATTGATAAATTGAGACTACATGAGAATAAGAATGGACGATATTATAAAAAAAAGAAAGACACAGAAGGTGTTAGCGGATAAACCCTGGCCCGTTGATCAGGATCGGGAAGGCTTGAAGAAAATGATAAACGAGTTGCTTGATCTGGCAGGACACGCACCTTATCATAAAAAATGTCATGAGCGTTATTCCGAAGTTGAAAATGACCTTGACTCTTGTGTTCCCTGGCGATTTTATGTGCTGGATGCCCAAAACTGCCGAACGCTTTATCATTACATTGCCCGGCAAGATATCAAAGCGGGAAAGATCAGTAATATGCTGGCAGCGGCAGATGCCTTGTTTTTGGTGACCTGGCTGCCCGATCCGCCGGAAGCAACTGCAACCGATGAAGAAGATAAAATGCAAGTGGAAGAATCGCTTCCTTTCACGGGCAACATGAGAAATATGGAGCATATTGCCGCCGCTTCTACCGCTATTCAAAATGTACTGATTGGAGCCACCGCAAGGAATATTCCTAATTACTGGTCTTCCGGCGGGCAATTGAGAAATTTAGTGCTCAGACAGTATTTAAATATCTCACTACAAGAAATCCTGCTGGGAGCCGTATTCCTGTTTCCGGAAGATGCCGAAAACAGAAATAATGTGATGATCAAATCAGGAGCTATGCGTGACCAGGGCAAGGAAAAATCCACCTGGAGCAGATGGCTTCAACTGGACATGGAAAAACAGGTATAAATATTGTAAAAAAGAATAATAAGTAATAAGCATTTACTTTCTTTATTATGGTGGAACTGTTTGATTACTTTTTTTTGCGAAAGCCAGAACAAATTAAACTTTAGTTGCTGGTAACCGTCCAAGGGAAATACCCCAATTTTTAGTTCTTGCATTTATGTGACCTCAAAATCAATGAATTATGTTGCAACCGTATACTGGCCCCTGGAATTTTGCGCAGGCTGCTCACTTGCTACGTCGTACCACCTTCGGTCCCAGTAAAGCCCGTATTCAACAGGCCCTGGACGAGGGAATGGAAGGCACCTTTCAAACCCTTTTTTCTGCTCCTCCTCCCCGGGAATTACCCGTTTACTACGATTTTGATCAAGATCCTCAGGCGGGTATCGGTGAAACCTGGGTCGGAAAACCAATTGATGATACCATTACAGATATTTATTTCTCCCGTTATAAAACCATCTTTAACGGCTGGTTGAGGGGTATGCACCGGGATAATCAGACCATCACCGAGCGCCTTACTTTATTCTGGCACAATCATTTTGTAATTTCTGAATCCGGTTCGCCCAATATGAACTGGAAATATTTTACACTGCTGCGGGAATTTGCGCTGGGTGACTTTAAAGAACTTACCAAACGTATAACCGTAGACCAGTCTATGCTGATCTATCTCAATGGTACCCTCAATTTCAGGGACGAGCCCAATGAGAACTACGCACGGGAATTACTCGAATTATTTACTATTGGGAAGGGACCACTCGCCGGACCGGGAGATTATACCACCTACACTGAGCAAGACGTCGCAGCCATTGCGAGGGCACTGACCGGATGGTTTGCCTGGATTCAGGTACCACAACCTGCACAATTCTGGAACTGGAATCACGATGGTGGCACCAAACAATTATCTCACCGTTTTGATAATCAGGTGATTGAAAATGCCGGAGCAGACGAGTACAAAAATGTGATTGATATTATTTTTGAAAAAGAAGAAGTATCCCGCCATATCTGCCGCCGGCTCTATACGTGGTTTGTTTACTATGACCTTACACCAACCGTCGAAGCGGAAGTCATCGAACCGATGGCCCAGATTTTACGGGATAATAATTATAACATTCAACCGGCACTGGAAGCTTTGCTTCGCAGTCAGCATTTCTTTGATATGGCGATGCATGGTTGTATGATTAAAAATGTATTTGAACACTTCTTTTCCGTATTTAACACGTGGAATGTTTCGGTACCCGAAGATTTCGCCCAGGAACAGATGATGTGGCTTATTTTTCATTTTGATTTACAGGAACTGGGTATGTCCGTAATGAGTCTGCCAAGTGTTGCCGGCTGGCGTGCTTATCACCAGGCACCGGTATTTTACCGGGATTGGATTACCTCGGCCAGTATCGCATTGCGTACGGAGATGATTACCAAAATAAATGGTATTATCAATTTTGTGAGCCCCGGACACGTAGGTATTGATCTGTTACGGATTGTAGAAGATTTAGAAAATCCGGCGGATGTAAATAGTTTGGTAGAAGAACTCGGCGGGTTGTTATATCCAAGACCCATGACGACGCCTCAACGTGATTACTTCAAAGAAGCATTAATTCCGGGACTCCCCGATTTTGAATGGACGGTAGAATACGAAGCTTATCTGGCTGAACCCGACAATCCGATGGTCCGGCAAACGGTTGAGTTAAGACTGCTGGGATTATTTTTTGCGATGATTACCGTCCCGGAATTCCAGTTAATGTAAGGACTGTTGATTAAATAAAATTATATCTGGCCGTAATTTCCATACAATAATTTCAGCCAGATTTTCAGCCTCAAAATTTTTAATAAAATGAAAAGAAGATCTTTCCTTAAAAAAAGCAGCCTGGTAACTTTACCTGCCTTTTTAGGTGGTTTCGAACTATCAGCCTTTTCTTCTAATAATATGTTTAATCTGGTCAATGGGGACGATGATAAAGTGCTCGTTTTGATTGATTTGAATGGTGGCAACGACGGACTCTCGTCTTTTGTTCCACTCGATTATTTTGATAACCTGGCCAATGCCCGTCCCAATCTATATCTGCCGGAAAACGAATTACTGACCATGACCGATACCATTGGTCTGCATCCGGCGATGGAAGGGATTAATAATTTGTACGACAATGGTAATCTTACCCTCGTACAAGGCGTCGCTTACCCCGATCAAAACCGTTCCCATTTCCGCTCGGCGGATATCTGGAATACCGGCGTGAAAGCCGACGAATTTAAATCTACGGGATGGATGGGTCGTTATTTCGACGACGAATTTCCGGGATATCCCGGAGGCTATCCCACCGATGATTGTCCCGATCCTTTTGCGCTTACGCTGGGAAAATCCGTTTCGGGAACCTGCCAGGGAGCAGACTCTAATTTTAGTTTAGCCATTATCAACGTAGAATACCTGGGCGGATTGACAACCGGTGTGGAAGCGCCGTTACCGGATGATTGTTACGGCGCAGAACTGGGTTACGTAGTGGATACTTTTAAGAAAAGTAATGCCTACGCAGAACGAATTGTAGACTCCGTAGAAAATGGAAATTCCCTCGTTGATTATCCGGATAACAGTATTGCCCAACGGCTCAAAACCATTGCACAAATGATCTCCGGTGGTTTACAAACAAAGGTCTTTGTGATTCGTCAGGGTGGTTACGACACCCACGCTGATCAGGTTGTGGAAGGAAATACCACCATTGGTAATCACGCAAATTTGCTCAGAGATTTGTCGGATGCCATCTACGCTTTTCAGGAAGATTTAAAAGCCCTGAATATCGATCAGCGGGTAATAGGAATGACTTTTTCTGAATTTGGTCGAAAGATCATTTCCAACGCCGGAATGGGTACCGATCACGGTACGGCGGCTCCCATGATGATCTTCGGCAGTTGTATCAACGCGGGCGTCATCGGTAGTAATGCGGAAATTGGAACAGACGTAGACATTGAGGAAGGTGTGGCCATGCAATACGATTTTAAATCCGTTTACGGATCGGTGATGATGGACTGGTTTGGGGTCTCCGAGTCAGATGTCAGAAATTACCTCTTCGAAGATTTTCAGCATATTCCAATCATCAATTCCTGTAATATTACCAGCACACAATCGGTCGAGCCTGTGCCCAATATTGCGGTCAGCAGCTATCCGAATCCATTCCGGAATCAGTTTACCGTCACGGTCACCACGGATCGTACGGAGACCGTGCGGATTGACGTTGCGGACGTGATGGGAAAGACGGTGAAATCAGTTACGAATAAATCTTTGAGCCGGGGGACTCATGAAATTCCGGTGGCAGGTTATGATCTGGACGGCGGTATTTATTTTGTACGGGTACAGGTGGGCAGAGCCGTGAAGACGTTGCGGGTGATGCGGGGGTGATGTGTGGATTTTTTGATGTGCGGATGTGTGGATTTTTTGATGTGTAGATAGGCGGATTTTTTGATTGTTTGATGCTTTTTCTGTTGATAACAGCAAGGCAAAAATCTCAAAATCTCCCCTCCGGGGCCGGGGCAAAATTTTGGGATTTTTGCCGGATTTACCTGCAGATTGTTTGATGTGCGGATAGGCGGATTGGTAATAGAGATACGTAATTTATTTGTTATCTACTCTATTTCCAGAGCGAACTACAAGGTTCAATGATGAGCCTGCTACGAAAAGTATAAAATGCAATAAACGCAATAAACATTAAAGTAGATTACATTTATAACATATTCGCATTTTAAGATTTACACGTTGAAATCTTTGCGCCTTTGCGCGACAAAAAACTTTTCAGAGGAGTTTCAATGATTATTCTATGATAAAAATTGGGATAGCTCCTGTTTTCTAATCCACAAATATTACTTTCAGTTTTGCTTTTTTCATGATTGGATTTTCCGAAGAGAAGAGATCATCACCCATGATTTGCTGGTATTCTTCCGTTGGTAATTCTTCCGTTACACCAAACTGAACCACCCGACCGGTGAGTTTTCCTCCTTTCCAGTCCACTGCTTTTCCGGCGATTTCTCCGTCTACCTCAAAACCAACCAACATAAAAGGTTTTTCATTGATAGCTTGAATATCAGCAAGTGAAGCACCTGTTTCCAGCAAAATATTCTGACTTTCAGCGTCTATCCTTATTTTATTAACCTCGTTGTCAGGACCATAAGTTACGCGCATTCTTTTTCCTACTAAATCAGGATTGGCCCCCGGAGGACCTTCCGCTACGTCCGATTCCAGTAAATTGCCGGGCAGACTTACGACGGGATTTTCATCCAGGTCGTTCACCCGAATTTCAATGAAGTGGTCTTTTGCATCTTTAAAGGAGTAATCGGTAGCCGCTGCGTACACAGTAGCTGATTCGTAGGTCAGTATTTCGTAAACTACGTGCCAGTAATTCAAATCTCCTTCGCCCGTATATTTTCGGAATATCTGTAAATCGTTTCCATTATTTTTTACATAAAAATCAGTACCACTACCAGCCCACCAACAATGACAAGCAGCATCAGCAACTTCCGGTACTTCGTTATCCTGAAAGGCATCCGGAGCAATCGGTTTGCAATCACCATCCGCCAGGATAGCATGTTTTTGTGATCCCAGCGTAAACTCAAGTAAGGTCTGCGGATTGAGCTCATTTGCTTTTTCAGTAAAAGAAATACTCGCAGACAGTGGTTTATCCGACGAAGAATCACTGGTCACAGGATTGGTGGAAGTGGGTTTACTCTGACAGGAAATCATCCACAAAGCGGAAAGTATCAGCAGGTTTAAAAGAGGGGTCATTGTTTTCATAACGTAAATATAAAAAGAGTATGGGACAAATTTCCAGCAACCGGAAAATTAACCACCCGAAGATGGGCTTTTTGGCTATCTTTGTTTTTTGTTTAGAGGATTTGCGCTGTCATTTAGCAGCACAAGTCTGACACATTCCTAATTTACTTTTGTGGTCGAATCACGTAAAGCCGACTGGCTAAACTATTTCCTGTTGTTACTGCTCAGCCTCGTATGGGGAAGTTCTTATATTCTGATCAAAAAGGGATTGATTGCCTATACTCCACCCCAGGTCGCCTGTCTGCGAATTGCGATTTCTTCGCTTACCTTTCTACCTTTTTTCCTGATGCGATTCCGACAGATTGACTGGTCAAAATTCAAATCGCTCGCCGTAGTCGGATTGACGGGAAGTTTTATTCCTGCCTTTTTATTTTCTTTTGCCCAGACGGAAATTAATAGTTCGATGGCCGGTGTACTGAGTTCGCTTACCCCTTTGTTTACGTTGCTGCTAGGGGTATT
The DNA here is from genome assembly GCA_937921555.1 of uncultured Saprospiraceae bacterium. Lineage (GTDB taxonomy): Bacteria > Bacteroidota > Bacteroidia > Chitinophagales > Saprospiraceae > JALZUU01. The sequence goes on from CAKZUV010000252.1 coordinate 30,197, forward strand.
ATTTTTTAAAATATCCGCCGGATGGTATAAATATCTGGGAGTATTCCTGGGGCTGAGCGGAGCCATATTTTTAATATTATTCGGTAGTCAGGCGGGAATGGAAGGTGATCTGCGCTATGGTTTTTTGGTAGTCGCCGGATGTTTTTTCTACGCGTTAAGTGTGAATACTGTCAAAGCAGAATTTCAGGAGATGAACTCGATCACGCTGAGTTCTGCCGCATTTACAATTGTGACGCTCCCGGCTTTTATCTATTTATGGTACGCAGATTTTGTGGGGACGCTGACCACACACGAGGCGGGCTGGTCTTCTCTGCTAGCCATTTCTGTCCTGGCCGTATTCGGGACGGTGATTGCATCGGTCATCTTCTTTAAGCTGGTGCAGCGAACGAACGCCATCTTTGCGTCGATGGTTAGTTATTTTATTCCCATTGTGGCCATCTTATGGGGCGTCAGAGACGGCGAACCCATCACCTGGTATCATCTGACAGGAATGATTTTGATTTTACTGGGAGTTTATATTACCAAGAAAAAGTGAGATTGATCGGCTGACTCAGTCCGGATAGCCAGCAAGTTTATTATTTCAAAAATATCATCTCCTCACCCTCAGTCGTTTCCCTTTTTGTTTAAAAAATAAAATCTTTTCTGATCCCAGATACAACGTTTCTTCATCCCAAAAATCCAATGCTTCGTATTGTTTGGGAAAAATAAATCCCGGCGCCCTCTGCTTACGCATCCGACCCCGCAAAAATCGGTTTCCCGTAAATTCACTCAATAAAAAAACCTTATTTTTTACCCACGGAAAAACACCCAAAAATCGTCCATAATTATAAGCGGTCATCGCTACCGTTTTTCCGTCCGGACTGATACAAACACCGGTAATTAATTTTCTTTTGAACGCTAAACTATCCACCGCACGGATATTATAGTCTCCGGCTTTGGCGGGCAATACGTAATGACGCGTCAGATAATTACCATATTTCGCGCGGTTTTTTGAAAATAAATGCAGAGAATCCTGATAGTAAAAAAAGGCTTCCATGTCAAAATTCTGATGGGTACGATCCGGCGGAAAACTTGTTTGTTCTTCGTAATTAAAATGAATAGAATCGAGTTTCCCGGTACTTATTTCGTAAACGTATATTTTTAAATCCTTCCGGCGATTCCTGTTATTACCAAAATCACCGATAAAAATTCGTCCGCGGTCGTCTGCCGTCAAATCTTCCCAGTCAACATTTTTGATTGATTTTAAATTGACCGAATCCAGCATGTTTCCCGATAAATCCGTACAATATAATGTGGGGGTATGTCCTCCGTCATTATGCCACCAGAGAGAATCCGGGCTGGCGATCCACAATCCGGATACTTCGTTTAGTGCCGCAGGCAACCTTATGGTTTTGGGCTTGTCTTTCTGAGCAGACACGATCACCGGAATAAAAAATATCCCTGAAACTGCCAGTAGAATAATTTTTAAAATTCTTTTCATCTGACAAATTTAAGCAGAAGTCGTGTAAGCGCTGCTGGTGCGGGTGGCCAATTCGCGGAAGAAACTGTTAAATAATTTGCGTTTACGAAATATTTCGTATATCATTGTATACGAAATAATTCGTAGTTATATTTTCAGATCAAATTTTAATGAGCAAAAAATCAAATTTACCCCAACCTACGGACGCAGAACTGGAGATTTTACAAATTCTCTGGGAAGCCGGACCGAGTACCGTTCGTTTTGTGAACGGACGGCTCAACGAACAACAGGAGAAAGAAATCGGTTATACGACGACGCTGAAGTTAATGCAGATTATGACCGAAAAGAAGTTGCTCAGCCGTAATACCGAAACCCGGACGCACGTATATCTGGCCGAAGCCGTACAGGAGGTTACCCAAAAAGCCTTATTGAAAAAATTCGTGGATGCCGCTTTTCAGGGTTCCGCAACGAGCCTGGTCATGCAGGCACTGGGAAATCATCAGACTTCGCAGGAAGAACTGGACGAGATTAAGGCATTAATTGAAAAAATTGAAAAAGGATAAGCCATGGAATTTATTACCCAATTTTTTTCTGACTGCGTTTTGTACGCACTGGGCTGGACCGTCATTCATTCCCTCTGGCAGGGCACGCTTCTGGCAGTGCTGCTGTCCGTTTTGATAATGGCGCTGGAAAAACGGTCCGCACGGGTACGTTACGAAGTGGCCTGTGGTGCCCTGTTTACAATGCTGATGATGGCAGTGTCTACTTTTATTATTTACCTGGATCAGGATACCAGTTTAATGGAGGTAACCGTTGCGCTGACAAACAGTTTTGTCAGTCCGTCCGTCACGGTCATCAGCGGAGAGACCAGTTTTTTTCAAAGCAACTTCCAAAATGTTATTGCATTTTTTGATCAGCAGCTGCCGATGATTGTCTATATCTGGCTGATTGGATTTTTATTTTTTGCGGTGAGAATGGCAGGTGGTTTTATGCAGCTGCGGCAACTGCGACAGCGGGATATTTTTCCAGTGGATCAACTGGTACAAAATAAATTGAACGGATTGATCCGACGTACGGCGATACGACGATCCGTGCAGGTGATGGAGTCGGCGCTGGTCAAAGTACCGGTGTTATTGGGGCATTTAAAACCACTCATTTTAATTCCTGTTGGCACCATTAATTTGTTGAGTGCAGAAGAAGTGGAAGCTGTTTTAGCCCACGAACTGGCCCACATTATACGTCGTGACTTTTCGATGAATCTATTTTTTACTTTCGTAGAAATACTCTTTTATTATCACCCCGGCGTCTGGCTGATGGCCGCTACGATCCGGACCGAACGGGAAAATTGCTGTGACGATACGGCGCTGCTGCTTTGCAAAAAACCAATGGCTTACGCCCGCGCGCTGTACAAACTCGAAGCGGCACACCAATCCACACGATTGCCGGGACTGGCACTTTCTTTTTCCAGTAAAAAGAAACAGCTTTTACACCGGGTACGCCGTATTTTAAATCAACCACAAAACAAATCCAATATTATGGAAAAATTAGCAACCACTATTTTTTTATTATTAACTATAACAATTCTTTCCGTCGGAGCCACTACTCCACTCGATAATATAAAAGCCAATCGGGTAATCAGTACAAGTCTGGAAACCTTGAGTAATCCAGTTGTTATCGTGGAAGCCAACCGGATTCCTGCGTTGAATATTCATCCTCAGATAATTCTTACAGATACGATTCCCGTTAAAAAACAGGGTCGTCAAAAAATTATCAAAACGGAAAATGGCCGGGCGATTGAGATAACCACGGAGGACGGACAGATTTCAAATCTGAAAATTGATGGTAAAGAAATTCCCGCCGAAGAATACGATCAGTACGAAAAACTGGTACAGGATGTAATGGTGGAGTTTGAAAATATTCCAGCACCTCCCACGCCTCCGGCTCCTTCAGCAGCTCCACCTGCTCCTCCGGCACCACCCAGTGTCAACGAGATAATCATTGTCGATGATGAGGATGTTACTATTTACCAGGATGATTCAAAAAATCTATCCGAAGAAGCGCAGGAAAGAATGAAAAACAGAATGGAAGAGCATCAGATAACAATGGAAAAGCATCACAAGAAGATGGAGAAACACCACGAAAAGATTAAGGAACACCAGATAAAAATGGCCGAACAACGCGAAGCGATGATGGAAAAACACCACGAAAAAATGGAGGCTCACCGGGAGGAAATGGAAGCCCGACGGGAAGCAATGGAGGAAAGAAGGCTGGAAATGGAAGTTGAAATGGAAGAAATGGACGAGACGCTCGCATCTTCTCAAATCATCGCAGAAAATATTGGCCGGGCCAATAATGAAATCAATACAGCTATTGAAGATCAACTGCTCGCAGACGGCCTGATTGACTCCAGGGAAAATTACGCCTTTGAACTCACCGGAAAAAAACTGAAAATAAATCGCAAAACACAGTCTGATGCCTTGCACCAAAAGTACAAACAACTGTACGGCGAATTATCCGGCTCCCCTCTTTCAGAAAAAAGTAAACTGAAAGTAGTGAAAAAGAAAAATTAAAAACGTATATTTATATTTATAATTCACCAGGTTTTGATTTATCAATTACCTATAAAAAAATAGAAAATTATGAAAGCAGTAAAACTCAATTTATTCTCTTTCGTGATGGTCATGTTACTATGTACGGGCATGCACCACCTGCAGGCACAGCAGGAGATCAACGTGGAGACCGATGGCAAGACTATCACGATTATTAAAAAATACGTGGACGACGAAGGTATTTCCGTTACCGAAAAAATTGTCAAACAAATAGATGATGCCAACGGATTTGACGTAGACGATTTTATCTCAGACATGCCGGGCAGTGAAATCAACATCGAAATAATCGAAGAAAATGAAACGGATCTGTTAAACAATAGTCTTAGCCAAATGGATCAGTTCATGCTTGGCAAGTCTGGTTGTAGTACCAAGCCAATAAGAAGGTCCATCAACGACAAAGGCAAACTCGGTGTTTACCTTGATACCCACGCGAACCCCAAAGAGGGCGTCCGCATCGAATCCGTGGTAAAAGGCGGTGCCGCTGAAGGAATCGGGATGCAGGCAGGAGATATTATTTTAGCCATTAATGGTACAAAAACAAATGGCCACTCGGCTCTTACCGCAGCCATGCGGAATCATAAAATTGACGATGTGGTAAAAGTCGATTACCAGCGTGATGAAGCTTTCTTTCAATCGGAAATAACACTGAAAGGTCATATCCGTCCCGAAAGAAGAATCCGCTACGCCTATGATTACATCTCCCCTTCCGACCGCAGTTACTACAAGAAAGATCCCTGTAAACCATTCATCGGAGTCACCTTGAGTACCCGAGGAGAAAATGGCGTACCTGTTCACAACGTCATTGAAGATACACCCGCTTCGGAGGTAGCGCTGAAAAAGGGAGATCGTATTACCTCCATCGACGGGACTTCCGTTACTACCCAATCCGAAATTGTCCGGTTGCGTGATCTGCACAAAGCTGGCGATTATTTCACCATCGGGTATCTGCGCGATGGCCAGGAATATGAAGTGGAAGCACAATTTAATGCTTGCGAAACGGAGACCACCGACGACGAGAAAGAAACAATTGCGGATATCACCCCGGCGGATGTAAAACCCATCGTAACAAATGATCTGCAACTCGAATCCATCTCGGCTTTCCCAAATCCTACCTCGGGTAGAATTACCTTGCAATTCAAAGGCGAGGCTGTTCCAACGACCATCCGGCTAACGGATGCACTAGGTAAGGTATTGATGACCGAACAATTACAGGATTTCCCCGGAGAATATAACGACCGGATTAATCTTTCTAATTACCCTTCCGGAATTTATAATATCACCATCACTCAGGACAACAAGTCTTATAATGAAAGAATTGTTCTTAACGGAAATCGTACATAAATTTTATGTGAAATTACGATGTAACAAACGGTGATTTTTTATAAAAAAAGGCCAGCTTGAAATTCATCAAGCTGGCCTCTTTTTTTTAACCCGGGACTAAATTATAAACCGGGACTTCATTTCAATATTATTTTGCATTTTGTAAAATCACCTTTTCGGTACGGCTTTCTCCACCGTGGACAATTTGCAGGAAATAAATTCCGGAAGCTCTTCCCGTCAGATCAATGACTTCGTCGAAGTAACCCGCGAATTTTTCTTCTGAATTTTTATAAATTAATCTCCCCGCTACGTCCGTAAGCCGTAAAGCAAAACTTCCGTCCATTTCAGAACTATATTTCACCCGGGCAATTCCCGTAGTTGGATTAGGAAATACTTCCAGTTCACCCGGCAGTAAATCATCCGTCGCAATAGTAGCGGGCAGTTCAGTCGCCGAACCATCACAACAAACAGTCCAGACGGTATTTTTTTGAATTTTATAACCCAATACAACAGATAACAATTCTGCTCTTCCATTTCGGATAATGTCTACATCCAGGGCATCGCCCGCTTCGTACGCGTTGATGGTCGTATGCAGGTCACAGCCGGAATAAACCGTTTCGCCTTCGATGTTGGTAATAATATCGCCGGGTAAAATGCCCGTTTCGGCGGCAGCCGAGCCAGCAATCGTTCGCTGTACTTCCACGCCGGAAATCTTCGTTGCCGGAATGGTCGCTACGCCCATTAAAGGTAATTTTTTTACATCAGTTGTTTTTTCACAAAAATCATAACACTGACCATCCCAGTCCGCTTTGTTAAAAGAGACCCGTACCACTTCGGTATCGCGAACGATGGTTCCCCGGATTTTTATATCGGCCTTATCTCCGTGCTTACGCAAATAGTCTCCCAGATCGAATGCTTTCGCTTCTTCTCCCAGCAAACGCTGATAAGTAGTTTGGGAATTCAGGGTCGCTTTGGACGTAATAGAAATTCTGGCGGAATGGATTTTTTCGGATTGTGCCGTAGATAATTGGGCAATGATAAGTAAGATCAGGGTATAAAAGTACTTCGACTTCATGTTCTCTAGTGTTTAAATATGAATAAGAGTTGGTCTTGTGGTTATCCTTAACCATACAATTGCTATTCCAAAAAGCCGATTTTAAGAATTTTTTAAAGATTATTGAGCACTAAAAAATATTGACTAAGCTATTCAGGGATGAATCTGCAAATGAATGTGATCGTCGTGGCGAACAGCCCGGCAGCCATGAAACCTAATTCGGCTATCAGTCATTTTCAGGCGGGATTTCAGGTGAGGTTCAATAAAAATTTTTTGAATGGATTTATTTTCCAGTAAAGCTTCGATCAGGGCTTTGGTTCCTTTTTCAGAAAAGTTTAATTCCGTATTGACCGCTCCAAAACTGAAATATTTTGAATAATCATATTGAAGATATCCGGCTTTTTTACATCTTTGAGTTTGATTTATTTCGCCGTTTTGGGGAGGTACATATATACCATACCCCGTACGGGATTTTTTGGCGGGAATGATAGCTCCTTCTTTGTCTTCGTATACCAAAGCCAGGTCTAGCTTCCGGCCATCGTCGTGGCTTAGATGGGGCAGCAATGGAAATCCGTTAATAAATGGAAAATTAGCATCCAGATAAATTATTTGAATGCCAAACGGTTTTATCTTTTTTGCGGAAGTTATCAACAAGTTATTCACTGCTGGCCGAACGTAGTTTCTGTTCGTAAAAACGGTAAACCACGTGGCGGGCCTGATCTGCTCTGTATGTTGCACGGGTTCCCTTCCAAAAATAGGCGCCACTTGCGGAATGATTCCAAAAGTGGCGATCAAATACAGGGTTAATGATAATACTATTTTTTTCCAGCGTCGCTGCCAGCCAAAAATCCGGGCCAGCAATATCGCCAGTAGCATCACTACGCCACCGACTTGCGTTAGCAGCGTCAGAAAAAGTACCAGCAGAACAATTAACGTCCATTTTATCATTAGCAATTATTTAAAAACATACAATGAGGCTCCCCGACACAAGTCGTCGGGGTATCGCTCAAAGCTAAACACCGTTAATCGGTAAATTTGTTAATCTGTCCCGCTGACGTGTGCATCCAAGGCAGCGCCTCGTAGAATTCTTATTGATTAAATATAGCAAGAAAAGATTGTATAGTCAGGGTCTGTTCAATTAACTGTGTCTGAACTAATACCTCTGCATTATGTATTGAGTGACCAATAACTAATAAACGGATTAAGTAACGATCAATTTATATAAAAATAAATAAAAACAGGGGATGAAGCATAACGAAGCAGACACCGTTTAATATATTCCTATAGCCACCATTTCAGATCACAATACCATCCGGAAATTCTCACTATAACCATCTTTTATTTGACCTGTTTTATGTATCTTGTCAAATTTCACTAAAATAAAAATACGTCAATGTATCCAACGAACCGGCTACTACTTATCTGTCTATTCTGGATGATCATTTTTCAGCTCCAGGCACAATCTATCTCCGGAATTATCACTACCGAAAACGGAGAAGGTATCGAAAACGTACTGGTACAACTACAAGGCAGCAGCAAAGCAACAATCACAGATCAGGCGGGAAAATTTGTCCTGACAGATTTATCCGGCGGCACCCAGATTCTGCAAATTCAGCGAATCGGTTACGCAGCGTGCGCGGACACCCTTTTACTCAACGGCGCGGACTTGTCCGTTAACCTGACACTGAAGCCCGACCCACTCGATCTACAGAGTGTTGTTGTCACCGGGACGTACCAGGCCGATACTAAAATTGACGCACCTGTTTCGATCACCACCCTATCGACCAAAGATATCAGTATCCGCAATGCGCGGGGCACGGCCGATCTCCTCAAAGCAATTCCCGGCGTCTATGTGGACGCCAGTGCCGGAGAAATCTATACGCGGATCTATACGCGTGGCGTCGCATCTTCGGCGGAGGATGACCTGGGCTGGTACTATGTTTCTCTACAGGAAGATGGCCTGCCGGTCACCCTGGTTCAGTACTCCTATTATAGTCCGGATTTATTTCACCGTTCTGATCTGACAACCCAGCGGGTAGAAGCCATTCGTGGAGGTAGTGCAGCCATCACGGGTATCAACGCGCCGGGTGGTATTTTTAATTTTATTGCCAAAAAAGGAAACAGCAACCACCGCAATCAACTGGAAACGACGGTTGGTTTACAGGGAGACAATAACCTATTGGGTCGGCTGGACGGTAATTTTAGTGGCCCGTTGGGCAAAAAAAACTGGGCGTATAATATTGGTGGATTTTACCGGTACGATCAGGGGCCCCGCAATACGGATTATCCGTGGGCCAAAGGCGGACAACTCAAAGCCAATGTTTCCAAAACGTATCCGGAAGGACAACTTAATTTTTACGTAAAATATTTGAATGATCAAACCAACCGCTACCTCGGACTGGCTGCTACCGACTGGGATGATCCGCAGCCGGCTTTTGGTCAGAATTTTAATACTACCGCTTTGTTACTGCCGGGTGTTTCCGGTGAGCTTCCGGACCCACGCGACAGATTTGACGAAGAGCGTCCACAGACTCGTTCTTATAATTCGGCGGATGGAGTTCGTACCAAAGATTTTGCGGCCGGTTTTTATCTGACCAATCAATTGAAGTCGGGATGGATCATAGAAAACCGGTTTAAAGCGAGTATTAAATCGGCCAACTGGCAAAATACAATTTCCAGTGTCCGGCTGGGCCTCGATAATTTTATCACTTATTTTCTAGGTAATGATTTTGATTCATTTGGTCAGGTCGTTTTTCGTGATCCAGCCACGGGAGCCGAACGCGCCCTGGTTAATAATTTGGGGGCACTTAATATTTTTAGTGGAATGCCTCCCTCCTTCGAATATTTGACCGAAGACCGGTTGCCCAACGACGCAGTACTGGGAACCGCCCTCTGGCACAAACTCGACAAAGTTACGGATCTGATGTACAAAGTAAATGTCAAAAGGGACTGGAATCAACATCGTCTGAATCTTAGTTTATTTGCCGGACATTCCGCCGTCAACTCATTTACGCAGGGAAGTTTTGCGTACGCAACTTATGAGAATGAACCAGAGATGTTGCAGGTAACACTCGAGAATCCGGGCGCACCGATCATCCAGCTTTCTGACGATCAAGGACTGGCAAACTATGGCGGTCTCTTTTATAACAATGTCCTGTCGGACGTTGCACAAGTTCAGTTATCAGCCAGTGACACCTGGCAGATAACGCCGGCGCTGCGCCTTGATTTTGGTGGAAGTTTTGAATACATCAATCACACGGGCGTAAAGGACCGGGCCAATCGTACTAACAGACCAGGTGGACAGGATGATGATTTAAATACAGCCTACGACAATTTCACACTGGTCCCCGAACTCGTCAAAGATTCTTTTGACTTTTCTTATACTTTTCTCAATTTGTCATTAGGTGCTAATTATAAACTGGACGCACAACGTGCTATTTTCGGACGTTTTACCCACAGTAATAAAGCGCCTGAACTGAATTATTATTTTAATAATTTTGACAATATACCCATCGACCAAAAAGGAAGCGTTCAGGAGATCACGCAGGCTGAACTGGGTTTTAAGCAAAAAAATAAAAACATCAGTATTTTTGCAACTGCCTTCTGGAGTCAGCTAAATAATATAGGTTTTTCAGAATTTGTCTTTGACCAATCAGGAATGGAAGGTATCTTTTTCACCCCCGAACAAATCAATAAAACAACAACTGTTGGCTTAGAACTGGAAACCGCCTGGCAACCTTTACCCGCTTTGAGTTTTCGATTTTTAACTACTTTGCAAAATGCCACGGCTACCAAATTTACGGTTTATGATACAGCCGGTAGTTTTGAAACGGAAGACGATCAGATTCTGGATTACTCCGGGAATGAATTGCCTCACCAACCTAAATTAACACTGGAGTTTATTCCAACTTATCAAATTAAAAATTATCAATTGTTTACCGCGTGGCGTTACCTTGGTGAGCGGCAAGCCAACGTCGCCAACGCACACCAGCTTCCCGGTTTTAGCACCTTCAGAGCCGGTATAAGTGGTCAGTTATCCAGACATATTTCGATGTCGCTGATTTGTAACAACTTATTGAACAGTACCGGACTGATGTACTCGTTTGGTCTGAATGAATTTGGCAGTAGTTCCAACGCGGCAACGCAGGAGTTTGTCGCTGAAAATCCGGAGGCTAGCTTTATGGTTGTTCCGGTGCTGCCAAGGACGGTGGTGCTGAAGGTGGGGTATGCATTTTAAGATAGGTTGTTGGCCAGGTTTTTCATTAAAAAATGGCTGCATATTAGATTTTATTTACGACTGATCCTTTTTGAAATTTCATCAGCGCTGATGTATTTATTTTACAAATTCGCTCTTCAAAAAATAATGCGATCCCGTTGGGATCGATCAAACGCGGGGCCTCGAATCTCGGCTAACATAATTTGATCCCGCTGGGATCATTCCGTAAATGTGCGTTGGGGAACTGCCATTTTTTTTTGAATTTAAGTAACGATCAAATAATAACTTCCACATCTGTGGCTAAAAGAATTTAAGCTATACTTCGTTAAAAAGCCTCGCCATAGCTAGGCTATGTCTACGTTTTTTAACTCGTCTAGCTTAAATTCTTCCTAGCCAAGATGACG